>JAAYHM010000013.1 GCA_012735405.1 Tissierellia bacterium | reverse complement strand
GGGTCCACCACAGACAAGTACCAGTTTGTCCCTTATGCCCTCTGCCTCCAGTAATTCCACCAGCTCTGTAAGGTTTGGAATATGTGCATTTTTTTCAGTTACAACCTGGGATACCAGTATTGCATCTGCATCTACTTCCAGGGCCTTGGCTACCAGTTCTTCATTGGGAACCTGGCTTCCTAAATTGTGGGCTTCAATGCCTTCGTATCTTTCCAGTCCAAAGTGGCCAGCATAGCCCTTCATATTCATAATGGCATCTATGCCTACAGTATGGGCATCTGTACCAGTGCAGGCCCCTACTACAACTATATTTCTTTTTATATTTTCCCTTATATATTCCTCTACCTCTTCCTTGGTCATTGTATCCACTTCTACCTTTGGCACCTTTATTTTGGTGTAGTCTACAGTATGAACAGCCCTTCCATAGACTATAAAATAGGTAAAGCCTGCCAGATCCTTTGAGTATACTACAGAAGGCTCTTTAATTCCCATTTTCATAACTAACTGGCGGGCTGCCTCCTTTGCCTCCTCTCCATAGGGTAGGGGCAGGGTAAAGCTAAGCTGTACCATGCCATCATTTAGGGTGTCCCCATAGGGCTTAACCCTTGTGAGATCCACCATGGCCTTCACCTCCCAGCATTAGGTCAATAAAGGGATTAAAATAGCCAGAATCCTTTTTAACTACTCCATCTAAGCCCTTGCCTCCATTTTTGGCCCTTTTTACCCCTCCAAATTTACCCTTTTCTATGGTGGAAAAGAGGCCTTCCTTTTCTATTTCCTTTAGCAAGCCTTCTGCTCTTTTCAGTACCTCCTGGGCCCTGGTCTGGATTAGGCCCCCTTCCTTGAAGGTGATTTCATCCCCTAAATTCCTTGCATTGTTAAATATGTATTTGGCATTTTCAATGGCTAAGTATCTGTCATGTATATGAGGGGTATGGATAGCCTCTGTTAGCATGCCAAGCAGTTGGATACCCTGCCTGGTCATAATGGAGGCAAGGTTGAACATGGCATTTTGCAAGTATCCCTTAAATATATTGCCGGTCATGTATTTGGTTGGAGGCATGTATTTTAGCGGTGAATTGGGGAATATCTCCCTTGCCATTTGAGCCTGGGCCAGCTCCAACAAAAAGCCATTTTCTATATCCGGATCCATTTCAAAGGCATGGCCCAGGCCTATTTGTTCCTCCTCTAGGCCTGCCTTAAGGGCAAGTTGTTCATTTATGAATTGGGAGGCCAGTACTGTATGGGCTTCTTCTACTGCATCGGCTGTTGTCAGGTAGTTGTCCTCCCCCGTATTTATAATAATACCTGCAAAGCCATTAATTACTCTGGAGAAAAATTGATCTACCAGGGTTCTTTGCATGTTTATATCCCTGAATAATATTCCATACAGGGCATCATTTAGCATCATGTCCAGCCTTTCCATGGCTCCCATGGCTGCTATTTCAGGCATGCATAGGCCGGAGCAATAGTTACAAAGGCGTATGTATCTGCCTACTTCCTGGCCTGCTTCATCCAGGGCCTGCCTCATGATTCTAAAGTTTTCCTGGGTTGCATAGGTTCCTCCAAAGCCTTCTGTAGTTGGGCCATAGGGCACATAGTCCAGCAGGCTTTGGCCTGTTGTCCTAATAACTGCTATTATGTCTGCACCCTGGTGGGCAGCAGATTTGGCCTGCTTCACATCTTCATATATGTTTCCTGTGGCAACTATGACGTATAAATAGGGCTCTGTACCCTCTCCAAGGATAGATATAAGTTCCTCCCTCTTTTCCCTGTTCCTGACTATTTTTTCAACAGCCTCCTCTGCCAGGGCATATATGGTTTCCCTTATTTTTTCTTCTCTGGCTGCAGGCAGGCGTAAAAGGTCCAGTTCCTTTCTTGATACCCTTTCTGCTATCTGCTGAGGGCTTAAGCCAGTTTGGACCATGGCATTCCCCAGCCAGTAGGATATGCCCCTTTCCAGCCCCTTTCCTTCCTTTATGTTGTCTATCAATACATTTGGAAGGGGCCTGTCCATATCATCAACACCATCTACACCTAGGAGCCTTACTATGGCTCTTTCTGTAGATGTGGTAGTATGCAGGTCTATAAATTTTTGTACATCCTCCGCTATTTTTTTGGCAGAATTCCTTGAGCTTTGGATTAGTTTTGGGTCCAGGTTTAGTTTGGTCATTTTACACCACCTTTCTTTTATCTGTCAAATCTATAGAGCCTGATATTCTTAACCAGGTTCAAAATGACAACAAGTACAAGGGTACCTTTGTCTTATCTCAGGTACTGTTGGGCCAGGTCTATTATCTCAGCCTTTAAGCCCAATATCTTGGCTATATTTATAGCATCCTGTGGTACCTGGGAGCTTTCTTTTGCCTCTATAAGTTCATGGTTCATTAGGGAGTTTAGGATGTCCAGCCTTTCAGAGGTGCTCATTAGTCTCTTTTCCAGTTCATTAAAATCTATATTGGATAAACCTGCCACCTGCAAATGGAGTACATCTTTATCCACTATATTGTCATAATGGGTTGTCATGATGGTGATGGAGTTTTTGTCCTTAAAATACTCAACCAGGGCCTTTGATATGGCGTAGCCTTCCCTTGGATTGGTGCCCTTTGCCAGTTCGTCCATTAATATAAGACCCTTTTTATGGCATAGGTCTGTGGCTTCCTTTATGCGGACTATTTCACTTCCAAAGGTGCTTAAGCCCCTGTCTATGGATTGGAAATCTCCCATGGAGGATTTAATAAAGCTATTAAGGCCTAGGGTCATCTCTTCAGCAGGTACAAATAGTCCATGCTGTGCCATGGAGACCAATAGGCCTATTAGCTTTAGACTGACAGTCTTGCCACCCATATTGGCTCCAGTAATTACAGTAACCCCTTCCTTTAAATTTACGGATATGGGGGTAAACTTTAAGCCTTTTTTATTTAAAATCTCCTCTATTTTAGGATGCCTTCCCCTCTTTATATGGAGTACATGGCGGGAAACTATATTTGGCTTTACTCCCTTAAGGTCCCTGGCTAGTTTAGCCTTAGCCAGTATAAGGTCAAGCCTTCCAATGCCGGATATATTTTGCCAAAGATCTCTACTGTAATCCTTTACCTTATTAGTAAGGAACCTCCTTACTTTTTCCTCTTCCCTTTCCTCTTTTTTCTTTAGGATTGAAAGCTTGTTTTCAAGTATTATCATGGACTCGGTTTTTTTGAGGGAATACTTAACATACAGGTAGTTTTCAGATCTATAGACTAAATTTGGATTGGCCTTTATCCTTTTGATTAAGTTTACTTTATATTTAGGTATTGTAATGGTTCCATCGGAACTTAACTTTACATTTACTTCATCTTCTATTTTTTCTTTAAGATATCTTTTTTCAGCCTGTAATTCTGCTTGGGCATCCCTTATGTCCTTTCTTATTCTCCTTAATTCTTCTGAATAGCCATCATATATATAAAAGGTACATATGCCTGTATTTTCCGGATCCAACATTTCTTCCAGTTCTTCAAGGGCCCTTATATTATAGTCCTTTATTTTTCTCTCCTTAAGGAGTCTTTCCAAACCCTTAAGGGAAAATAGGAAGCTTTTTATCTCAAAAAGCTCCAGCTCTGTTAAGCTAATGCCTTCTGATGCTCTTTCTATGGAATTTTTTATATCCTTTATATTGTGGAATATGTAGTTAATATCTCCTATGAATTCATCATCAATATGGGATAATAGCCTTTCAATTTTATTTAATTCTTCCCTTAAAAGCTCCTCCTCTCCTGGTAGAAAGGCCCTTATTTTCTTCTTGTATATTTGACCATAGGGGGTTTTCACATCTATTTTGTCCAGTATGTATTGAAAATCCAGGGAATCAAAGGTACACCTATCCATAAATTCCATTTAACACACCCCCCAACATAAGATCCAGAACTGGAATATCCCTTATAAAATGCCTCATTCGGGTAAGAAAGTCTTCAGGATCAAAGTGGTAGCCCTGTGGTGCATAGGGATTTAGGGTTATGGCTACTAGGTTTATGGGGTTTAGCACCTTGACACTTACTCCCCTTCTCTGGTGCCTTATCCAATCCCCTGGTCCTATGAATACCTTAGTCCCATCAGATATAACAATATCTACATTTTTGTATTTATCAGTTCTTTCCATAATATCCAAAAGGGTCTTGTTTATAAGGGAGCCTGGAATTATTATGTACTTTGAATCGTCCCTTATATTTTCCCCTATAATACTGCCACCGGTTAAGGCGCTTTTGATGTTAAGTACCTCTACATCTAAATCCCTATCCACTATGGCTACCTGCCCCTTGCTTATAAGATCTTCTATAATCTTTCTTTCACCGGTATCCTCTATGGCAGGAAGCTTAAATAGATTTGCTAAATGGGCCGTTTCTTCAATTACCCTCTCCATATCCCTACTGACAACAGCCCCTGTAGATAGAATAGTGGCTTGAGAAATAGATGGAGCTGCAGAAGACTTCCTGTCTATAGCCCCATCTATAATTACCATATCTGCTCCTAGCTCAAGGAGCCTATTGGATGTGTCCCTTATGTCCTTAGCCCCTTGAGGTCCTGATACCTGTATATATCCACTTACTTTTACCCTTCCAATCAATATATTTCCTAAGGGGGTTCTGTAGCCTGTTACCTCTAGTATTTCCACTGTAGCTGTACTTAAGTGCAGCAAGTAGGAGCTTGTTGCTACAAGGCTTCCTTCCTCCACATATATCTTAGGCTTTTCTGTTTCAGTTACCAGATCCAACTGTTCTCCGTCCCTGCCTGTTGACAGTATTCCAATATTAAGGCCCAGATTCCTGGCTTCATTTATGAGATGGTTCAAGGTTACAGTCTTTCCACTGTTTTTTGCCATGCCTACTATGGATACTATTTTATATTTGCCGTATATTTTATCTATAAGCACCTAATCCCCCCTTTAAATACTCTTATACCTACATTTGGTTTTTGCGTTTCTTCCTGGCCAGATTTTTAGGCTCCATTACCCTTACTTCCTGACCTTCCAACAGTTCTGCCACGCCTGTGGTCAGCTTCTCCCTTTCTCCCCTGCAGGCTGGGCAATTGCATTCCTCTTCAATATATTGGGGCTCAGTATAGGTTGTGATAACCCCTTCATAGTTTCTCAAAACTATTTTAGTTGGTGATTGACTGATGACATATTGGGGCATGACTGGTATTTTGCCTCCTCCACCTGGAGCATCTACTACAAAGGTGGGTACAGCATAGCCTGAAGTATGCCCCCTTAAGGCTTCAATTATTTCTATGCCCTTGGATACTTTGGTTCTGAAATGCTCTATTCCCGTGGACAGGTCACACTGGTAGATGTAGTAGGGCCTAACCCTTATTTTTACCAGCTTGTGAACTAGTTCCTTCATTATATTAGGACAGTCATTTATACCCCTTAATAGGACCGATTGATTTCCTAGGGGAATACCGGCATCGGCAAGCTTTCTACAAGCTTCTGCTGCTTCAGGAGTTACTTCCCTGGGATGGTTAAAATGGGTATTTAGCCAGATGGGATGGTATTTTTTTAGCATATTTACTAAATTATCTGTGATCCTCATGGGCATGACTACAGGAGTGCGGGTTCCTATCCTTATGATTTCCACATGGGGAATTTCCCTTAGCCGGCTTATAATATATTCCAGTTTACTGTCTGATACCAGAAAGGCATCTCCGCCAGAAAGGAGCACATCTCTAACCTGTGGAGTATTTTTTATATATTCTATGCCCCTGTCTATCCTATCCTTTGGTGCCTCTGAATCCCTTTGGCCTGCAAATCTTCTCCTGGTGCAATGTCTGCAGTACATGGCACACTGGTCTGTAATCAGGAACAGTACCCTATCCGGATATCTGTGGGTAAGGCCTGGTACTGGAGAATCCTCATTTTCTGCCAGTGGATCCAGTAAATCTGCAGAGCTTTTGTGGGTTTCCATTATGCTAGGTACTGCCTGTTTTCTAATAGGGTCCTGTGGGTCGTCCGGGTCCATTAAGGATGCATAATAGGGTGTGATTCCCATTCTGAATTTATTAAGTACCTTCCCAATACTCTCCCTTTCTTCCTCAGTCAGGTTTATGATCCTGCTGAGGGTTTCCACATCTGTAATCCTATTTCTAACCTGCCACTGCCAGTCATTCCACACATCTTCCGTAACATCCTTCCAAAGTTCAATATCTTTATATGATCTCACATTTATCCCCCCTTTTTACAGTGGACATTTATAATGTACCAGAGATTCTTCGCCTGGGGCTCAGAATGACTAGATCCTTCACTTCGTTCAGGATGACAGTGTAAAGAGTTCAGGATGACAGTATGGTGATTTTGTCGCCCTGAGTCTTACAGTATATGTATAAGACAGGGAACCGTCCCTTGGTTTATTTAAGCGTACAGCTCTTCATATACCCTTCTTAGCTCAGGGCTTTCCCTCATTATTTGCAGGGCTATTTCTGCATGTCCCTTTGTATATCCATTGCCTATTAACATGGTTACATCCTTGCCTACCCCTTCTGCCCCCAGGGCTGCCTTGGTAAAGCTGGTTGCCATGCTGAAGAAGTAGACTATGCCACCATCCTTGGCACATAGTATGCTGGACATTTCTGTATTTTGAATGTTTACAGTATTTATTACTATGTCTGCCATTTGGCCCCTGGTTACTTCATGGACCCTTTCCATTAGGCCTACAGCGTCTGTGGCATTGGCCCTTATGTATACATCTGCCAGGTTTAATGATTTAACCCTCTCTATGGTCTCATCCCTGGAGCCTACACAGATAACCTGGCCTGTGACCCCTGCCCTTTTCTTAGCTTCATATAAGCAAAGCATGCCTGATTTTCCTGTGCCACCTATAACTAAAACTGTATCCCCTGGTTTAACCAGCTTTGCTGTCTGGGCTGGGGCACCACATACATCCAGTACTGCCAGAGCTAAATTTTCCGGTATATCCTCAGGAAGC
>JAAYHM010000074.1 GCA_012735405.1 Tissierellia bacterium | reverse complement strand
TATTATCTAATATATATACTCTAACCTTTCTTCTGCCAAATCTTCTTACTTCTTCGGCAGTTTCGAAGAAGAGGTCAATTTTGTTGCCCTTAATGGCTCCTCCAGTGTCCTCGGCTACACAGAATCCATAGTCTGGAGTTCCATCCAGGCTTTCTACATAAAGCTTTGTACCTAAAGGTATAACATTTGGGTCAACTGCCACAACTCCTGGCCTAACCTTAGTTCCAGAAGCTGTTATTCCATACCACCTATCTCCTGGTCTTTTACCAGTACTTTCATAGGATAAATCATAGGCAGTAGCCGTCATGGTCATTACCTTGCTGTATCTAAAGGAACCCCTAGAAGAGGTCTTTACATTTCTGGTTCCCCTTTCAACTATTTCAGGTACTGCTTCCTTTACTACTACTTCCTCTACAACCTCTTCCTTAACCAATTTTCCATTTTCATAGGTCTTGCCTATTTTAATTTTCTTTAGACCATTTTCTCCTTCCTGTGCCAGTCTTTCATTTCCTATATCTAATTCATCAGTTTTCCTAACTAGTTTTTGGAAGGGAATGACTTCCTCTACTTCCTCAATTACCTTGTCAACCTTGTAAATGGTTATTTCTGCTCCTGGTGCTACTTCCTTATCTATGTCAGGATAAGTATAATCATCTTGGTCAAGATCAATATTTTGATCTTTAAGTATGTCTCCAACGGTGGTGTAAATTGATACTATTTCATTTTGCACACCCCTCATGGAAATAGTATAAGGTTTTGACGTCTCTATCATAATATTCATATTATTTTCTACCTTAGTATCCAAAGGATAATTTATATATGTGTATTCATCTATGAATATTTTTCTTTCCTCTAGGAGTTCCTCTATTGTATTGGCATATGTCCTAATTTCTTCATCCCTTCCATCAACAGTTAATACAACCTCCTTTGCAGTTAACATATAGGCTCCTAGAGATAAGGTTGCTGAAATTGCGAGGACAGTAAAAACCTTTAAAGCTTTGACCCGATGGGTCTGACTTTTTTCCATTTTTTTACCTCCTATTTTTAAGCTATAAGTATTCTATTCAAATCTATTTTCTTTGTCAATAAATGTTAACATTTTTTACCAAATAAATGTCAATATTTGGCTATTGCCTATGCCTAAAAATAGTATTTCCCAAAATATTCTATATATTCCCTTTATTCAAAAAAAGACCTAGGGTAGTAAAGGAGAAAGCTTAGGGAGAGGAAAATAATGGAAGAAAATTTAGATAAAATTGTAAGTCAAAATATTAAAATTTTGTAACAAATTAAAATGTCCCTGTAAAAGGGACATTAAATTTATTCATAGTATTCCTTATATCTTCTTCCACAGCCCATTCTCATACATAGCCTGATACAATTCATTAGCCTGTGATCCATCATTGGCCCCTCCATATATGGATCATGGGGATAATAGCCGTATGGATCATGAGGATAAGGACCATAGGGATCATAGGGCATTGGTTCATAGTATATAGGTTCATTATTATAGTAGTCATCATATGGGTCGTCTAAAATTGGATCGGGTATATAGGGCCTTTTTTTACATGGGTCTGTTGGATAAAGGGGAGGTACTGCTGGATGCATATATTTATTATTTGCCTGATTCACATTATCACTCCTTTACTTATTAACTATTACCATTATATGTTTAAGGCCTTAATAGGTCACATGATAGCTCTTGACAAAATTGTAAGTTTCTTGTATATTGTTTAAGTAAATAGCCCAATATAAATATACATAAGCTAAATGTAATGAGGGGAAGAGTAGGATTAATCTAATTCTACAGAGAGCTGGGAGTGGTGAGAACCAGTGATGAGGATTAGTCTGAAGATGGTCCCTAAACATTACAGCTGAAATCAAGTAGGCTGTAACGGTTGCACCCGTTATCCAGTGCAAGGTTATGTATGTAACCTACAGAGGTTTAAGCTGCGAAGCTTAAACAAATTAGAGTGGTAACACGAAATTTATACCTTCGTCTCTATGCGGGATGGAGGTTTTTTTAGTTACATATAAATAAAGGAGGGAAAGGAATGAAGAAGTATTATATTACAACCCCTATATATTATCCCAGTGACAACCTGCATATAGGTCATACCTATACAACTGTTGCTGCTGATACCCTGAAAAAATTTAAAATTGCCCAAGGGTACGAAGCTTTCCTTGTCACAGGTTCCGATGAGCATGGTCAAAAAATAGAACAAAAGGCTAAAGAAAACAATATGGAACCAAAGGAATATGTGGATAAGATTGTGGCAGACATAAAGAAGCTGTGGGCTATGTTAGGTATAGAATATGACAGATTCATAAGGACTACAGACAAGGATCATGAGGAAGTAGTGCAAAAAATATTTGAAAAACTATATAAACAGGGAGATATATATAAGTCCCATTATGAAGGCTGGTATTGTACACCCTGTGAATCCTTCTGGACTGAAAGCCAGCTTGTAGATGGCAAATGTCCGGATTGCAATAGGGAAGTTCACTGGACCAAGGAGGAAGCCTACTTTTTCAGATTGTCAAAATATAAGGATAGGCTTATTCAGCTATTTGAAGAACATCCTGAATTTGTAGAGCCAGAGTCCAGAAGGAATGAAATGATAAACAATTTCCTAAAGGATTTAGAAGATATATCTGTGTCAAGAAGCAGTTTTGATTGGGGAGTTAGGGTTCCCTTTGATCCTAAGCATGTAGTATATGTTTGGATTGATGCTCTATCCTGTTATATTACTGCCCTAGGCTATGGTACAGAAAATGACGAGAACTTTAAAAAGTTCTGGCCAGCAGATGTACACTTGGTTGGAAAGGAAATTGTAAGATTCCATACAATAATATGGCCTGCCCTTCTAATGGCTTTGGGCATTGAGGTTCCAAAGAAGGTATTTGGCCATGGCTGGATTCTATTTGATGATGATAAGATGTCTAAATCAAAGGGCAATGTAATATATCCTGAACCTATAATAGAGCTTTATGGCATAGATGCCTTTAGGTACTTCTTGCTAAGGGAATTTTCCTTTGGTCAGGATGGATCCTTTACCAGGGAAAAATTCCTGCAAAGATTAAATTCAGACCTGGCAAACGATTTAGGAAATCTGGTAAGTAGAACTGTTACCATGGTGGAAAAATATAATGATGGAATACTTCCAAGCCCAGCTGTTGAGGAAGAAGTGGATAATTCATTAATAGACCTGGCTACATCTGCCAAGGAAAAGGTTGAAAAATACATGGATGAACTTAATTTTTCCCAGGCTCTGGAGGAAATATGGAAGGTCATTAGAAGGACCAATAAATATATAGATGAAACTACACCATGGATTTTAGCAAAGGAAGACAGGAAGGATAGATTGGATACAGTTTTGTATAATCTGACAGAAAGTATTAGAATTATAGCCTTTTTACTAAAACCATTTATGGAAAATACATCAAGGGAAATATTAAGGCAAATTGGGTATAAAGATAAGGTAGTATTTGATGATGCAACAGTGTGGGGCAAAGTTCCTGCAGGTACAAAAGTGGAAAAAGGAAAGGTTTTATTCCCAAGATTAGATATTCAAAAAGAATTGGAAAAATTAGAAGAGGCAAATCAAAAATTAATTGAGGAGAGGACTAAAAAAATGGCTAAGGAAGAAGATTATATTACCATAGATGATTTTGATAAAATAAAACTTAAGGTGGCAGAAATAATAGAAGTAAAGGAACATCCAAAGGCAGATAAGCTATTGGTACTAAAAATTAAACTTGGAGAAGAAACAAGGCAAATAGTTTCAGGCATAAAAGAGTACTATGCTCCAGAAGATCTGGTAGGTAAGAAGGTTGTAGTAGTTACAAACCTTAAGCCAATTAAGCTTAGGGGAGAAGAATCCAATGGAATGGTACTGGCTGCCGAAAAGGATGGTAAGCTAACCCTTGTATCCACTTTAGAGGATATAGATTCAGGTGCTACCATATCTTAGGGAGCCTTAAAGGAGTGAAATCATGCTAATAGATAGCCATGCACATTTAGATGATGAAAGATTTGACAAGGATAGGGATCAGATAATTAAGTCCTTGAAAGAAGAAGGTATAGAGCTGGTAATAAATCCTGGAGCCGATGTAGGCTCCAGTATTAAGGCTGTAGCCCTGGCAGAAAAATATCCAAATGTATATGCAGCAGTGGGGGTTCATCCCCACGATGCTAAGACTATGGATGAAAACACCATTGACCTTTTAAGATCCTTTACCAATAGGGAAAAGGTTGTGGCCATAGGGGAAATAGGCTTGGATTATTACTATGATAATTCCCCCAGGGACATTCAAAGAAAAAGATTTAGAGAACAATTAGACCTTGCCAAGGAGGTTGGATTACCTGTTATAATCCATTCCAGGGATGCAGCCAAGGACACCTTTGACATATTAAAGGAAGCTCAGGATGGCACCTTAAAAGGGGTAATGCATTGCTATTCAGGCAGTGTTGAAATGGCTAGGGAATATATTAATCTAGGCTTTTATATTTCCTTGGCAGGCCCTGTTACCTTTAAAAATGCAAGGGTGGCTAAGGAAGTAGCCAAGGTTGTACCAATAGACAGGCTATTAATTGAAACAGATTCACCCTATTTAACCCCTGAACCCCATAGGGGGAAAAGGAATGAACCAGCCTATGTAAGATATGTGGCAGGAACCATAGCAGAACTAAGGGGCATGACCTTTGAAGAGCTGGCAAGGAAAACGGCAGAGAATACAAAAAGATTGTTCAACATAAAATAAGACAGGGGACTGTGGTCCTGAAGGAAGGGAAGGACCTGTAAAACAAAGGCATCAATTGATAATATTTATCAGGGTCATCCTCTTTACCTGTATAAAGTAGAATAATTGAAATTGGGTGAGCCGTTCTTTAAAATACAATTTGTTTTAGCTGTAATCAAGAAGAAGGAGAAGTTTTATGATAAAGGAAATAATAGTAGTAGAAGGAAAAGATGATATTGCTGCAGTAAAAAGTGCAGTAGATGCTGAAGTTATAGCCACTGGCGGCTTTGGATACAATAGAAAATTCATTGAAAATTTAAAGCTAATTGCAGAAAAAAGAGGAATCATAATCCTCACAGACCCGGACCATGCTGGTGAAAATATAAGGAAGGAGCTGTCCAGGCATATAAAGAATTGCAAGCATGCCTTCCTTCCCCAGGGCAAGGCCTTGAAAAAGGGTGATATTGGCGTTGAAAATGCCACTAGGGAAGATATAATGGAGGCCATAAAAAAGGCCAGACCTGTAATTGCTGATAAAAGGCAGGAATTTTCAAAAGAAGATTTAATAAGGGAGGGCCTGGTAGGTGGACCAAACAGTAAGGAAAAAAGGGAAAAATTAGGGGACCTGCTGGGCATAGGCTATTGTAATGGAAAGCAGTTTTTAAACAGGCTAAACAATTTTGGAATTACAAGGGATGAATTTGTAAGGGCATTGGAAAGGATAGAAGAAGATGAATGATAAAAGGCTTTATTCCCCTAAATATATAAGGGAAGTACTAGACAAATTTGGATTTAAGTTTTCAAAGAGTTTAGGGCAAAACTTTCTAATAGATGGCAATATAGTAAGAAATATAGTAAAGGGGTCCCAGGCTAATAAGGATGACTATGTATTGGAAATAGGTCCTGGTATAGGGACCTTAACAGAAGAACTGGCCTTAAATGCCAAAAAGGTTGTGGCAGTGGAAATAGACAGAAATTTATTGCCCATTTTAGACTATACCCTATCCAATTATGACAATGTGGAAATAGTAGAAGGAGATATATTAAAGATCAATATACATGACCTAATAGATGAAAAGCTAAATGGAGGTCCCATTAAGGTTGTAGCCAATCTTCCTTATTATGTCACCACACCTATAATAGCCAGGTTAATAGAAGAGGATTTAAATATTGAATCCATAACTGTAATGGTACAAAAAGAAGTAGCCCAAAGAATAGTAGCCCCTCCTGGAAATAAGCAATATGGTTCCTTAACAGTTTTTGTAAACTTCTATTCAGATCCTGAAATACTTCTTTCAGTACCTAAAACTGTATTTATGCCTCAACCAAAGGTGGATTCTGCAGTAATCAGGCTTAATATGAAAGAGCCGCCTGTAGATATAGATAAGAAGCTTTTCTTTAAAATAGTAAAAGCCGCCTTTGGCCAAAGGAGGAAAACAATACTAAATTCCTTATCTAACAGGGAGTTGGGACTGGACAAGGAACAGGTAAAGGAGCTGTTGGAAAGATCAAATATATCTCCCAAGGCAAGGGCAGAAAATTTAAAAATTGAAGATTTTATTAAGATTTGTCAAACAATACCCTCCTTAGACATATAATTGTATAAAGATAAAAAAGGAGGGTTTTTTTCATGCCAGGGGATCTTACATATTTTAGGAAGTTCATAATCCTTAAAAATGACCATACAAATATTCCTAATATATCGCCTAAAGGTCATGGACGAATAGAAATGAAGGGAAACAGGGGAACAGTTCGCATAAATTTGGAAAATTGTGAAGTAGAAGAGGAGTATAGGATATATCTATTAAGGGAAAAAGAAGGGCTGGTGGAAGAATTAGATTTAGGAAGAATCTTTACCGATGAAAGGGGCAGGGGAAGAACTGATATAAATATAAGTTTAAGAGATTTGGAATTAAAAGGATTTCCAGTGGAAAAACTAGATGCAATACTTATCAGGAAGGATGAAAATATACTTTTAAGTGCCTATATTAATGATGGAAATGAGGCAATAGATAAATATATTAAATCTTTTGGAAGGAAGGAAGAGGAAAAGTTGGAAGAGGCTGAGCCTATGGATAAGGTGGAAGTGTCAGAGGATATTATAGAAGAGAAGGAAGCTGTGGAAGTAGAAGAAGCTGAAGACCTGACTAAATATTTCCCTGTAACACCTGAATATGGCTATTTCCAAGAAAGTAAAAAAGAAGACCCGGAAGATGTTGAACTGGACCAGGCTGAGGAAGTGGTAAAGGCTGAAGAGGATGAAGGGGAGGAATCAGAAGGAGCTGAATATACTGAAGGGGAGCCTCAGGAAGAAGTAAAAGCCGAAGAAGTTAAGGATTACCAAACTCCAATGTCTTCCTATGAATATCACAGCTATAAATCCTTAGAATATATGAGGCAGGTAAATAATAAAAATCAGATGACAAACTATATACTAAGTGTACTTAAATATTTCCCTCAGGTACAGCCCTTTAAAATATATTTACACGGCTATACCTGGTGGAGAATAGATGATGATGGCTCCAATGCCAATAGGGGCTTTTTACCCTACTATAATTATCTATTTAGTGCCAATTATAAATATCCCTTCCTGTATAATGCCACCACCTGCATGGACCAAATATTAAAATACGGCCACTATCTCTTTGGCTTATATAAGGAGGGAGAGGAGGTAAAGTACTACGTATATGCAGTACCAGGAAGGTTCACAATTGATGAACATCCTTTTAAAGGAATTACAGGCTTCAATACCTGGTATGAATCCATAGATGGGGTAGGCTATTGGCTTCTTTATATAGATCCCTTAACCGGAGAAACCATATATCCTATTAATCCTATGATACCAACAGAATAATGATATTGTAAAATTATTGGACATGGATATAATATTTAACAAAAAGCAAATTAATTGATTAATCTTTAACTTTACAGGGTAGCATATTATAGAACAGAAGTTAGAACAGAAAAATTAAAAATACTTGTTTAAATATACCCTATGTGGGTATAAAAGGTATAGAAAATAAAATTGAAAATACATTAAGGAGGAGTTCTGATGGCACACGATGTAACTATCTATACAAGCAATACTTGTCCATATTGTGTATCTGCAAAGGATTATTTAAATGAAAGAGGAGTACCCTTTGTAGAAAAGAACATACAAACTGATCCAGAGGCCAGAAAAGAGTTAATGAGGATGGGCCATATGGGAGTTCCTGTAATTATAATTGATGGTGAAGAAATAGTAGGCTTTAACAAGGCCAAAATGGATGAACTGTTAAGCAAATAAATAAAAAACCTCTCTTAAGTTCAAGAGAGGTTTTTTATTTTTAATTTATTATGAATTTAATGCCTTTAAAAGCTCATCTAAATCTATACCGTGAACCATTGCAGCTTCTTCCAAACTTTCCATTTGGCTAGCTGGACATCCAATGCAGCCTAGACCAAAGCTAAGTAGCTTATCTATTGCTTCTGGTTTGTTTCGGATGATTTCACCAATTAGAGTGTCCTTTGTTATTTCCATTTTAAACCTCCTTAATCTAAATATCTTTTCTATAAAAATGATACCCTTATTCGTAATAAGTATAACATAAGAAGGTTACAAATAAAATATTTTTTTATGTATAAAAAAACATATACTGGTTATTCTTATAGGAGGAGGTGAACTTATGGATAATAATAATTATAATGACAGAAATAGGGAGGTAAATACCAACAGGACCAATGATTGGAATATAGGAGAGCTTTTAATAAGGCTGTTGGTAACTGCAATAGTTGTAGGAATTACAGCATTTCTTACACCTGGTTTTTCTATAGACAGTTTATGGAGCTTAATACTTGCTGCTGTAGTCATAGCTGTATTGGACTATTTAGTACAGAGATTTACAGGAGTCAATGCTACACCTTTTGGAAGAGGAATAACCGGTTTTATAATTTCCGCAATAATACTATATGCTACCAAATTTATAGTACCTGGATTTGACATATCAGTTTGGGGTGCTATAATAGGAGCATTAGTAATTGGTATAGTGGACATGATAATACCGGGAAGAGCAATGTAAGCTACCCTCTAACTTTTAGTTAGAGGGTTATTTTTTTTAAAAAAAATATATACTTAATAATATATACTTGATTAAAGATACCTATATGGGGTATATTATAAGTAAATAAATTGTTGGGAGGATTGTTATGAAAATAGAAATTACTGAAAAGGCTAAGGAAGAACTAAAAAAGGCATTAGAATTAAGAAAGGACAATAAACCTTTAAGAATATATGTGGCAGCTTATGGATGAGGTGGCCCATCTTTCGGTTTGGCTCTGGATGAGCCTAAGGAAGAGGATGTTGAAATTAAAGTAGATGACTTTACTTTTGTTGTAGAAGACGTATTGGCAGAAAACTTCAATGTCTTTACCATAGACTACAGCAACAGTTGGCTAAGAAGAGGTTTTACTGTGATTCCAGACGGACGAATATCTACTTGTTAAACTTAGAAAGCTAAAGGTTTTTCAATCTTTAGCTTTTTTTTATTTATAAATAAAGGTATTTGTGTTAAAATAAGTATGTTGAAAATACTATTCCTCAAGGAGGAACACAAAGGGGTGATGATTAGTGGATACGGGGCCTTTACCCAGGCGTAGGAATAAAATAAAATTAAATACGAAGAACACTAGTCATTGCCGTCTAGTGTTCTTCTAAGGGGGGTTATTATGGATGAAAGAAGATTGGAAAAATTAATCAAGGAAAGAAACTATATAACAATAAAGAAGGAATTAGACAAATTAAATTCTGTAGATGTGGCAGATCTACTGGAACCCTTGGATATTTCCATTTCGCTTTTAATATTTAGGATGCTTTCCAAGGATTTGGCTGTAGATGTATTTGCTAATTTTTCTTATGAAAAGCAAAGGGACATAATAGGCCTAATTACCGATAGGGAATTAAAGGAAATTATTAACGAATTGTATTTTGATGACATGATAGATATGATTGAAGAAATGCCTGCCAACGTGGTGAAGAAGATACTTTCCCATGCAAAGGAGGAGGAAAGGAGCTTAATAAATCAATTCCTAAAGTATCCTCCTGATTCAGCAGGCAGCATAATGACCATAGAATATGTGGAACTTAAAAAGGAAATGACTGTTAAGGATGCCCTAAGGCATATAAAGGAAACAGGCCTTGACAAGGAGACCGTCTATACCTGTTATGTAACAGATAAAAATAGAAAATTGGAAGGCATTGTGTCTTTAAGAAAGTTAGTCATTAGTGATGAAGATGACACTATAAAAGATATAATGAATACAGATGTAATATACGTCCATACCCATGATCATCAGGAAAGTGTGGCAAATGTCTTTATAAAGTATGGATTTTTAGCCTTGCCTGTTGTGGATAAGGAAAACAGGCTTACAGGAATTATAACTGTAGACGATATTATGGATGTTATGGAACAGGAAGCAACAGAAGACTTTCAAAAGATGGCAGCCATGGCTCCTTCAGAGGAGGCATATTTAGATACAGGAGTGTTTACTTTAGCCAGACATAGGTTGCCATGGCTTCTAGTATTGATGATTTCTGCAACCTTTACAGGAAGAATTATGCTTAAATTTGAAAGCTTATTGTCCTCAGTTGTTATCCTCAGTGCCTTTATACCTATGCTGATGGATACTGGAGGAAATTCAGGCAATCAATCTTCTACTTTAATTATAAGAGGATTGGCTACTGGTGAAATAAGTATTTCTGACTGGTATAAAGTATTATGGAAGGAGTTTAGAATCAGCATTATAGTTGGAGTAATTCTTTCCTTAATAAATTTATTGAGGCTGATTGTTATTGAAAAGGTAGCCTTTACAATAGCTGTCATAATATCATTAACTACAATAGTGACTGTTGTTTCTGCTAAGCTTGTAGGAGGTTCTTTACCTATAATAGCTAAAAAAATAGGACTGGACCCAGCTATTATGGCAGGACCTCTAATTACAACTATTGTAGATGCTTTAAGCTTAATAGTCTACTTTGCCATAGCATCTGCACTTCTAGGATTATAAAAAAGGGAGCTAGAATTAAATCTAGCTCTCTTTTTTATTGTGTATTTTTGTGTATAGGCACATTCTTCAAAAATCTTTCCCTTAGTTATTTATGAAATTCACCACACTTATTACTATATTATTTCATAATATGTATTAATACGGTATTTGGAGGGGGTAAATATGAAGAAGGGAGCTGCGCCCCTGGAAGACAAGGTTAGTCTTTTACTAAGTTCAGAATACAATTCAAATTTTCATATAGAAGCCTTAAAGGCCCTAGCAGTAGTTATCAGGACCAATATTGCAAGGGGTGTAGATGAAAGTGTAGAAGTCAATAAGAACTATAATTCAGGTCAATCCAATCATATAGAAGAGGTAAAAAGGGCTGTAAGGGAAACAGAAGGCATGGTAATTACCTATAAGGGGAAACTTATAGATGCCAAATACCATCTAGCTTGTGGAGGCAGTACGGAGAATTCAGAAAATGTTACTGGCAATCCAGTCCTCTATTTACGAAGGGTCCTATGTAAATACTGCCAAAACTCCCCTTACTGGCAAAATGAAAAGAGCCTTTCCATAGAAGAAATTCAAGAGCGTATCAGAAAGAAATTTCCACATTATACAATGGAAGATATAGAGATTAAAGGGCTTATGGAGGAGATTAAAAGGGATGAATATGGAAGGGTAGAATATTTAAAAATAGGCAATGATATAATTTCAGGAAAAGAATTAATGGAGCTTTTAGATTTGGATTCTACAAGGTTTATAATCTGGCCAACTGGGCTTAAATTTATATCCAAGGGCAAGGGGCATGGAATGGGTTTATGTCTTTATGGTGCCAATAAAATGGCAGAAGAAGGCCATTCCTTTGAGGAGATTATAAAATATTATTATACAGGAGTAGAAATAGAAAAGGGGAGCCTTCCGACCGGGGAAAAGCCATTGAATGGGAAAATAATTGCCCTGGATCCAGGCCATGGAGGAGAGGACCATGGATACAAGGGAGACTATTTAGGCCTGCTGGAAAAGGATATAGTATACAATCTTTCTTTAAAATTAAAGGAGTGCCTTGAAGAATTAGGATGTAAGGTATTTTTAACCAGGAATGGTGATGAGAAGGTATTGGCTAGTGAAAGAATAGAAAGGGTCAATAATATAAATCCCCATTTTTTTATAAGCATCCATATGGATTACTATTCTAATTCAAACCTTAAGGGCGTTGAAATGTTCCACTTTAGAAATGACATAGAAAGTCAAAAAATAGGCCTTTTAATTGAAAAAAATCTTAAGGAAATGGATATCCCAACCAGGGGAGTAAAGGAAGGAAATTTTTATTTGTTTAGGGGCATTGGGGCCAGTGCCTTAATGGTAGAAGTTGGCTTTTTATCCAATAAGGATGAAGAAATTAAATTTAAAGACCAAAAATATATAGATAAAATAGCTTTATGTATATCAAAGGGTATTTCTAGCTATTTTATTTAATACTTTTTTATTAGAATGATTGACAAACAAAAATATTCATAGTATAATATTATATTTCATATTTGACAACACCTTCCCTTTATGTTATAATAAGGACATGAGTGTTCATTTGCACTCCTTCTAAGGCCCTGTAAGGGAATAAAAAATGGAAGGTGATTCTATTGTTAGAAAAAAACAGCTTGGACAGAATTCGCAAAAACGTAGAGGATTGTATAGGAAAGAAGGTAATTCTTAAGGCTAATAAGGGAAGGAAGAAGACGACAATCAAAGAAGGCATACTAGAAGAAGCTTATCCCAGCTTGTTTGTGGTAAAGATCTCAAACCAATATGATTGTGTAAGGAGAGTGTCCTATACTTATACAGACATACTAACTGAAACAGTAGAAATTACCATATGCGATGACAATAAGCAAATTAAGATATCATAAAAAAACAAGACCATGAGTCTTGTTTTTTTATGCCTAAATTTCAAAGAAGTAAGTTACACTGGCCTTTGGTACCCTTTCATTTATTATATCCCCGACGGTATTGGCAACATAATAAGTATCTTCACTATTGTAGGTAATTAGGAATTTCCATTTTTCCATAGTAACCAATCTATATCGTAGCAGACATGAATCTAAAAATGTATTTATGGCCTTTTCATACAATTTTTCATCTAATAATTTACAATCTATTTTTATATCAAGATTAAATTCTGAAGTTTCACTGAAGTTTACCAGCATGTCAATATTTTGCCAGTTAAAAAATACCTTATCCCCTATTTCCTTAAAATTAGCAGGATCAAGAATATTGACAACAGCATTCCTGGAACCCCTTTGGGGAATTTTTTTATCCAGTTTATACAGATACTTTAAATTTACAAAATTGTCAAATAGGTAGCTGGTGTTCCAAATGTTATTTTGGGCATATTCCTTAAGTATAAAATTCCTGATAAAGTCCTCCAACAAATCCTTAATATCCCACATACTAAGCCTGGTAACACAAGTTCCTTTTTCCATATATTCCATACAGCGCTTTTTATGTTCCAAGGGGGTGGTACCATACCACTTTTTAAAATGCTTATAATAGTATTTTACATCTGAAAATCCAACCTTTTCTGAAATAGCATTTATACTCATATTTGTACCTAACAGGAGTATTTCAGACATTATAACCCTTTCATAGTTTAGTCTATCCTTAAAGGAAAAAAAGCTAAAATCCTTCCAAAAATGGGAAAAGTAATTTTCAGTGATGTATTCCCTCCTAGCAATGTCTTCCACTGTTATCCTTTTTTCATAATTTTCCCTAATATATTTAATTATCCTCAAATATCTGTTCAGTTGAACCTCAGTTACAGGCTTATTATTATCTCTCATAAATTTAACCCAAAGAAAATCATTAACAATGGAGGCTACCAGTTGATAAATTGAGTCCATAATTAAATTTTCAGCCATAGACTCATTATTCAATATATCCAGGAAAACGCTGGCCAAGAGGTTCAAAAATCTAGTCCTATATCCCTTCCTGATTTCATCATCAAAATTAGTACTTACAGATTTTGAACTTCCCATTTCATATAAATTGCTTCTAAAAAAGGTATGCTTTATATATTCAAAATACTTTTCAAAATAATTTAAATCCAAATGCATAATTATACAAATGGCATTATCTGAACTGGTTATATGGTGGACATGTAAATTGTTAACAAAGGAAAAGTCCCCTTCCTTAACAAGTATTTCTTCAAAGCCTTCAAATACTCTAACAGAACCCTTAATTGGAAGGACTATTTCCAAAACATCTTCATGCCAGTGGATGGGAGTATTTTCAATTTTCTGAACCTTAATGGAGTAGGGAACCCCTTCTTGAAATTGGATTTTCTCAGCCTGCACACTATCCCCCCTTACTATGTTAATTATATCACAAAAGACAAAAAATAAAAAATATCAAGAAATATTATTTATATCATGTTTTTGGACACCAGCACATATAATTCTTTATAGGAACAAAATGTTATTAATGGGGGGTTATAGATGGAACTAGTAAAGGATGTCCTTAAGGTAGAAGAGCAAAAAGGATATGAGGAAATAGAAACATTAGTGGAAACAGAACTATACCTTAACCAAACCACACCTGAAATTGAAAATATACTTTGGACAGATGGTAAAATTGAAATATTAAGTACCAAAATAGTTCAGGATAAAATACTGGTAAATGGATTAGTAAAATTTAAGCTGGTTTATAGATCCAAGGAGGAAGAAGGCTTAAACATCAATTCTGTAGAAACTAATGTGGATTTTAAAGAAGAAATATATATTGATGGAATTACAGAACAAATGGCTGTACAGGTAAAACCTGGCCTGGAATACATAGAATATGACCTGGTAGATGAAAGGAAGGTAGTCCTAAGGGCCTTGGTAAATTTATTAGGCAGGGTAGAGGAAACTAATTCCCTTGAAATAATAAAGGAAGTTAATGATAAGCCGGATCTACAGCTTTTAAAGGAAAAAATTAAGTACAATGATGTATTAAGCAGGGATGAAACCTATGCCCTTATAAAGGAAGCCTTTGAAGTAGATGAAAATCAGCCGGCAATTGAGAAGGTATTAAAGGTAGACATTCATGCCTATGAAAAGGAGATAAATATATCCTATGATAGGATTATTTTAGCCGGAGTACTTGAATGCTATGTAATATACTTTGGTGGAGGAAAATTAAATTCCCTTAAGAGGGAAATCCCCTTTACCCATTTTATTGATGTGGAAAATGCAGAACATGATTCTAAATGCCAGTTAAGCATGGAACTAATCAGCGGAGAATATGAAATAAGGGAAAACTTAGAAGGGGAAAACAAGATACTGGACCTGGAAGCTAAGATAAAGGTAAATTCAAAACTATTTAATCAGAGGGAAAAGGAAGTAATTATAGATGCCTATTCAACAGAGGAAAAAATAAGGCTGGAGACCAGGGAAATCAGGGTAATGGAAAATATAAAGAGCATAATAAGCAGGGAAGAGGTAATAAAGGATATTACAAATAGCGAATTTAAGGAAATATATGCTGTGGAAGGCTATGCAAAGGTTCTAGACAGTCAATATGTGGAGGATAAGATAGTAATAGATGGAATTATTACCTTGAACATATATTATCAGGAAGCCATAAAGGATGAAATAACCACCCTTAAGGAAGAAGTACCCTTTAAATTTTACCTGACTGCAGAGGATTTAGGGGAAAACTTAAAAATAGAGACCATAAGCAATCTGGAAAGCATTAAATACCACTTAAAGGATAATACCTTATCCATTGATGCCGCTATAAAGAACCATGTATTTGTAAATAGGGAAAGAAAGATAAAGATACTTAGCAATTTGGAGGAAACAGGGGAATTAATAGATAAAAAGTCCATGCCCAGCATTATAGTATACATGGTACAAAAAGATGATATATTGTGGGATATAGCTAAAAGGTACAATACTACTGTGGAAGAAATCATAGAATCAAATAATATACTGTCCCCATCCAATTTAATGCCAGGAGAAAAGATAATTATAGAGAAAAAGGTGGATGTTAATTTATAGTAAGCTGTTTAAAATTATGTTATAATGTATCCGTCAAATAGAAAGGAAGAGTACAAATGGATGAACTTGTTTTAGATGCCTTCGGGAAAATAAACTTAGCCCTGGATGTCCTATATAAGAGGGATGACGGATACCATGAAATAAATACCATAATGCAGCAAATAGGCCTTAAGGATACTGTTATACTAAAAAATAGGTCTGAGGGTATTCGTATTTTCTGTGATGACAATAGAATTCCTACTGATGAAAGGAATTTAGTATATAAGGCTTGGGAAAAGGTAGTGGAAAAAACAAAAGAAAAAAGAGGAGTAGAAATAATAATAAAAAAGAGAATCCCTCTGGCTGCAGGCTTGGCAGGTGGAAGTACAGATGCAGCAGCAGTACTTAAGGGACTGAATATACTGTGGGATTTAAATATACCCCAGGTGGAGCTTATGGAGCTAGGCAGGGAAATAGGAGCCGATGTGCCCTTCTGTATATTGGGAGGGACTGCCCAGGCAGGGGGCATAGGAGAAAGGCTAAAAAGCCTCAAAAGTTTTTCCAACAAGCTTATTCTACTGGCCAATATAGGGGTAGAAGTTTCTACCCCATATGTATATAAGAATTTAAATTTAAAAGACAAAAAAGCTCCCCTGGACATAGACAAAATAGTCAAGTATATAGAGGAAGACAATTTAAAGGCTGTGGCAAAAAATATGGCCAATATACTGGAGGATGTGGTACTTAAAAAATATCCGGTTATAGGAGATATAAAGGAGGAAATGTTAAAGGAAGGGGCTTTGGGAAGCCTCATGTCTGGCAGTGGCCCCACAGTATTTGGAATATTTGATGATGAGCATAAATTAATTAGGTGCAAGGGAAAACTGGAAAAAAAGGTTAAGGTGGTAATAGCCACTAAAACTATATAAAATGTATAATAATCCCACTTTCTGCTAAACATAAAGATATAGCAGGAGGTGGGTTTTTTGTATAATCTTTTAAGAAAGTTAGTGGATATAATTGATGATGTTTTAGCCCTTCTATTTATAAGCATAGCAATACTGATACTGTTGATTGATGGCAGCAAATACAGGGAAAGGAGTAACAAAAAGGAATATAAAATAATAAGATTTATTTCCTATTCTTACATAGCCATTGGAATAATTATATTTATACTTTTAAGGATTTATTAGGAGGTAGCTATGCTTGTATCAAAAAATTTACAGGAAAATATTCAAATTATAAAGGACACCTTAAGGGATTGCGATGATGTTGTCTATAGAAATATTGAAATAGGGAAGGATAAGACAAGGGCTTCAATAATATTTATTGACGGCCTGGTAGATAAAATTGTCATAAGTGAATTTGCCATAGAATCCCTTTTAAATACTGAGGATTTAAAAAGCAATCTGGGAAACATAAAAGCTAATATAGCTGAAAATGCATCCCTGCAGCATCTTGCCATCCATGATGTAAAGGAGGAAGAGGATTTAAACAAGGTAGTAGATGCCATCCTATTTGGAGAAACAGTTTTACTAATAGATGGAGCTGACAAGGCCCTAATCATGT
>JAAYHM010000073.1 GCA_012735405.1 Tissierellia bacterium | reverse complement strand
TTCCCACATCATCTATTCCAGCCTCCATAGCCCTGTCAAGCCCATATAGCCTCCAGGCAAAATCGCTTTTTCTGTCTCCCTTTGGATGGAGTTTTTTATAGGTATCATGATGATATGTTTCCTGGAATATCTGGAAGGTACCTATTCCTGCTTCTTTAAGCTTTTTGTAGTCCTCTACATCTAAGGGTGCAGCATTTATATTAACCCTTCTGATTTCCCCATTTCCATTCGTTGTGCTATAAACTATACGCATAGTTTCAGCTATGAAATCTCCATCATAATCAGGATGCTCACCATAAACCAGTATTAATCTTTTGTGGCCTTTATTTATTAAAATCCTAACCTGCTCTATTAGTTCTTCCTTAGTCAATGTTTTTCTGACTATTGCAGTGTTATCCCTTCTAAAGCCGCAATATACACAGTTATTTATACACTTATTTCCTATATAAAGTGGTGCAAAGAACACAATTCTGTTTCCGTATATTTCTTCCTTCAATCTTCTTGCTGCAGCAAATATTTCCTCTATTAAATCCTGGTCTTCCACCTGCAGGAGCTTGGCAGTCTCTATTGGTTCCAGGCGTTTTTTACTTAAGGACTTTGATATAATACTTCTTATTTCATCTTTCTTTGCCTTTTTGCCTTCTTCCAAGAGGCTAAAAATCTCCTCATCATTGATGAAATCTTCCTTATACATACTTAATCCCCCCATTAAAGTCAATATAGTCTCCCCTCCCCATATCCACATAGAAGTTTACCTTTTTTGCTCTTTCTTCAATTTTCTTCAACTGGTGAATATCTGTAATCTCCTTATTTTTATATATTTCATATTTTTTTCTTGCCTCAGGAGGGGAAAGGTTAAGCATAACTACATTTGCACCTGCCAATATTCCCTTTTCCAAACCTTCACTTGATAAGGTGTTTAAGGCTGTAGTAGCTGGTATAAGGGCCTTGGGAAGTAGTAGTCTGGTTAGGGAGATCATTATTAAGGTTGTTTCTACAGAACCATTTTTGCATTGTCCCAGAGGAGTGTCAGGGTGTGAAATGAAAGGGCCAATTCCTATCATAGCCGGCTCCAGCCTTTTTAAAAAGAGCAAGTTGTCTGCAAGTGTTTCCTTGTTTTCTCCAGGCAATCCTACTATAAAGCCTGCTCCAACCTGATATCCTATTTTTTTAAGATTGTATAGGCATTCTATTCTGTTTTGTTGAGACATTCCTGGATGTAGTCTTTCATACATTTCTGCAGTAGCTGTTTCATGTCTTAAGAGGAACCTGTCTGCCCCTGCCATATAAAGCTTTTCATAGCTTTCCTTGCTTCTTTCACCTATGGACAAGGTTATTGCAACATCCTTATATCTATCTCTTATATCCTGAACTATCTTTACTAATATTTCATCTGTATAATATGGATCTTCTCCGCCCTGAAGGACGAAGGTCTTGTATCCCAGCCTGTCTCCTTCCTCTAAGGCTGAAAATATTTCTTCTTCAGACAATCTATACCTTTCAACTTTTTTGTTATCCCTTCTCAGTCCACAGTATTTACAGTTGTTTTTACAGTAGTTGGTAAATTCCAGTAAGCCTCTGATATATATTTTGTTTCCATAGGTTTTTATGGTAGTATTGTAGGCCAGTTCATGCAGTTTTTCTTTGTCCTTTTCTCCTAGATTGTCCAGTAAGTATATAAGTTCTTCCCTTGTGAGATGGTTTTCATTATATAGTTTATTTAATAATCCCTTCATATATCTACTTCCTTTTTGGATATAGAAGTCTTAACTATACAGTTGTCTAAATTCCCTAGTTTACCTGTAAAGCTGTTTATTTCATCCAGGGTACCTACTACTGTTATAGCTATGACAGATATATCTTCATCTTGAAAGGGTATTCCCATCCTTCCCCTAATCATGTGCCTATAATTTGCTACAATTTTGTTAAATTCATGTTGTACCTTATCAGGATTTTCAAGTATGGCACTTATAACAGCAATTCTTTTTTTCAAACAGACTCCTCCTCTCCAATAAAAAACTTCCCTTGAAAGGAAGTTAGGCATAACAAATGCTAATCCCTTTCAATTTAGAGAAAACTCTAATATTGGCAGGCATTAGTCACCATATAAACCAGATCAATTAAGGCAACCCTCAATTAATCTGGATATATATTTAACAATATTCTTTCAAGAATATTCTAACAATTTATTGCAGATATGTCAATAAGTTCACAAAAAATATTCCATAAAATGGATAAAACTTATAATAATTCTTTCTTTAATAGAAGGTATGCCTGTAATGCTGTTTGTAATAGGGTTGAGTATTGTATCGGAGTTGCCACCATAGCTTTTGTGCCCTTGTATTGAAATGGAGAAAAAGATATAATGAACAATACACAGTTATTATTAGAAAGGTTAAAGAATAGTAATAGGTTTAAGCTTAATAGAAAGGGGATAAAATGATTGAAATTCGTGGGAAGTATAATAGGGCTAAGGTTTTTACAGACAATATAGACAGTGGTGCCATTGAGCAAATAACTGAATTATGTAATCAGGAATTTGTAAAGGACAGCATTATCAGGATTATGCCAGATGTTCATACTGGTATAGGCTGTACCATTGGTACTACTATGACCATAACAGATAAGGTTGTGCCTAATTTAGTTGGAGTAGATATAGGCTGTGGCATGGAAACTGTAAAGTTAAAGGACAGATCCATTGACTTGGAAAGATTGGACAGGATTATACATGAATACATCCCAGCCGGATTTAATATTAGGAAAAAAGAACATGAATATGTTAGGTATATAGATTTTGAAAATTTGGCCTGCAAGGCTTACGTTGACCTCAAAAGGGCAAGGCTTAGCATAGGAACCTTAGGTGGTGGCAATCATTTTATCGAAGTTAATAGGGATGAAGAAGGAGCCTTGTATCTGGTAGTCCATTCTGGCAGCAGGCATTTAGGAAAGGAAGCTGCTGAGTATTATCAGGAACTGGGGTACAGGGAGCTTGTAAAAAAGCAGGGTTCAGGCAAGGTAAAGAAGCATTTAGCCTATGTGGAAGGAAAAAACTTTGAAAACTACCTGAATGATATGAAGATAATTCAAAAATTTGCTGAATACAATCGTAAGGCTATGGTAGATCTAATTATAGAAAAAATGGGACTTGAAAAGGAAGAACAATTTACTACCATACACAATTATATTGATCTAGATAATATGATTTTAAGAAAGGGAGCCATTTCCGCCAGAAAGGGGGAAAAAGTATTAATTCCAATTAATATGAGGGATGGAAGCCTCATATGTATAGGTAAGGGGAATAAGGATTGGAATTATTCAGCCCCCCATGGTGCAGGAAGAATTATGAGCAGAAGGCAGGCTAAGAAAAGTATAACTTTGGAAGAGTTTAAAAAATCCATGGAAGGCATATATACTACAACAGTAAACAAACATACCCTGGATGAGGCTGCCTTTGTATATAAGCCTATGGATGAGATTATTAACAATATTCAAGATACTGTTGAAATAATCCATATTATAAAACCAATTTATAATTTCAAGGGAAGCTAGCAAAATAATATTATAATAAATTGTGAACATTTTTTATACATCTGCATAGTATACAAATAGGGGTATTATTTACCTGTGGGGCTAGTACTTAGTTTCACAGGTTTACTTGTTTTCAGGTTCAAAAGGGGGAGTTAAATGGACAATAATTTTAAAAAGGTCAGTAGGGTGTTATGGATCATATTATTTGCCAATTTAGCTGTGGCAACTGTAAAGATTTTAATAGGAAATCTTGTAAAAAGTGCCAGTATTACAGCAGATGGATTCCACTCCTTAACAGATGGTGCTTCCAATATTGTAGGCCTAATAGGTATTAGTATTGCTTCTAAGCCAGTAGATAAATGCCATCCCTATGGCCATAGAAAATTTGAAACCTTGGCTGGCTTGTTTATTGCTGCAATGCTTTTTATCATAGGAGCAAATATAGTTATAGAAGGCATAGACAAGATAATAAATCCTGTACTACCAGACATAAGCTTTGAAAGCATAATAATACTTATTGGAACTATACTTATCAATATTGTCATATGCACCTATGAATATAATATGGGAAAGAAACTTAAAAGTCAGATCCTCATCTCTGATTCAATGCATACCAGAAGTGATTTGTTTATATCCTTAGGTGTTCTTTTAACTATTGTAAGCATAAAGTTAGGGCTGCCACATATAGTTGATCCCATAGCTTCCTTTGTTGTATCGGCCTTTATATTCCATTCTGCATATGAAATATTTAAATACAATAAAGATATACTGGTAGATAGGTCAGTAGTTGACGTAGATAAGGTAAGGGATATTGTACTAAGTTTTGAACAAGTTAAGGGTATAGATAATATAAGAAGCAGAGGAAGTGAAGAAGATGTTTACATAGATATGCATATTATGATGGAATCCAGTTTAAGTGTAGAAAAATCCCATGAGCTAATTCACAGAATCGAAGAAAGGATAAGGGAAGATATAAATAAAAATGTTCAATTGTTTACCCATATAGAACCTTATAAGCCAGTTGATAGATAATGC
>JAAYHM010000072.1 GCA_012735405.1 Tissierellia bacterium | reverse complement strand
CTTAAAATTCTACTACTTGTTCCTTTAAAATATCCTATTAATTTAGATATACAATTCCTTTTTTATGTGTGTATTTATTATTCATTAGATAACCACCACCTATCTAATTATAATATATATTAATATTGGATAGGTGTCAAATATCTTATAAGCCTTCATCCCAATGACTAAAGTCATGGGCTTTCGGCTAGGTTTTTTTGTAAAAATATAGTAAAAATATTGTAAAAAAGGCCTATTTTTGTTATAATGGGATTATATAAGTGAATTTACAAAAGGGGCGTTTGCTATGAAAGGGAAAGTTAGATTTATACTATTGTTTGTTGATGCTGCACTTATAAACCTATCCTTTATTATTTCACTATTAATCAGATTCGATGGAAATATCACAGGACAAAGCTTTGTAACCTACCTAATGTTGTATATGGAGTACTATATATACATAACATTAATCAAACTAATTATCTTTCTATTTTCAAAACTGTACAAGCCTGTATGGAAATATGCCAGTATAGGAGAGCTAATGTCCATAGTAAGGACCAGTATCATCTCCAACTTAGCAGTACTGGCCTTTACAGCCCTTAGGGGGGACATGTTTCCTAAAAGCATTTATATACTAGTTACCTTAGTGGACATGACCCTAGTAGGGGGAGTAAGATTTAGCTATAGAGTTGGAGTAGCTTTAGGCAGCTACTTATTTAATAACAAAAATGGCAACTGCAAATCAGCTCTTATAGTTGGCGGTGGTGATGCAGGGGCCATGGTTATCAGGGAATATAAAAATCATCCTCAGCTAAATAGCAAGCCAGTGGCTATTATTGACGACGATATAAGCAAGCAAGGGAAACTAATCAATGGGGTAC
Source organism: Tissierellia bacterium (assembly GCA_012735405.1). GTDB lineage: Bacteria > Bacillota > Clostridia > Tissierellales > Tepidimicrobiaceae > JAAYFE01. Next base: position 7,428 of record JAAYHM010000072.1, on the reverse strand, counting down.
CAGTAGTAGGCACCAGGAAGGACATACCTAAGGTGGCTGAAGAACTAAATATTGATGAAATAATAATTGCCATGCCTTCGGTACGTAGAAGGGAAATTAAAGAGATAGTAGAAATTGCAAAAACCACCAAGTGTAAGCTAAGGATAGTCCCTGGCATGTTTGAAATAATAGATGGTAAGGTTAATATAAGCGCTATTAGGGATGTTAGCTTAGAGGACCTGTTAGGCAGGGAGGAAATAAAGGTTGATTTAAGTGAAATAAGCACTTATCTGACTAATAAGGTGGTGATGGTGACAGGGGGAGGAGGTTCCATAGGCTCGGAGCTTTGCAGGCAGGTGGCTAACTTTAAGCCTAAAAAGCTAATTATATTAGATATATACGAAAACAATGCCTATGATATACAAAATGAACTCCTAAGAAAGCATAAGGATCTAAATTTGAAAACCCTAATAGCATCTATCAGGGATAAGGAAAGAATAATGGAAATAATGGAAAAGGAAAAACCTCAGGTAATTTTTCACGCTGCTGCCCACAAGCATGTGCCTCTAATGGAGGAAAATCCAAAGGAGGCCATTAAAAACAATGTTTTTGGCACCTTAAATGTGGTACAAGCTGCAGACAAATATGAAGTGGACAGGTTTATATTAATATCCACAGACAAGGCAGTCAATCCTACCAATGTAATGGGGGCCAGTAAAAGGATCTGTGAAATGATAATCCAATCCATAAACAGCATTAGCAAAACAGAGTTTGTGGCAGTTAGGTTTGGCAATGTCCTAGGCAGCAATGGCAGTGTCATACCCCTTTTTAAAAAGCAAATTGCTGAAGGGGGACCTGTGACAGTAACCCATGAGGAGGTCATCAGATACTTCATGACCATACCTGAAGCAGTCCAGCTAGTCATACAGGCTGGAGCCATGGCCAAGGGAGGGGAAGTATTTATACTGGACATGGGAGAGCCAGTGAAGATACTAAACCTAGCCGAGGACCTAATAAGGCTTTCTGGCTATGAGCCTTATGTGGACATACCTATAGAAATCATAGGCCTTAGGCCTGGAGAAAAATTATATGAAGAGCTGCTTTTAGATGAAGAGGGCATAACAGCTACAAAACATGACAAGATATTCATTGGAAAGCTTACTTTTACAGATTATAAGCTACTGCTTAAGTCCTTAGATGAAATTGACAGGATCATAAAAAATGGTACAGATGAGGAATTGAAGGAATATCTTAAGACCATAGTCCCAAACTACAGAAAAAGCGAAAAGACTAGAAAAATTAACGCATCAGTTATATAATGTTAATATAATCATTTTTAGGTAAAAAGACAAAAAAATGTCGAAAGGAGGGGATAGGGACAGGATCATACTTTACACAACTTGCTAAAAACACAATAAGAAAAGGAGGAAAGTCTATGAAGAAATCATTATCAATTATATTAGCCTTAGTAATGATAATAGGGCTTATGACACCCGCTGCCTATGCAGCTGAAGTAAATAGACAGGAACTATTTGAGGCTCTAAAGGCTAGATTTTCAAAGGTTGCCAATATAGATGATATTACAGATATGCTGCTTATATTGGGAACTGTAGAAGACAACAGTGAGGAAATATTTAATTCGCTACCTCATCAGGATTACCTACAAGCTAAGGGACTTGACCACACTATAATTGGAAAAATACTTAATACTTTAATTGATAGTTCTGTATTGGAACTTATGCAAAATCCTGATATAGAATATGAAGAAGCCAGGGAAGTAGTAGAAGGCTTACTTTTAGACCTTTTTGCTCTTTTACCTGCAGATGTGAAAGAAAGCATAGAAAGATATGCAGCCACCAGGGAAGAAAAAATTGATGTAATGGTTAATGTTTTAGATACCTTCCTTAATGACAAAATAGGTGGAGGAGTTTATAACACTGTTACCAATGAATGGACTTCATTGCATCTTTTTGTAAGACAAGCTCAGATCAATAAGCTAAACAAGACAATAACAGAGGCTCAAGACAGGCCCTTTAAAAAATTACATCTTGAAATAATAAACAAATCCCTTGAAGAAGCTGCAAATGTTTTAGCTAAGGAAGGCTATATAAATGAGGCAGGGGACCTACTACATAAATTAGCTTTAATGGATAAATTAGAAACAGACCTTATCTTTGCAGACATGCAAAACCATTGGTCTAAAAAATATGTGGAATTTTTAAGTGCTAAAAATATAATCAATGGCTATGAAGATGGAACCTTTAGGCCAAACAACGAAATAACCAGGGCAGAATTTGCTAAGATGATAGTCATGGCCTTAGAACTTGACCTAGTTAAATACAATGGAGAATTTTCAGACATAAAGGCTACAGATTGGCATGCAGACTATGTGGCCACCATAGTTGATGCTGGCCTAGCCCAAGGCTATGGAGACACTACCTTTAGACCAAACAATAAGATAAGCAGGGCAGAAATGGCTGTAATATTAGGCAATGTACTGGACATAGAGGTAGAAGCTGATGAAATAGATGGCTTATTTAACAAATTTGAAGACCTGTCAGATCTTCCAGACTGGGCTAAATTAGGTGTAGCAAAGGTAATTAAGGATGGCATAATGATAGGCAGCAACAATAAATTCAATCCAAATGGAAGGACAACTAGGGCTGAAGTGGCAACAGCAGTTTATAGATTAATAAATAGGTAAAAAATTAAAGGCCTCCTAGGAGGCCTTAAATTTAGTAATTATTTAAGATGCTTCATGCCACGATTGATAAGGTCTACTTTTCTAGCCTTTTTAAAGGATACATAATATTCCTTTATTTCATCAGTAATTAAGGTATCATGGCCATTGGCCTTTAGCTCATCCTTCATGGTATCCAACAAATTGTAAAACCTTTTGTCACAGGATTTTTCTAAATCGGCACCTAAGGATAAATATTTGCTGGCCAATTTAGCAGTGGATACCTTACCCTGAGCATATTCCTCAATACCTTGCCTTATAAGGGCATCTAATTTAGCTTCAAACTCTGCCTGTAGATTTAACAATACGTCATTATACTCAAGGATAATTTCAACATAGGATTTGCTAGAGCTAGAAGCTTGACCAGCAGGACCTTTAGCCTTATCTTTAGGCTTATTTGTTGATGTATTTCCAGTACTTACATGATCTTTTACAAGATTATTAGTGTTTTCAACATTACCAGTACTACCATCATTAGCATCATTATGAGGGTTATCAACTGGATCCCTGGTACTATCAACATCCTCTACAGCAGCAGCTTCTAAAATGGCTTCAAGGGGATTTTCCAAATTTGCTTCTACATATTCAGGATCCTCTAACTGAGCTTCAATCATGTCCCTTTGTCTGGACAGGCTTAGTAAGCTTAAGGTAAACTTGATTCTGTGGAAGTTTAATATAACTAAAATGCCAATAGCTAGTATAAATACAAGTAGAAATTTTTTCTTTTTCATTCTTCTTACCCCTATTTATATTAATAGGCATATTATACCATAAAATCATGAAAAAAATGTTAAAAATACTTTACAAAAGTATTTGATAAAATTACAAAATTATTGAAAAAGTCTAATAAAAGTGGTACTATTGTACCATGTGTTAAATCATTGTTAATTAACTAAGTAAAATAATGATGGCAGATATGATAATTGGAAATAGAAGGACAAATCCTGTAATTACAAGAGTTTGTTTTTCTTTAGAAGTTAATATATAATCAGAATTGTAGTAGGATTTGGAACTTTTTCTTTTGACTATCTTTCTAACTGCTGAAATTAGCTCCATAATAAAACCTCCAATTTTGTAGAAAATTGTTAGAGACCCACTAATCTACATTATACTACAATAAACAAGATTAATAAAATGGTATTTTGGTATTACTTTGACAGACTAAATATTTTGGAAGGGGTTGTTGCAGATGGAAGAAATAAGCTTGCGAGACTTGTTTTTTATTTTGCGTAAATGGATGCCACTTATAATTGCTTTAACAGTAATAGCTGTGGTAATTGCAGGAGTCCTTAGCTTCTATGTATTGGAACCTGAATATCAAACCTTTACCACCCTAATGGTAGGAAAGCCTAAAGACTATCAGTCTGATGCTAGATTAGAATATAATGAAATATTATTAAACCAAAAACTAGTGTCTACATATGGGGAGCTGGTAAAGAGCAGGACAGTGGTGGATAAGGTAATTGGAAATTTAAACTTAGATATGAGCTACAATACTTTTACAAACAAGGTCAGTGTCAACCTGGTAAAGGATACGGAAATAATCAAAATCCAGGTAACAGACCATGACCCCTATTTAGCAGCAGACATTGCCAATGAAACTGCCAAGGTTTTTATGGATACTGTAAAGGAAATAATGAAGGTAGAAAATGTACAGGTAATAGATGATGCCCAGCCAAACCTAATACCTGTAAAGCCAAAACCAAAGCTTAACATGGCCATAGCAGGTGTATTGGGCCTTATGATTGGGGTCTTTTTTTCCTTCCTAGTTGAATATCTAGACAATACAATAAAATCTGAAGAAGATGTAGAAAGGCATCTAGGCCTGGCAGTTTTGGGGGGTATACCAGAAGTTAGGGGCAAGGATGTAGGATTAATATCTATGACTGACCCAAAATCACCATTTACAGAAGCCTTTAGGACCCTCAGGACCAACATTCAATTTTCAAGTATAGATAAGGAAATAAAGGCCTTGATAGTTACCTCAGCTTCACCTACAGAAGGTAAAAGTACCATATCCCTTAATCTGGCTTCAATCATAGCCCAAAACAATAAAAAGGTCTTATTGATAGACTGTGATTTAAGAAAGCCTAAGCTCCACGAAAAAGTAGGTATAACTAATTTTGAGGGCCTTACAAATGTACTGATGGGGGAAAGGACCTTGGAGGACGTGGTACACCAGTATGTAGGGGAAAATAGTTTCTATATACTTCCATCGGGACCTATACCACCAAATCCAGCAGAGCTACTTGGTTCAAACAGGATGAAATCATTTTTAGATAGTGTAAGGGAAGAATTTGATATGATCATATTAGACTCTTCCCCTGTAGGTCTGGTGACAGACAGTGCTGTTTTATCCAATATAGCAGATGGTATACTGTATGTCACTGCTGTTGGACAAACTGATATTGAGATTATAAAGGAAGGCAAGGAACTTTTAGACAAGGTTAAGGCAAACATAATAGGGGTTGTATTAAATAAAATACCTACAAGGGGCAGGGCCTACTATAGATACCACTATTATCAATACTACAGCTATTATGGCAATGAGCCTAGGAAAAAGAAAAAGAAGAAAAAAAGGAGAGCTAAGGCATGATAGACATCCATTCCCATATACTGCCATATATAGATGATGGGGCAAAAGATATGGACATGGCTATTGAAATGGCTAAAATATATTTAGAAAATGGCATAAAAACTGTAATAGCTACTCCTCACTACATAGAAAAAAACATTTCTACCTCCAAGGAGGATACTAAAAATATTTTAGAGGATTTAAAAATTCAATTAGACAGGGAAGGACTAGATCTTGAAATTTTTTTAGGAAATGAAGCCTATATATCCATGGACTTAATAAAGGACATTGAAGAGGGATATATGGCTACATTAAATGGCACAAGATATATACTGGTAGAACTGCCTATGATGGACATACCCTTATATGTTGAAAATGTCATATATGAGCTGCTCTTAAAGGGCTATGTCCCTATCATAGCCCATCCAGAAAGAAATGCAAAGATAATAGAGGATCCTAATATACTATATAATTTAATTGAAAAAGGAGCCTTGGCCCAACTAAACCTACCTTCCTTAGAAGGCAAATATGGAGAAGAAATACAGGAAACTGCTGAAATACTCTTAAAACACAATATGATTCACTTTTTAGGTACTGATGCCCATGGAAGCAGGAGAAAATCACCCAGATTTAGTAAGGCTTTAGAAATTTTAAAGACAATTGTATCTGAGGAAGACTATGACTCTTTAACTTATCAAAATCCAACCTTACTATTAAAAAATGAAAATATATATACAAAATCACCCATAAAATATAGTCCTAAAAAAGGCTTTTTATCTAAACTTATAAGAAAGTTACCAATAAGGTAACTTTTTGTTTTGTAGGAAATTGTCGAAATTTTTATTTAAAAATATATTCCAATAAACGACATTTTATGCTATAATAAAATCGTTCATTCATCGAATGAAAAATCCTGACCCTAAATTTAGGACCTTGGCAAGTGTTAATTGAAAATAGGATGGTGTATACATGAATTTTTTAAAGGATATTAAATACTTTACCCCAACGGCAAAATTAAAGGAACTGGTCATCCTGGACCATATAGAAAAAAATGAAGATATAACTCAGAAGGAGCTAGGGGAAATTGCAAATGCTGCACCTTCCATGGTAAATGTATATATCAACGAATATGAAGAAAAGGGTTATATTGTAAGGGAATACCTATCTTCCAAGACGGTGAAATACAAGATAACTGCAGAGGGTATGAGAAGGAAAAATTATCTTTTGATTACATATCTCCACGAATTACTAAAGCTTTATAGACTGGCCAAGGAAAATATAGAAAGCTTCTTAAATAGTCTGGAAGATAGAGGTTATAGAAATGTTTTTCTATATGGTGCTGGTGAGGTGGCAGAAACAATTTTAAGTGTTATCAGAGACAGAGAAAACCTTAATTTAAATATACTGGGACTAATAGATGACGATCCAGAGAGACAAGGAAAGCTACTCATGGGATACAGGATTATTCCTTTAGATGATGCTATTAAAGAGTCCCATGATGCCATAGTCATCACAAGCTATACCTATGAAGACATCATAAAGAAAAGACTACAGGAAGTAGGATATGATGAAAATAAAATTGTCAAATTCTTTGTTCAGGATATAAATTGGAAATAAAGTTTTAGAAATCAACTGAAAGGAATTGATCAAATGAGCTCTAATAGGATCTATTTATCTTCACCCCACATGAGTGAAGAAGGGTATGAAATGAAGTACATACAGGAAGCCTTTGATACCAACTGGATAGCACCACTGGGAGCAAATGTAGATGGATTTGAAAGGGAATTGGCAGAATACCTAGGTATTGGACATGCTGCAGCTCTAAGCTCTGGAACAGCTGCCATGCACATGGCCCTAAAGGCAGCAGGAGTAGGTGAGGGTGACATAGTATTTTGCCAAAGCCTTACCTTTGCAGGGTCTGCTAATCCAATTATCTACCAAAATGCCATTCCAGTATTTATAGATAGCAACTACGAAAGCTGGAATATGTGTCCCCAGGCACTGGAGGAGGCCTTTGAAAAGTATCCTCAGGTAAAGGCAGTTATAGTGGTACACCTATATGGATTATCAGCTGATATGGACAGGATAGTAGAACTTTGCAGGAAACATAATGTGACCTTAATAGAAGATGCAG
>JAAYHM010000071.1 GCA_012735405.1 Tissierellia bacterium | reverse complement strand
TTTGAATTATCAGCCATGATCCAGCTTCTATTAAGGTTTTCAGCCACTACCCCTGTAGTACCACTACCGGCAAAAAAATCTGCCACTATGGAATTTTCATTGGAGGAGGTAAGTATGATTCTCTCCAGTAGTTTTTCCGGCTTTTGGGTAGCATAGCCTACTCTTTCCCTTGAGGTCCTGCCTACCATATCTATTTGCCATACGTCCTTTAAATTCACCAGGGTATACCAGCCTAGTTCATCCTGGTACTCCTTTACTCCCTTAAATCTATAAGGCTTAAAGTCCCTGTTGTAGGATTTTTCTTTTTGGGGATTAAATATATAGTCCTTAGTCTTGGTATATACCAGTATGGTATCATGCTTTCTGGAATAATACCTTTTACTGACCCCACCAGATTTATAGGCCCATATTATTTCATTTAAAAAATTTTCCTGGCCAAATATACAGTCCAGGATAACCTTTACATAGTGGACAGTCCTATAGTCCAGATGGATGTAGAGGCTGCCCTGTTCGCTTAACAGCTCCTTCATAAGATATATCCTGGGACATAGCATATTAAGGTAGGAAATAAGGCCTCCCTCCCAATTATCCCTGTAGGCAACCTGTTCTATTACATGGTCCTTTTGGCCATCATTTATGACTATCCTACCCTCCTGGTTTGTTTTAGTCATAAAGGGCGGATCTATGTATATCAGGTCTATTTTCCCCTTAAGGCCACTTTTTAATAGCCTTTCCATGACAAGTATATTGTCCCCTTGATAAAATTGATTTATGGGCTTTTTTACCTGGCCTTCCGGAATTACAAGCTCTTCCTGTGTAAAATTTTCTGCATAGGGCCTTTTGATTATATCTTCAAAAGTTTTTTCTCCATTTCTTATTATTTCAGGTAATTGTTCAATTATTGATAAATCTGTCATATCCATGCTCCTTAAGTGTGATAAATTTATTATACCACAAAATAACAAAAGGGGACTAGGTGGCCTTAAGCATAAAACTCTATACTGGACAATATAGCCTTCCAAATATAAACTTTTCCCCTCATAGGTGCTTCTATAGGTAAAAGCCATATTTACCTAACCTGGGCTTTTAATTTCCTTCCATATATCTACTGTTTTTTCATTGTTTACTACAATATAACCTGTATTCTCAAAAGGTCTATATCTGCTTACTTGATCCCCATGCTATCTTTGTATTTCTTTTACAATCCAGTCCTTTGGATATTTAAATCTTGTATGCTCATTGCTGAATTCATAATCATTGTAGCCCTCATAATTAAAAGGATAGTTGGTAGTATAGTCTGTTTTTTATTTAGTAAAGCTTATTATTTATAATATATGGAAAGCTTTGGAGTTCCTATGATGTTTCCATTTCCTAAGGTTACTCTGGCATTTATTACAAAATGGGGTTTGTATGCAAAACCTGCTGAAGTAGATTCTCTGTGTTTGTTTATAATTTGGCTGATATTTTCATTAGTATATTTCCAGCCATCACCATTATCAGTATCACTAAACAATAATCTCTCACCCTCATCAGATTCCAATCTTAGGATATAGAAGTCTACCTTCCTTGCATCTTCGTATCCTAATAATTCTAATTCAAAGTTTTCCTCATGTATTACATACCAATCATCTATAATTTCATGCTTAGAATTAATCCTATAGATGTTTGCCAAATTATAGAAAGAAGCATCATAATCATCTAATCTAGCATAAGCTGAAAATCTTATCATATTTATACTTTCCTCTAATCTGTCCCTTTCCTCCCTTAGCTCATCAAGTGAATTTTTAAGCTCCCTTATTTCCTCATCCTTGCTGGAAAGCTCTTCTTCTAATTCTGAGATCCTATTGACTAACAGTTCTTTATCCTCATTAAAGGATTCTAAGCTATCACTGTTGCATGCTGCAACAGTAAACATAAGGACTGTTAATAGCATTATGAATATAGCTTTTCTCATAAAATTACCCCCTTTATAATCCATAATATCTTATCTAGAGTTTAGCATTAAATTTAAGTTTTATAAAGGATAGTAAAAATTAAAGCCTGGAGAAAACATGGCATAATAAAAAGGAGGCCATTGGCCTCCCTAATTTGTCAATTTCATAAATTAAATTGAACAAGGGCTGTATCCACAGTCCTGGCATTCTGAACAGCCTCCGCTGTGAATTAAGGTTCCTCCACACATTGGACAGGTGTCTGGATCTTCCTTTAATTGCTCATTTATAAGCTGGTCTAGTTCTTCTTTAAGTTTTTCTATTCTTTCCAGTTTGGTCATTTTTGCTCTGTTGCTTATTAATATGCCATCCCTGGCACAGCCTTCTCTATAGATGGTAATCCCTTTTACTCCTTTTTTCCATCCATATATATACAGGTCTTCAACTTCTTCAACAGTAAACTCCTTAGGCACATTAACTGTTGAGGATATGCTGGCATCTATATAGTGTTGCCATGCTGCCTGAACATCTATTCTTTCCTTGTAGCTTAAATTAGATGTTGTTATAAAATAATCCGGCAAATCTTCCTCCCTTGATATATTGTATCTGTCCATATATTCCTTAACAATAGGAGTAAATACCTTATAGTAGGTATCCTCATGGTGTAATGACTCTGATTTTCTAGTATAGGATATTTGGAAAATTGGCTCTACTCCATTGCTGCAGCCTATTAATGTAGAAATACTTCCTGTAGGAGGTATGGTTAATAGCTGACTATTTCTCAATCCATATTTCTCTATTAAGTCTAGTACCACCTCATTGGCATTGGCTAATAAATATGGAGATTTTAAAACTTTATCCTTTTTATATCTTGGGAAGGGGCCATAGGCCTTGGCAAGCAGGGCAGATTGTTTTAGGGCTTCATTTACAAGTACCTTTCCAATTTGATGTATTAGTTCAATGGATTCAGGGCTTCCATACCTGATACCCATTTTTATAAACATATCTGCAACACCCATAATTCCTAATCCTATTTGCCTATATTCCCTAGCCATCTCCCTTTGTTGTGGCAATGGATGCAGTTCCATATTTTCATCCAATACTTCATTTAAAAATATAACCCCTTGTCTAACCATTTCTGCAAAATCATCAAATTCAAATCTGGCCTTTTCAGTGAAAGGATTCCTTACAAACTCGCTTAAATTAATTGAAGAAAGATTGCAGCTTCCCCAGGCTGGCAATGTTTCCTCAGCACATGGATTTACTCCTGCAAATTCAAATTCCTCATCTTCACTCATTAAGTGCCAGCTATTTATCCTATCAATAAATAGTATTCCAGGTTCTGCCATGTTCCAGTTGTTTTTAGCTATTTTCCTAAATAATTCCCTGGCCTTTATCTTCCTTCTAATTTCTTCACCTGTAGCATCAACATAGAAATAAAGTTCATAGTCTTCATCATTTATTACTGCATTCATAAACTCATCTGTTACATTAACAGATATATTTGCATAATTCACCTTGTTTAAATCATTTTTTACATCTATAAATTCTTCAATATCCGGATGGTTGCAGTCTAAATTTAACATTAATGCTCCACGTCTGCCCTTCATGCCTATAAGACCTGTTACCAGTGAATATAGGTCCATGAAGGAAACCGCACCAGTTGTAGTGCTGGCAGCGTTATTTACCTTTGCACCCCTGGGTCTTAAATTAGACAAATTAAGACCTACACCACCACCATAGGAATAAGTTCTTGCCATGTACTTTGCAGTGTCAAATATGGATTCTATATTGTCTTCAACCTTTGGCATTACATAACAATTTGATAAGGTTACCTTTCTGCCTAGCTTATCTAAGCCTCTTCCTGCAAGTATTCTACCTGCTGGCATGAACTTCTTATCCTTGATGGCCTTTTTTATAAAATTATTATTTCCACTTACTCTTGTTAAGAACTCATCAAAGCTTTCATTGTCATATCTATATTTCTTCTCGTATATATCCCTTTGTAGATCTGTCATAGGCCAGCCGTGTTTCCTAAGCCTTGCCCTCTCGTCCCTATACAATATATATTTTTTAGCTACTTCAGGCTTAACCTTCATTAACTCTATTTCAACGAAATCCTGAATATCTTCAATATTCACGATTTCAATATTGCTACTGCTAAAATGTTCAAAAGCCTTTCTGGCAATATCCCTGGCTACTTCCTCATCTACCCCCTCTTCTGTTTCTGCCATGGCCTTGCTGACTGCTTTGACTATTTTGTCCCCGTCAAAATCTACTATCATACCGTTTCTTTTTTCTACCTTTAGCATAACACCCCTCCTACCCAATATGTAGTATGATATTAATCATATGTATACTATATATATTACATTATCATAGCTTTTATGATGATGCAAGTCCTATTTTTTATAAATAAGGGGCCCATATTTCTTCTTATATTCCTTTTTCTTTCCTTTCTAAAAGAATACATATATAATATAACAAAATAAAAATTTGTACAATATGTTGACATTTTTAAGAGTATATTCACTGGCAGGAAAAATTTGAGATAGAAATGTGTGAAAAGATGAATACCTGGATAGGAAAATATTATATGGTAAAATGTGCAATTATAGTTAAATATAAATAGGCCTATAGATAAAAAAGGGCTCTTTTATTTCCAATTTGCCAATTTGCTAATGGGATCCTGGCAATATAATAGCAAATTTTATGGTTTTACTTGACTGGATATTTCAAATAAATTCCCCATATGAGAGCCTCTTCTTTATCTATAAGCCAACTTAATTCATACCTGTGTTTATATAATACACATTTGAAAGATAAGAGCCAACCAGCTTTCTATCTTTAGCTGTAAAAACAGTAAACAGGGGAATAAGTTCAAAATATTTGGCTAACAAGACAAAGAACCGTCCCCTGCCTTAGAGCAAATTCTATACCCTTTCCCAATCTATATGGTTATTTAAAATATCTACAAATTTTATAAAATACTCCTTTTCTAATTCTGTAAATCTTCCCTTTTCCGGGCTGTCTAAATCCAGTACCCCATATACCTTATCTTCCTTTATAATTGGGATTACTAATTCTGAGTTGGAAGCTGCATCACAGGCAATATGTCCTGGAAACTGGTGTACATCTGGGACTAATTGAACTTCTCTTGTAGCTACAGCAGTACCACAAACCCCTTTTCCTATTTCTATCCTATTGCAGGCAGGCAGTCCCTGGAAGGGTCCCAGTACCAGTTCCTTCCCCCTTAATATATAGAAACCAGCCCAATTAAGCCTATCTACACAGGCCATTATGATTGCTGATGCATTAGATAGGTTTGCTAAAGGATCTGTTTCTGAACTTAACTGCCCCTTTAAAAGGGTATTCATGTATTTTAATCTTTCTTCCTCATTCATGTTTTTAATCGGATCAAGCTTAAACATAACTACCTCCCCTTACTACTCTATTATGGTTATCTTCTTAGCAGTTCCCTGGACTGGATAGGATTCTGCCACTGGCCCTTCAAATACAATTTCCACCATAAGGCCAATATCCAGTTGGTCTGGGCTTATTTCCTGTTCTCCCATGTAAATTTGAGTATTTTCATCTATGGTAATATTTCCACTATCATACATGGTATCCTCCTGAACTTCTCCTTCTACTAGTATACCAGTAATGACAAGACCATCTTCACTGGTATAAATCTCCGTTATTTCTCCCCTAATGCCTATGGTTTCATCAGTAGCCTCTCCATTGTTGCATCCAACTAAAGCTACTGCAAATATTAATACTAAACCTAATATAAGTACCTTTTTCATATATCTGTCCCCCCGAATAAATTTATTTTAATAAACTTCTTTGATCCATGTTCCAACCAAACAATCCTCCTGTATGGATGAAAAGTATGTTTTTATACTTGTCAAAAGTCCCCTTCTTTATCTCCTCCACCAGCCCATACATGGCCTTGCCTGTATATACAGGGTCCAATACTATTCCCTCTAATCTTGCCAGGTACTTTATAAATTCTATTTCTTCTACTCTACTTAGGGCATAACCCCTGCCCTGGTAGCCATCTATAATATTTAAATCATCCCTATCTATCTTAATTTCCTCCCCTGTGTATGTGGCTATTTCTTTCAGCAAGCTCAAAACTACGTTTTTAAAATGCTCACTGCTATCACATACATTAAAACCATATATGGTGGCAGGATTTTTATTTACATAATTTCCATAATAAAGGCCTGAATAGGTGCCGCCAGAGCCTACAGTAACAACTATGGCATCAAATTTAATATTCATTTCTTTTTCCTGTTCTAATATCTCTTCCATGGCATTTATGTATCCTAAGGAACCTATCCCATTTGATGCCCCTTCAGGAATTATGTATGCCCTGTGGCCCTGGTTGTCCAGTTCTTTTTTTATGGACTCCATAATCTCCATTCTATTATTTTTATACTCCTCAGAAGTTACAAACTTAATATTTGCACCCAGTATCTTATCCAAAAATAAGTTTCCTTCAACTGGAGTAGCTTCATCTCCTCTAAGTACCAGGTATGCTCCTAGCCCTAGCTTTGCAGCTACTGCAGCTGTTGCCCTGCAATGGTTTGACTGAATGCCGCCACAGGTAATTAAATAGTCTGAACCCCTTTCCAATGCTTCTGCCACAGAATACTCTAATTTTCTTATCTTGTTTCCTGAGACCTCAATGCCGGTTTGATCATCCCTTTTTATGTATATGTTTTTGCCTAATTCTTTACTTAACCTGTTTAATCTTTCTATTTTTGTAGGAAGGTTGGCAAGATTCAGTTTTTTTATTTTATTCATGTAAACACCCCTTTTCAATTATCAATTGACAGTTGACAATGGACAATTTTAACAAATTCGGAATCGGAAAGTCCTTCTTTACTAATATAAATATATACAAAATAAAGGAGACGTCTCCCGTTTTAGAGAGATTCTTCGCCTTCGGCTTAAGATAACTTAGGCTATTAGAAGACAAAGAACCGTCCACTGTCTTAGAGAGATTCTTCACCTTCGGCTCAGAATGACATTGTCAATTGTAATTATATCATATATATTTTCCTAAATAGTTACAATAGGATAAATATCCGGTTAAAGGTATATATGGTGTATAATAAGGTTAAAAGTATAGAAAGGAATAATAAAATGCCAAAAGAAACAAGAAGGGGATTTGTACCTGAGGATAAAAGATGGTTTTCACAAGAGTCACTTAAAACATTAAAAATAGCCCAGGAAGAAATACAGTGGCTACTGGATAGGGGCTACAAAATGAAATCTGTAATTGAGTTTGTAGGTAATCATTACCTGTTATCAGCAAGGCAAAGGGCAGCTCTGCAAAGGGCCACCTCACCCCAAAATGAATATGAAATGAGGATGAAAAAACTATATCCCTTAAAATATGCCAAGGATGGTCCACTTTATATTGACGGATTCAACCTTATAATAACCCTGGAAGTAGCCCTATCAGGCAGTGTTCTAATCCTGGGTAAGGATGGAGTAATTAGGGATTTGGCAGGATTGAGAGGAACATATAGGATAATAGACAAAACTAGTGAGGCCATAAGGCTAATTGCCTCAGCCTTAGAAAAATTACAGATAGCTAAAGCTACGTTTTACCTGGATTCACCTGTCTCCAATTCCGGAATGCTTAAGACAAGGATATTGGATTATGACTGGAAATTTGAAGTAGAAGTAGAATTGGTTCCCAATACCGATAGGGTCCTTGCAGAAAAAGACAGGGTAGTGACTGGAGATTCTATAGTATTAAACAAGTGTAAGGGCTGGTTTAATTTAGGGACAAGGATAGTGGAGGAATATGTTGATAACCCATGGATTGTGGATTTAAGTTAAAAAGGGCTATTAGTAATAAATAGCCCTTTTAATCTGGAAATTTTAGATCCTCTTTAAGTCCCCTTATAACATCTTCCAATAGTTCATAGTCAATAATATAGTTAAGTTTGTTTTTCCCCTTATCAAGCTTGATTAGCCTGGTTGTAAGGAAATTGTTTATATGGTAGGAAATTGTTGCACTGGAAACTCCCAACTGGTTGGCTATATTCTTTGTTGAAGTTTCTCCCTGTGCAATTAATTTAAGGACTTCATACCTGGTTTTGTCCCCTAGGTTTTTAAATATCTGCACCCTCTCAATAATTTTATTCTCCCTTATTTCCTTCATTTTCCTAAAGGCTTCTTCCATTCTTAAGCCCCATACTATAAACCTTATTCCCTCTCTATCAGACAGGGATACCGCATAGGAAAATATAACAGAGACTAAAAGGTCTACATCTCCCTCTTTTAATATCTTAGGTTCTAAAATTGAATAGCTTATTTCCCTTAATCCCTTTGCTCCATTTTCATTTAAGAATTTAGCCAAATAATTTCCATATTCTTTTACCTCATTTTCATAAGGACTATAAAATTCTTTAAATATAGGCAGTAAACCAGTCATGAAATTTACATACCTGTTCATATAGTCAGTTGGGTCTTCCACCATTAAAAACAAGGACCATTTAGTAGCTGAATCTATGGGAAGTTCCTTTATAAAGGAAAGTAGCCTATCCTTATTGCTGCTTATACTTTCAACCTTAGCCATATTTTCCTCTTCTGATACATATTCTTCATTGGTTAACATTATAGAGTAAACAATAGCCCTTTTTATTTCCCCTTCACTTAAATTCCTTATCATATTAAGATAATCCATTTCAGACTTGTGACCTATGACCTCATATTTTCTTGATATGAGCTCTATGAAATCATAG
>JAAYHM010000070.1 GCA_012735405.1 Tissierellia bacterium | reverse complement strand
GTTTTTATTACATCATTGGCATGTTGTTTCCAGCCATTGGTTTTTCTTCTTCTATATCTACTACTGCTGCTTCTGTTGTCAATATCATTGAAGCAATACTTGCAGCATTTTGTAATGCTGAACGAGTTACCTTAGTTGGGTCTGCTATACCAGCTTCTACCATGTTTACATATTCTTCTTTTAGAGCGTCAAATCCTACACCTGGCTCTGCTTCCTTTACCTTTTCTATTACAATTGAACCTTCTAATCCAGCATTTGTAGCTATTTGTCTTACTGGTTCCTCTAAAGCTCTTAGAATAATTCTTACTCCTGTTCTTTCATCTCCTTCAGTTTCCTCTAATAGCTTGGATACTGCTGGGATACAATCTGCTAGAACAGTTCCACCACCTGGTACTATACCTTCTTCAACAGCCGCTCTTGTTGCTGCTAAAGCGTCTTCTATTCTTGTCTTCTTCTCCTTCAATTCTACTTCAGTAGCAGCTCCTACTTGGATTACTGCAACTCCGCCAGAAAGCTTAGCAAGTCTTTCTTGTAGTTTTTCTCTGTCAAATTCTGATTCTGTTACTTCTAATTGATTCTTAATTTGATTAATTCTGTTTTCTATATCTTCTGCCTTGCCTTCTCCATCTACTATTGTAGTGTTTTCCTTATCTACTTGAACCCTTCTTGCTTTTCCTAGCATATCTATTGTGGCATCTTTTAATTCTAATCCTAAATCTTCAGTAATTACTTGACCGCCAGTTAGGATAGCTATATCCTGAAGCATTTCTTTTCTTCTATCGCCAAATCCTGGAGCTTTTACTGCAACACAGTTAAATGTTCCCCTTAATTTGTTAAGTACTAATGTAGCTAGAGCCTCTCCTTCTACATCCTCAGCAATTATAAGAATTGGCTTGCTTTGTTGTACAACTTGCTCTAATACTGGTAATATGTCTTGTACATTTGAAATCTTCTTATCTGTTATAAGTATATATGGTTCTTCTAATTCAGCCATCATCTTATCTGTATCTGTAACCATGTATGGAGATATATATCCTCTGTCAAATTGCATACCTTCTACTACATCTAAAGTAGTTCCCATAGTTTGAGATTCTTCTACAGTAATAACTCCATCGTTTCCTACCTTATCCATAGCTTCAGCAATTAATTTACCAATTTCTTCATCTCCTGCTGAAATTGCAGCTACTTGAGCTATTTCTTCCTTAGTTTCTACATCCTTTGAGAATTTCTTTATTTCTTCTACAGCCTTGTCAACAGCTTTTTTAACACCATTTTGTAATATCATTGGGTTGGCACCAGCTGCAATATTCTTAAGTCCTTCCCTAACTATGGCTTGTGCTAGCAATGTAGCAGTTGTAGTTCCGTCTCCCGCAACATCCTGAGTTTTTGTTGCAACTTCCTTAACTAGCTGTGCACCCATATTTTCATATCTATCTTCTAGCTCTATTTCACGAGCAATTGTAACACCGTCGTTGGTAATATCTGGGGCACCAAATTTTTTATCCAAAACAACATTTCTTCCCTTTGGTCCAAGGGTTACCTTTACAGTGTCTGCAAGCTTGTTTATTCCTCTTTCCATAGCTCTACGAGCTTCTTCATTGAATTTAATTTCCTTTGGCATTAAATTCACACTCCTTTGTTATTTTATTTTTTATCTACATGCAGTAGTAAGTACTTTTATAAGCTAAAATCCAGCAAAATTTACCACTGTTAACTGTCAATTGCTTATTCAACTACAGCTAATATATCATTTAATTTTAAGATTGTATATTCCTCTCCGTCAATCTTAACTTCTGTTCCAGCATACTTGGAGAATATAACCCTGTCATTTACCTTTATTTGATCCTTTTTCTTCTCATCATTTAAAATATCTGGTCCTATGGCAATAACTTCTGCCATTTGAGGCTGTTCTTTAGCACTGCTTGGAAGAACTATACCGGACTTTGTCTTTTCTTCCGCTTCAACTTTTTTAATAACTACTCTATCGCCTAATGGTTTAAGTTTCATACAATTACCTCCCTGTACTATATTTTATTTTAATCAATTTTGTTAGCACTCTTCATTGGTGAGTGCTAATACGTACAGTAATATGTTACTTAATAAAAAAAGTAGAATCAAGTCTTAAAATTTCTTGTTTTTTTAACATTATCCTTAATTTTCTAATTTTCTTTCTTTTTTTCTATATTTTTCTCTAAATATCTTCCTATGTATTAATTTCTCTGACTTTCCTCCTACTTTTTCTATTAGAACCCTATAAATTTCTTCAATAGAAAATATAAGAGGGGGATGAATATTGCAGGGAGCATATTGCCTACCTTTATCTTCCTTAATCCAAGCAGGTTTATTCCAATGGCAGCTATAAGCAAACCCCCTACTGCTGACATTTCATTTATAACTTCAGGAGTAAGGAGCTCCTTTGCAGATGAAGCCAATAAGGTTATGGAACCCTGGTATAGTAAAACTGTAGCTGCGGAAAACCCAACCCCTATACCTAAGGTGGAAGCAAATATAATGGAAGATATGCCGTCCAATACTGATTTTGCAAAGAGGGTACTATGATTTCCCCTTAAACCGCTTTCTAAGGCACCTACTATAGCCATAGCCCCTACACAAAAAACTAAGGAAGCAGTTACAAAGCCTTTAGAAAAATTTGAATCTCCCTTCCCTAATTTCTTCTCCAGGGTATTGCCTAGGTTGTCCAATTTCTTTTCAATTTTTACAGCCTCTCCAATAATACTTCCTACTACCAGGCTTATGATCATTAAAATTACATTTTCTGTATCCAGGGCTCCCATTATTCCAATCAGTATAACAGCTAGGGAAACTCCGTCCATTATTGTACTTTTATATTCTTCCTTGATTCCCTTGTTTAACAATACTCCTAAAATAGTTCCTATTATTATTGTGGTTGAATTCACTATGGTTCCTAACATAAGCATTATCCTTTCTATTTATTTTTTCCTATTCCCAATTCTCTGGCATAATAAAAAAGATATTGTTGGGCATATCCTGCTAAGGGACCAAATTTTTCATAGGCAAAATCAGAAATATCCTTTAACTTGGTATCCTTCTTGAAATAAAAATACTCCATTACCCTTTTAACCCATACATCTACTGGAAAAGAATCAGTCTTTTGAAATGCAAATAATAGTATGCAACTGGATACCTTTGGTCCAACTCCAGGCAGGGTCATAAGAATTTCTTGAGCTTCATCTGATGGCAGTTCATACAATTTATTTAAATCTACCCTTCCCTCATTAATAATCTTGGAAGATTCAACTATATATTTGGCCCTAAAGCCTACTTTGTACTTTTCCTTTAAATCCTCTTCATCTGCCTTGGCCAATACACTGGCTGTAGGAAAGGAATAATACTCCTGTTCCCTGAACTTGCCTATATACTCCCCAAAGCCTTTAGATATAAGGTCTATTGATTTTTTAATCCTTGGTATCTGATTGTTGGCTGAAATAATGAAGGAAATTGTAGTTTCAAAGGGCTCTTGGTTTAGTATTCTAATTCCCTTTCCAAATTTAATTGCTTCCTTTAGTATAGGATCCTTAGACAGGGTTTTTTTTATTTTACTATAATTCCTTCCTAAATCAAAGTAGTCAAACCAGATATTTTCAAAATCTTTCCTAGTGGTATTTAAAAATACTATATCTTCCCCTTTTCTTTTTACATTTACCACTTTTCCTCTATGTATGGCAGTATAGCTACCATCCTCTTCAATATGCCATCTAAAGGCCTGGCCACATTCAAAAATATGCTTAGGCTCAAAGTCCTCCATATTTTTCAATATAAGGCTATTTTCCTTCTCAACAATATTGTAGTCCATTGCTTTCTCCTTTCTAATACTGTTTAAGAGCCTTTTTGGTAATAAAAACCCAGTGGCTGTATCTATTGTAGTCTATATTAATTGATATTATACCCTGAAAAAAGAAAAAGAAAAGGCATTATTGGCCTTTTCTACCTGAGCTTTTTATACATTATTATATGTGGCCCAATAGGTGGATAGTCAAATACCTCTCCATATGTCCTAAAACCCAGCTTTTCATAATATCCCTGGGCCGTAGTCCTTGCCTTGCACCATAGAAAATCAAAATTTCTTTCCTTTATAATACTTTCAGCAAAATTTACTACTGCTTTTCCTGCCCCCAATTTCCTATATTCCTCAAGGGTTGCCATAGCTCTTAGGCGGTACTGTTTTTCAAACTGAAAATCAGGGTGCTTTTCAATACAAAAAGAAGCAATGGAGATAAGCTTTCCTTTATAGAATGCTCCTACATGAAAGGCCCCTTCTTCATAATCCGTTGTATATTTGCAAGCTTCAATTGATTGATGAGGACGAAGAATTTTATGTCTTATGGCATAAGTCATTTCTGGATTAATCATTTTTACTTCAAACATGTTTATCACCAGTTATATTTTATAAGTAAATGATTTAAGGATTCAATAAAAAACTGGTCCCTATGGACCAGATTTTATGTGGACAAATTACCTGCCCTCCTGCCCACTAATTTTTCTTCCATATCCTCCAGGGTTTTAATTTCCTCTGGCTTTAGTTTTTCATACAAGGCCTTCCTAAAGGATTTCGCCAGCTTTATTTTGTTTTTTCTATCCTTTGATTTACTTACCTGGCTCCAGTGAACCTTTTTATTTTTATAGTATAGATCAAAATCTGCCAGTCTTTCACCATCAACTGTATATTCCAAGGCCATTAATATTTTTTTGACCTCCTGGGGACTATAAAATGTAAACAGCCTAACTTGGTAGGTTAGGACTGAAAAAAGCATAACAGCATAATCCTTGGTCCAGCTTTCACCTAAAATCATGCCTACTTCCAGCTTTGACAATATATATATAAGCCTCTTGTAATTTTCCTCATATTTGCCATTGGAATCATATATATTTATTCTAAGCTCATACCACTGACCTTCCTCTAAGGACTGGGTAATAAGCCTTAGTGCCTCCAGCCTAAGTGTGGATTGAACCTGTTTAATTGGCTTTGGAATTAATAATTTAGTCTTCAAAAAATCACTTGTGGCTACAGGTCCAGTAATTGCCTTTTTTGTAAATACTATAATAGTATCATCTCTGCCCCCTAATCCAATTCCTTCTATTAATTCTACTTCCTTGCCAGAAAACAGCTCCTTTATTTTTCCTATTAGCTTATCCTCATCCCCTGCTATTCTCATTACAACTGAAGCAGGCCCCAGATCAACACAATTTAAAAGGTGGGATATCCTGTTGTTTATAAGGGAAGTCAGTATCAAGGTAGATCCATTATTAACAAGTACAATTCTTTCTGCATCCTCTGCTTTAGTTTTTTCATTCTTATCTGTTATAAAACAAAGAGTGCTGTCTTCTGTAGCTATTTCAAGCCCCTTCCAAAGATCCGTAACTATCCCCTTTAGCTTTGATTCCAAAAAATTTGTTATCCTATCTATCTTTTCTGTCCTAATAAATAAATATCGTGGCCCCAGCCTAAATAAAAGCATTGGTAGCCCCCTTCATTATAGAGAAATTCTCCTAGGCTCTATTAATCTCAAGCAATTTGTTCCTATAGGATAATCTAAATGAAATACCCTTTTGCTTCCCAGGTCTATTATATTAATATTCAATACTCCATTTAAACCCACTGTACCCTCCTTTTTATAATGCCCAGGCTTAATATTGTGGCCGTAAAGATTGTAATCTATATTGGATGGACACTCCTCATAATAATGGCTTACCCTAAATTTACAATTATTAATTGTTATTATTTCATCCTGAAGAATGGTCCCCTTTTTACTTAATCTGTTCACTGTTTCATAGTCATCATGGTTACCTAGTACATAATAGATCTTCGAATTCTCATTTTTTTCCAAGCCCTCTATTAGTGTTTTAACCTCACTAACATAGGAAGCAATTTTACTGGTATTACATTCTAATTTAATATCATCTGCCATATCTCCTGTATGAATAATATAATCAGGCTTTAAAATACTGGCTATTCTAAATATATAACTGTAAACACCTTTGGGAGTGTCACTTATATGCATTAGTATTGGTCCCCTTGACTCCTCTAAAAGTTCCTTTGGAATGTAGGGGTAGTTGAACAAGGATAAGACTCTGCTCCGCATATTGGACATTAATTTCATAATCTTTACCTCCCTGACAAGTACAGAAAAACCAAAGTTTAAATGTTTTAATAGTTAATTATACCAAATTTTTAGAATACTGGCAATATTTTCACCTATATATTTTGGCAACAAAAAAACTGGTCTTAAAGACCAGTTTTTTATGTGTAGAATTAGTACCATCCTCTTAATTTCATTACTTCTGCAACTTTCTTTACTGAAATCATGTAAGCTGCTTGTCTTAGTGTTACTCCTTTTTCTTCCTTTAGATTCCATACATCATTAAAGGCTTGTACCATTTTAACTTCCTGTCTTTCTTCAACTTCTTTTTCTGTCCAGTAGTATCCATATAGGTTTTGTACCCACTCAAAGTATGATACTACTACTCCACCAGCATTTGTTAATATGTCTGGAGTTACTGGTATTCCTCTAGCATTTAATACTTCGTCTCCATCTGGAGTTGTTGGTCCATTAGCTGCTTCACATACTAATTTGGCTTTGATTTTTTCTGCTACTTCCTTGGTGATAGCGTTTTCTAATGCTGCAGGAATTAATATATCCACATCTAGTTCCCAGAATTCATCAAGACTAATCATCTTAGCCTTTGGATAATTTATTAGATTTCTATGTTCATTCATATAGGCCAGCATATCTTCAAAATCTAATCCATCTTCATTGTATATTGCATAAGTACCATGTTGTGGTGCCCACTCGCCAACAGCAACTACCTTAGCACCTTGTCTTTGAATATTCTTTACTGTGTAGCGTCCTACATTTCCAAAGCCTTGAACAGCAACTTTTGCCTTAGTAATATCAATTCCATACTTTTTAGCTGCTTCCCTTGTAATTACTGAAACACCAAAACCTGTTGCTTCATTTCTACCTTCTGAACCACCCCAAGCTACTGGCTTACCTGTGATAACTCCTAGTGCGTTAGTTCCTGTAAGCTTGTTGTACTCATCTACCATCCACGCCATAACCTGTGGATTAGTTCCTGCGTCTGGAGCTGGTATGTCAATTTGCTCGCCTAGGTACTTATAAAGTCCTTGAATGTAACCTCTTGAAACTCTTTCTAGCTCTCCTTGGGACATGCTTAGTGGATCACATGCAACTCCACCCTTTCCTCCACCATAGGGTAGTCCCATAACTCCACCTTTGAAGGTCATCCAAATAGAAAGGGCTTTAACTTCATCTAGGTTTACATCTGGATGGAATCTAACTCCACCTTTAGTTGGTCCTATGGCATCATTGTGCTGTGCCCTGTAGCCCTTAAATGTCTTAATAGTTCCATCATCCATTCTAACTGGTATGTTTACTTCAATAACCCTTAATGGTTCTTTCAATATTTCGTATACTGCTGGATCTAATTCTAAAGCATCACATGCAATTTTAACTTGCCTTTGGGCATTTTCCAATGGATTTAAAGTTTCTTTTGACATGACCATACCTCCCAATATCTTATTAAGGTAATTTTTTTGTAGGATACTGTAGAATTTGGCGATATTTTAACAATATCCTGGATTAAATTTATTCTACCACTGTATTAAAATTATTTCAAGTATATAATATTATTAAATTGTATTAAATATTGTTAAAAATTTTAAAAATCTTAATTTTTTATTTGTAAATCCTGGCTTCCTCCTCCCCCCTTAAAACCCTCAATATACCATAGGCTAGAGATTCCATCTCATTTTCCCCGGCCACAATCTCCACTGGTGCTATAAACTCAACCCTTTTTTTAATCCAGGAGGTTAGCATTTTAGAATGGGCTAGACCACCTGTTAAAATTATGGCATCCACCTTGCCTGCTACAACTGTTGCCAGCTCCCCTATATTCTTTGCCACCTGATAGGCCAGGGCTTCATATACTAATCTTGCCTTTTCATTGCCAGCCTCTATCATCCTTTCTACTTTCCTTGCATCTGTTGTCCTAAGGTAGGCCTTAAGCCCTCCATTGCCCCTTAGTTTTTTCAGCATAGCCTTCTTATCATACTTACCTGAATAGCATAATTCTATAAGTAGTCTGCAGGGTACCCTGCCTGAGCCCTCTGGAGAAAAGGCCCCTTCATCATCAGAAACTATATCAACTATTCTACCCTTTTCATGTACATTTAAGGAAATACCTCCCCCTAAATGGGCTACAACAAAATTCATCTCATCATATCTTTTCCCATATTTTTTAGCCACCTTCATGGCTACTGCCCTGGTATTTAACACATGGCTGGTACTCATTCTAGGTATATCTGGCATGCCGGAGATGCGGGCTATATCTGTCATTTCATCTGCCCTGACAGAATCGTATATATAGGCCTTAACTCCGGCAGCCTTTGCTATTTCATAAGCTATGGGAGCTCCTAAGTTTGAGGCATGTTCCATATAGGGCCTTTCCCTTAGGGTCTTTAGCATTAATTCATTAACTTCATAGGCACCAGTTTTTACAGGAGGCAGCATGCCTCCCCTGCCAACTACTGCTGCAAGCTCCCTTATATCAAATCCCTTTTCCTCCAGAAAGTTCAACACTGCATCCCTTCTCATTTCAAACTGGTCCTGAATACTGTCATATTTTTCTATTTCCTCAGGAGAATGTTCCAGGCTAGTGGTAAACAACTCTCTTTCATCTTCATATATGGCTATTTTTGTAGAAGTTGACCCTGGGTTTATGGCTAATATTTTATAGGTCATAATAGCCCTCCTTATACCTAAAGTATTTACTTAACTTATACTTCCTGAATTTGATTCTCTATATTAAGTGCAGCAGATAAGGCTATAGACAGATATTTTTCTTCAGATGTGGAACCTCTTGATGTCAATACAATAGGTACCCTGGCCCCTAAAATTACACCAGCCATTTTGCCATTGGCTGAATACATAAGGGCCTTGGCCAATATATTTCCAGCAGCAATATTGGGTACAAGTAAAATATCCACATCTCCTGCAACGGGGCTGTCATAGCCCTTAATTTTGGCTGATTCCTTACTTATGGCCAGATCATAGGATATGGGACCTTCAACTATGCAGTTCTCTATCTCTCCCCTTTGGGTCATTTCCTTCAGTTCCTTGCCATCAACAGTTTCAACCATTTTAGGATTAACCTTCTCCACTGCTGCCAGCACACCTACCTTTGGCCTTTCATACCCAAGGGATAAGAGGGCAGCTACTGCATTTTGAATTATTTCCTTCTTTTGTTCCAGGCTTGGATACATTACCATGCCGCCATCTGTTATTACCAACAGCTTATGGTAGCCTGGCACTTCAAATAGGCCAAAATGGGTCATAAGCCTGCCTGTCCTTATGCCCCTTTCCCTGTCTACAACTGCCCTAAGTAAATCTGCCGTTTGAATGCTTCCCTTCATTATGAAGTCTACCTTATTCTCATTTACAAGCTCCACTGCCTTATAGGCTGCTTCCATTTCATCTTTAACATCTACAATAGATTGTTCTTCTATTGAAAGTCCCATTTTCTCAAGCATTTGACTAATTTTCCCCCTCTGGCCTATCAATACAGGCTGGGCTAAATTATCCTCTCTTGCCTTAAATACAGCCTTCAGGGTGTGTTCATCATGGGCTGATACTACTGCCACCCTTTTATTTTCTCTAAATTGGGAAACTAATTTTATCAAGTCATTAAAATTTTTGATTTCCATATACATCTCCCCACTTAATTTTTTTAAATAAATTGTTAAGCGTATAATCGCTGAACAATTCATATTAGGCTTCAGCTAGGGCTAGCTTGTCTCTTCCCCTCTTGAAGGCCTCTATATTTATATCTATAAATTCCTTCTTCACTGTATTTCTAATGACTCCTTCCCAATCTATATCTGTTAAATCCATAGCCTTGGCCAAGGCACCAAGCAGTACCACATTCATAACCTTCATATTTCCTAGTTCCTGGGCAATTTTTGCAGCATCGATTACACTGGTACTTGCCTTTTCCTTTAATATTTCAATTACATTCTCCGGATAATCTGCCTTGCCCATAAGGATTGGAGCTGAAGGGATTTTGTAGTCATTTACAACCACCTTGCCTTCTGGCTTTAAAAATTCTAAATACCTTAAAGCCTCCATGGCTTCAAAGGCAATTAATATATCTGCCTGCCCCCTTCCTATAACTGGGGAATGAACCTTTTTCCCATATCTGATTTGGGTTGAAACACTTCCTCCCCTTTGACTCATTCCATGTATTTCAGACACCTTTACATCGTAGCCTGCTTCAAGTAGGGCAGTAGATAAAATATTGCCTGCCAAAATAGTACCTTGTCCGCCTACTCCAACTAACAAAATGCTCTTTGTATCTGTCATCCTAATCACCTACCTTATATATGGCCTCTGTGGGGCATACCTGCATGCAGAGCTCACAGCCTACACATTGTACCGGGTCAACTTTAACTTTTTTGTCTTCCTTTACAAACTGAAGGGCCGGACAGCCAGTGTTAACACACATTTTACATCCAATACATTTTTCTACATCTACTTCACATTTTCCTTCTAAGGGTTCAAATTCTTCCCTATCAAATTTAGACCATTTCTTTAATACACAAGGATATTTTGAAATAATTACTGAAGCTTCATCCAAGGCAAAGGCCCAATCAAAGGCTTCCTTAAGCTGGTCCAGTTTCAATGGGTTTACAGTTCTTACATGCTTGATTCCCAGAGCCCTTACCAGATCCGGAATGCTTATCATTTCCGTTTCTTCCCCTGCAAGGGTATAGCCTGTTCCTGGATGGTCCTGATGGCCTGTCATACCTGTTACCCTATTGTCTAAAATACAGGTAATAGTATTGGATTTATTGTAAACCACATCTAAAAGGCTGTTTATGCCTGTATGGAAGAAGGTGGAATCCCCAATAACACTTACTACCCTCATATCTTTTTTGTATCTGTCAAATACCTTTTTGGCACCATGGCCTACACTAATACTTGCACCCATACAAATAGTTGTATCCATAGCCCTTAAGGGATCTGCACCACCTAGGGTATAGCAGCCTATATCTCCTGTTATCATTACATTTTTCCTCTTGCTTAAACCATAAAAGAAGCCTCTATGGGGACAGCCTGCACAAAGAGTGGGCGGTCTATTTGCCACAAGGGATTTGTCATATTGAATAGTAGGAGTTTCCTCTTCAAAAAGGGATGAGGCAATAATTTCAGGATTAAGCTCCCATATATTTGGAATCTTATCCTTGCCTGTACAGTCAAAGCCTAAGGCCCTAACATACTCTTCCATGTATGGCTCCAGCTCCTCTATTACATAAAGTTTTTCTACCTTTTCTGCAAATTCCCTAATCTTTTTACCTGGAAGTGGATGGGTAAAGCCTAGTTTTAAGTAGGAAGCCTTTTGGCCAAATACTTCCCTGGCATATTCATAGGCTACACCAGAGGAAATTACTCCGATTTTCCTGTCATTCCATTCAATATAGTTTAAGTCTGTTTCATTGGAAAAGTCCTCTAGTTTTTTGAGCCTTTCTTCCACTTTAACATGCAGCTGTTTTGCCACAGCAGGAGCCACATAGTATTTTGTCAGGTCCTTTACATAGGGCTTTAGGGGAAGCTCTTTTCTTTCTCCCGGCTCCACCAGAGACTTGCTATGGCATACTCTGGTAGTCATCCTAAGCATAACCAGGGTATCAAACTTTTCGCTTATTTCAAAGGCAATCTTTACCATGTCCTTGGCCTCTTGACTGTTGCTTGGCTCTAGCATGGCGATTTTAGCATGTTTTGCATAGTATCTATTGTCCTGCTCATTTTGAGATGAATGAAGGCCTGGATCATCTGCAACAACTAAAACCATACCTCCATTTACACCTGTATATCCTGTAGTAAAGAGTGGATCAGCAGCCACATTAAGGCCTACATGCTTCATGGCTGCAAGGCTTCTGGCTCCAGCAATGGAGGCACCTAAGGCTGCTTCAAAGGCAACTTTTTCATTTGGAGACCATTCTGAAATTATTTCTTCATATTTAGCAATGTTTTCCAATATTTCTGTGCTGGGTGTGCCAGGGTAGGCTGCAGCAAAGTGAACTCCAGCTTCATAGGCACCAAGGGCTACTGCTTCATTCCCCGTCAATAGCTTTTTCATTAATATCCCCCTTTCTTTTAAGGTGTAACTTAAGTATCTTTTCTTTATATTATCCTTTTATTTAATCTCTTTCAATTATTTTTTGTATTATCTAACTCTGAAATCAAGGCAGGTATTATTTCATATAAATCCCCTACTATTCCATAATCTGCTATCTTAAAGATGGGTGCATTTTTGTCCTTGTTTATTGCCACTATGCATTTTGACTCCTTCATACCGGCTAAATGCTGTATGGCACCTGAAATACCACAGGCTATATATAGGTCTGGCCTTACAGTTTTGCCTGTTTGCCCCACCAGATGGGCCTTATCTATCCAGCCTTCATCTACAGCTGCACGGCTGGCACCTACAACTCCTCCCAGCTTTTCTGCCAGTTCCTTAATTAACTTAAATCCTTCTGGACCTTTTACGCCTCTGCCGCCAGATACAATTATTTTAGCCTCTTCTAATTTTACCTGTGCCTTACCACCTTTTATGGTTTTGACCACTCTAGCCCTTATATGCTCCTGGCTAAGTTCAGGCTTAATCTTTTCAATTATTCCTTCCCTTTTTTCATCATAGGGAGCCCTTTCCATAACCCCCGGCCTAACAGTTGCCATCTGTGGCCTATGGTTGGGAGTAATAATGGTTGCCATTAAATTGTCACCAAAGGTAGGAAGGGTTTGAATAAGCCTTCTATTTTCCAGGTCAAGGTCCAGCTTTGTACAATCTGCTGTAAGGCCTGTATGTATTCTGGCTGAAATTCTTGGTGCCAAGTCCCTACCTGTACTTGTAGCACCCAATAGCATTATCTCCGGCTTCCTTTCATTTATAAGTTCACAGATAACCCCTGTATATGCATCAGTAGTATAGGTGGCTAATAATTCATGTTCTGCATAGATAACCCTGTCAGCCCCATATTTAATCAGCCTGCCTGCCAAGGCTTCTATCCTATGGCCTAATAAAACAGCAGTTAATTCCACCCCTAATTTATCTGCAATCTTTCTACCTTCCCCCAGTAGCTCCAGGCCTACATTTAAAAGATTTCCTTCTCTTTGCTCTGCAAATACCCATACACCCTTATGAGCTAATATATTTTCTTTTACTGCCACAGTATTTCCCCCTCTCCTATACTATCTTTTCTTCCCTAAGCCTTTGTAGCAGCTGTCTAGCTTGTTCTGCCGGACTTCCTTCCAGCATTTCCAAGTCTCGGCTTTTAATTGGTGGTGGGAAAGTCTCCACTACCCTGGTTGGGGAACCCTCTAAGCCTACCGTGGTCACATCACAATTTACATCATTTGGCGATACAATTTTTATCCTATCCCCTTTAAAGCCTTCAAATATGCCTTTAATGGAAGGGTATCTGGGCTGGTTTAATTCCTTTGCCGCAGTAAGTAAAAGGGGCATTTCTGCTTCTACAATAAAATATCCATCCTCCAGGGCCCTTTTAGCTATAACCCTCCTGCCTTCTATTTTTAATTCCTCCACACAGGTTATCTGCGGAATATTCAGATGCTCTGCAATTTGAGGTCCCACATGGGCTGTCTCCCCATCTATGGCCTGCCTGCCGCAGAATATAAGGTCAAAGTCCCCTATATATCTTATAACTGCAGATAAGGCAGTGGATGTGGCCAAGGTATCAGAACCTGCCAGGGCCCTATCTGTTAAAAGAATAGCTTCATCCGCTCCCATGGCCAGGGCCTCAACCAGTGCAATTTCTGCCTGAGGTGGTCCCATGCTTATGGCTGTAACCTTAACACCTTCCATCTCATCCTTTATCCTTAAGGCTTCCTCCAAGGCATTCCTATCATCCGGATTTATAATACTGGGCAGTCCTTCACGAATCAAGGTCCCCCTTACCGGATCTATTTTAGCTTCATTTGTATCTGGAACCTGCTTTATACAAACAATTATATTCATGTCCATTCCCCCCTTTACCTTAATATATTAGCTGCAATAACCATCTGCATTACCTGGGAAGTACCCTCGTAAATTTCAGTAATCTTTGCATCCCTCATCATTCTTTCTACAGGATAATCCTTTATATATCCATATCCTCCATGCAATTGGACACATTTAGTAGTTACATCCATGGCAGTGTTTGCTGCAAATAGTTTTGCCATAGCAGCTTCCTTGGTATAGGACAGCCCTTTTTGCTTATGCATAGCAGCCTTATATACCAATAGTTTTGCAGCCTCTATATCTGTTGCCATATCTGCAATCATCCACTGCAATCCCTGGAACTTGGCTAAGGGTTTTCCAAACTGCTCCCTTTCCTTTACATATTTTACCGTCTCTTCAAAGGCCCCTTCTGCAATACCTAGGGCCTGGGCAGCAATACCAATTCTTCCCCCATCTAAGCTTGCCATGGCAATTTTAAAGCCTTCCCCTTCCTTTCCCAATATGTTTTCCCTGGGAACCACACAATCTTCAAGTATCAGCTCTGTTGTAGCGGAAGCCCTTATTCCCATCTTGTTTTCAATTTTGCCTATGGAAAAGCCGGGAAAATCCTTTTCCACAATAAAAGCAGATATACCCTTGTGCTTCCTTGATCTATCAGTCATGGCAAATACTATGTATATGTCTGCTTGTCCCCCATTGGTGACAAATATTTTTCTACCATTTAACATATAATTGTCCCCCTTAAGAACTGCTGTAGTTTGCTGGGCTGCTGCATCTGTACCTGCATTGGGTTCAGTTAAAGCAAAGGCTCCTAATTTTTCCCCCTTTGCCAGTGGAACTAAATATTTTTGTTTTTGTTCTTCTGTTCCATACTTATATATGGGCCAAGAGGCCAAAGAGGTATGGGCAGACAATATAACCCCTGTTGCAGCACAAACCTTGGATATTTCTTCTACAGCAATAACATAGGATATATCATCTCCACCTGCTCCCCCATATTCTTTAGGAAAAGGTATTCCCAGCATGTTGTATCTTGCCATTTTTTTCACAGTTTCCCTTGGGAACCTTCCACTTTCATCTATTTCTGCAGCTATTGGCTTCACTTCATTTTCTGCAAACTTTCTCATTACAGTCCTGACCATTTCCTGTTCCCTGGTTAATAGAAAATCCATATATACCCCTCCTATTATAAATTCCTGTAAATATATTCTATAATAAGACAGGTAATTTATCTACGGACATATTATGTTAATTTTTTGTCTAATTAGAAACAAAAAAAAGCAATACCTGCTATCTAAAATTACAAGTATTGCCTCTGGTTTCCATTTCAACAATGGGATCAAGATTAATTAATACCTTCTCACATAATCCTCTCTATTATTCATAAAGTATGATAGGGCAAATAAGGATTCATTTAGGTGTACATTTTCTACTATTATTTCATCAGGAACCCTAATGTCTGCAGGGGCAAAGTTCCAAATTCCCTTTATTCCACTTCTTACATATATATCCGCAATTTCCTGAGCACTATATTTTGGAACAGTTATTATACCTATTTCCACTCCATTTTCCTTAATGAAACTTTCCATCTGCTCCACATCTTTGATTTCAATATCTCTGATTCTAAGACCTATAACCCTAGGATTCCTATCAAACAGTGCTAAAACCTTAAATCCTGCATCCTGAAAACCTTTATAATTTGCAATTGCTTGCCCCAAGTTTCCAGCTCCAGCAATTACAGTCTTATAAATCTTGTCTAGTCCTAATATCTTGCCAAGCTGATTTTTAAGGTCCTCTACATTATAGCCATAACCTTGCTGTCCAAATCCCCCAAAGTTATTTAAATCCTGCCTTATTTGTGATGCAGTAAATCCGGTCATGTTACTTAACTCCTGAGAAGATATTCTAGTAACGCCTTTGTTTAGTAAATCTGTTAGATACCTATAGTATTTAGGTAACCTTCTAATAACCGTAATGGAAACCCTATTATCTTTATCTCTCTCCATTTTGTCACCCCTATCTATCAGTTTTTTTGTTTTATGTTATTTTTTATTCTTTTAGTCGATAATATTATAACACTGCTATTTTTGTAGGTCAAATAAACACAACTATGTATTTTGCATACTTTATTTTAATATTACCCATAATAGTATTAAATTAATCAAATAGGAGGATTTTTATGGCCAGTAAAGAACAACTTAGGAAAATAGCCATTTACTGCGATTCTTACACTCCTTATGATGAAGGAGAATTGAAAAATCTTTCACAAAAATTTGACAAAAATTTTGAAAGCTGCGAAAATTGTATCCATTATACCAAAGATAAAAAGTGCGAATTAGATTTAATAGATAAAGTATTATCAAGTCTAGCCATGGAACAGGATTTAAAATCTTAGCCCTTACTTTAAAAGGGCTTATTTTTTTGATAGAATAGTATAGATAAAAAATATTTTTATTTTATGAAAATATATTACTAAAACATATGGATAATAAAGGAGATATTGATTAATATAAATCCATTGATTTATAAGAAATATTTAATAAGTTTATGAGATTATAATACTTATAATACATGAAGTTTAATAAAAAATCCAGTTTAATAAAAAATATATTTACTTAATTATAGAATATAATAAAAATACCCATAGCATGATTTAATAAAAAATGCAATTTAACAAAATCATACTGGCTTAATTACAGGATATATAAAAAATACAAGGAAATTATATTTTAAGCCTTCGGCTATAACTTTCAGGGAATGGAAGTAAAAAATCCGTAAAAAATTCGCTTGTTTGTATTTTTATTAATTCTTTTGATGTGGTTGTGTAGTTTTTATTAAAATTATATTTTAAATTTCCTGTATTTTTTGTAAATATTGTGTTTTAGTCAGATTGTATTTTGCTCAAATTGCTTTTTAGTTGTATTATATTTTCAATTTATTAGAATTCAGTATAAAATATTTATTTATATATACAATTATAAAGAAAGTAGGAGATGGAGATGATAGTCCTTTCATGTACCAATATATCAAAGGCCTATGTAGTGGATACTATACTGGAGAATATAAGCTTTTCCGTAGAAGATAAGGATAAAATAGGCCTAATTGGCCTTAATGGTTCTGGTAAGACCACCCTATTTAATATATTGGCCGGGGAAATAGAAAGGGATAGTGGAGAAATATATATACAGAAAGATTTAAAAATAGGTTACCTAAAGCAACATGTAGACCTTGACAGTGAAGAGACAGTTTTTAATGAGTGTTTAAAGGTATTTAAGCCCCTAATTAAAATGGAAAAAAGGTTAAGATCCCTGGAGGAAAATATAAGTAATTTAAGTGAAAAAGGGGATTCTAAAGAGCTGCAACAGATGA
Source organism: Tissierellia bacterium (assembly GCA_012735405.1). Lineage (GTDB taxonomy): Bacteria > Bacillota > Clostridia > Tissierellales > Tepidimicrobiaceae > JAAYFE01. Next base: position 6,643 of record JAAYHM010000070.1, on the reverse strand, counting down.
TGAAGGAATACTCTAAGCTTCTAGAGGAATTTGATGAGAAAAATGGCTATGGATTCAAAAGCGAAATAAAGGGAGTATTGAAGGGCTTAGGATTTGATGATGAAGATATGGACAAGAAGGTAAGTGTCTTAAGTGGAGGCCAAAAGGCAAGGCTTTCCTTAGGAAAGCTACTTCTTGAAAAACCAGACCTTCTACTTCTAGACGAACCAACCAACCATTTGGATATCGATGCCATTGGCTGGTTGGAATCCTTCCTGAAGGATTATAGAGGAGCCCTCATAGTCATATCCCACGACAGGTATTTCCTGGACAATGTGGTTAATAAGATATTTCTTTTAGAAAATAAAAAGCTTAAGGTCTATGACACTAACTACACAGGATACATGAAGCAAAGAAAAAAAGAATTGGAAATAATAAAAAAGCAATATGAAAACCAACAGAAGGAAATAAAAAGGCAGGAGGAAATAATAAGGCGTTTTTCTAACTATGGAGGCAGAAGGTATATAAAACAGGCTCAAAGTAGACAAAAATTATTAGATAAAATGAAAAAACACCAGGAACCTCCAAAGGAAAAGGCTAAATTTAAATTAGTATTTGAACCTAAAATTAAGAGTGGCAGGCAGGTATTAGCTGTTGAAAACCTGGGAAAAAGCTTTAATGACTTTAGGCTTCTGGAAAATATAAACTTCAACATATACAGGGGAGAAAAGGTAGGTTTAATAGGACCTAATGGAATTGGCAAGACTACCCTCTTTAAAATGATTCTAAAGGAAATACCTTACAACGAGGGAAACATAGTGTTAGGCCATGGGGTAAATATGGCTTACTTTGACCAGGAACAAGCCAATTTAAACTTGGATAAAACTGTTATAGATGAAATATGGGATGAACATCCTACCTTTGACCATTTTACCATAAGAAGCCTGCTGGGAAGATTTTTATTCATAGGTGATGATATATTTAAGGAAGTAGGAGAATTAAGTGGTGGAGAAAGAAATAGATTAGCCCTTTTAAAAATGATGTTATCAAATGCCAACTTCCTTTTGATGGACGAGCCAACCAACCACCTGGATATCGATTCAAAGGAGGTTTTAGAAGATGCCCTTATAGATTACAAGGGGACTTTACTCGTTATATCCCACGATAGGTATTTCTTAAACAGGGTAACCAATAAAATATTGGAGCTTACTAAGGAAGGCATAAAGGAATATTTGGGCAACTTTGATTACTATTTGGAGAAGAAAAATGAAGTACTTGTTGAAGAGGAAGAAGAATATAAAACCAAGACCCAGATTAAGCTGGAAAGAAAAAAGGAAAGGGAATTAATTAAAAAGGAGAAGGAGAGGAAAAAACAAATTCAGAATTTGGAAAAATCCATAGAAGAATATGAGGAAAAAATTAATAAATTAGACGAAGAATTATGCAATCCAAAGCTATATGACGAACCTGATAAAATAGTGGAATTAACAAGAGAAAGAGAGGAAATAAGCTCAAAATTAGACCTGCTTTATGAAAAATGGATAAAATTAACAGATAATTAGTATTCCTCTTTTTCTCAATATTTATACACATTATCCACAATTTTATCCCCAAGGGCTTGTACTAATATTGGGGGATAAAATAACTTTCCCACATTATCCACAACTTATTCAGTGACATTTATTGTCTAAATGTGAAAATAATGTGGAAATTTTGTTGGCAAGTGCTAGATTAACTCTAAATTTGGAGCAACACTTAAATCCAGGTCTGAAACCTTCCCCTTTATATAGTTAAAGTAGGTAGCTGATCCTATCATGGCTGCATTGTCTGTACACAGTATCCTTGAAGGATATAGAATTTGGATATTTTCCTCTTTTCCCCTTTTCTCCATAAGTTGCCTTAAACCTTCATTAGCTGCCACACCACCAGCTATGGCTATTTTATCTGTTCCTTTTTCCTTAGCTAGCCTTATGGACTTATCCACAAGTACTTCTATAACTGCCTGTTGAAAACTTGCTGCCACATCCTCTACTATTATTTCTTCACCTTTTTGCCTTCTTTCATTCAGATAGTTTAACACTGCAGTTTTTAATCCACTAAAACTAAAGTCATAGCTATCCTGTTCCAGATATACCCTGGGAAAATCTATGGCGGCCGGATTTCCTTCCTTTGATAGCTTATCTATTACTGGTCCTCCGGGATAAGGTAAACCTAAGGCCCTTGCAACCTTATCAAAGGCTTCCCCTGCTGCATCATCCCTGGTCCTTCCATATAGCTCATATTCAGTATAGTCCTTTACATATATAAGGTAGGTATGTCCACCAGATACCACCAAGCAGGTAAAGGGTGGCTCCAGATCCTTATACTCTATATAGTTGGCACATATATGGCCTTCTATATGATTAACCCCTACCAGTGGCTTATTTAAGGCATAGGCTATGGCCTTAGCACTGGATATGCCTACTAATAGGGCACCTACCAGGCCTGGCCCCTGGGTTACTCCGACTATATCAATATCATCAAAACCAATATTGGCTTCATCTAAAGCCTCCTGTATTATCATATTTATATTTTCTATATGCTTTCTTGATGCAACCTCTGGTACAACTCCTCCAAACTTCCTGTGAATATCTATTTGGGAGGAAATAATATTTGATAAAATTTCCCTGCCATTCTTCATAACTGCAACAGAGGTTTCATCACAAGATGTTTCTATGGCTAATGTTATTATATCCTTATTCATATCTACACCCCATTTTATATATCTTTCCACATTATAATGGCATCTTCATTGTTATCCTGATAATATCCCTTTCTAATTCCATATTCCTTAAATCCAAACTTTTTATAAAGGGCTTTGGCAGCTTCATTGGATTTTCTAACTTCCAAGGTCATAGATGCTATATTCCTATCAATGCAAAGCTGGATAAGCCCCTCCATTATTTTGCTTCCTATACCCATATTTCTATATTTTTCATCCACTGCAATATTGGTTACATGGCCTTCATCAATTATAAGCCATACACCACCATAACCTACAACTAGTCCATCTACTTCTGCTACTATATACTTTGCAAGAAGATTTTTAGTCAACTCTAATAAAAAGGCCTCCCTTGTCCAAGGAGGAGAAAAGGCCTTCTTTTCTATTTCCATAACTCTGTCTAAATCCTTTTCCTGCATTTCACGAATAATTACCTTCATTGAGCATCACTTTCTTTCTTTTTAAGCTCTCTTTGAGCCTGTGATTCTCTCAAATACTCTGGTACTAAATTATAATAATTTACCCCTTCCATATGATCCTTCTTCTCAAGGGCTAGCTCTGCAATGCTTAAGGCCCTGCAATTATTATGTATATTTTTTGCAAAATATACTTTGTCCCCTAGCCTATCCTTTATATATTCCCTGTGGATACTTACCCCATTGCCATTCATCATAATAGGCTCATCTTCCTTTAAAAGTATTTCAAGTAAAGAATCAATTTCCATTGCTGTTGGTTCCATTATATTTTTAAGAAGGCCCTTTTCCCATTTATAAATTCCAGTATAAACCCTGTTCCTTCTTGCATCAATTATGGGAACAATAAGGCCATTGAAGGATAGGTTGAAGGCTAGGGCTTCCAGGGTTGAAACTCCAACTATTGGCTTATCATATACATGGGCAAAGGCCTTCATAGTTGCAATACCAATCCTGAGACCTGTAAAGGAGCCTGGCCCCACTGCAACTGCAAATAAATCTATATCTGATACCTTTAAATTTAAGCTATCCAATACTTCCTTTATCATAGGAACCAGGTTTTCAGAATGGCTCATTTTTTGATTAAGGGAATACTCTCCCAGCATGTTTTCATCTTCCATAACTGCACAGGTAGCAATTACAGTAGATGTATCTACAGCTAATACCTTCAATTTACATTCAACTCCTTAACTATTTGGTCAAATCTGTCTCCTTGTCCACAAATTGTAACAACCCTTTCCTCTATGCCCTCTCCCCTGTCAATGTGTATATTTATCGTATATTCTGGTAAAAGCTCCTTAATCTTATTGCCCCACTCAACTATTGTAACACCATCAGAATAAAAGTATTCTTCAAATCCTAAGTCGTATAGGCTATCCACATCATCTAATCTATACACATCAAAATGATATACATCTAATCTGCCCTTGTACTCATTTATTATGGTAAAGCTAGGGCTTGTTATATAGTCTTTGACACCCAGCCCCTTGCCTATGGATTGGGTGAGGGTTGTTTTACCTGCTCCCAAATCTCCAGTAAGGGATATAATATCTCCACCCTTTAGAATTTTACCCAATTTTGTTCCAAATCTCTCTGTATCTTCTTTATTCTTTAATATTATTTTTACCATTTTCCCAACCTTCCTATACATAAGCTAAATATTATTATAACTTAAGTAATTGACAATTGCCAACAATTTATTCAAAAGACAGGGACGGTTCCCTGCCTTGTGTGAGAGCCTTTTTCTTTACCTATATGCCTTATTTATACAAGGGAAAATCATATTCCATAGCCTTAGTTAATGCAGTAAATACAATAATACGCAAATTTAAAATCAGGGACCCCTTCACTGCCAATATAAAGCAAAAGAACGGTTCTCTGTCTTAAGGGATTCTTAGCTATAGCTCAGAATGACAATGTTGAGAACCGTTCCTTGTTTATTTGTATTCTATAAACTTGTTATTCTTTAGAATATTCATAAATTGAATCAATCTTTCATATAAAGGCTCAGCCTCTTCCTGGAATTCTTCCTTTAAAAGTTTACCTATTTCATATACAGTCTTTTCCCCATCTATTTCCTTCCATATGAAGCTGCCTAGTTTATCTAAATCTATTTTAAAGGATTCAGGAGTAAAGAATAGCTTCCTTGCAAGCCTATCCATTAAAGAATTCCTGGGAACTATTAATCTAACTAAGCCTTCCTTTTCTTCCCATTTTATATTTAAAGATTTTACCGGGACTAAGTCCAGGTAGTTTTTCTTCTCTTTCTTTTTAAGCATACTTACCCTCTATCTTCTTTCAAGCTTAGCAAAGAATGATTTCCTAACTAAAATAAGTGCCAATGCAATGAAGGCTACTACTGAACCCCATTGACCTAGGGCATAATTTCCAAATCCAACTAAAGCAGGCAGTTCCTTCCGGATAAGGAAGAATTCCATGTTCATTAACTACTAAGGCCTTTCTTAGGGGAATCATTAAAAATACACCTAATAATCCACCACATAGGGCTATAAATACAATCCTAATTAAATTTGGCTGTTCTAGTCCCAATTCACTTGCCCATAGGAAGAGGGCTGGAATTGTAAATATTGCACCGGCTGCCAGAGATTCACCAGATGAACCAATGGTTTGTACCATGTTGTTCTCCAGTATGGAATTTCTTTTTAGGAGTCCACGAATAACTCCCATTGAAATAACAGCAGCAGGTATAGAAGCACTAATTGTCATGCCTACCCTAAGACCTATATAGGCATTTGCTGCTCCAAAAACAACAGCTAAAATAATCCCAAGAATAATCGCAGTTGGAGTATATTCAGGTACTATTTTATCCGCTGGTATATATGGCTTAAAATTGTGGCTGCTTTTATTCAAAGCTTACACTTCCTTCCTAAATTTATTTTTTGTAAATGAATACAGTTTCTTATACATCTATTACAAAAATATGCCAATTTTTGTCGATATTTTGTATATAAAAATAGGGTAAATAGCATATGCTATTTACCCTATTTATATTGTACAACAACAGTATTTTTAAATTCAATTTATCATTTTTCCTGAGCCGCCATATTTTACCTGCGGAGTATTGGTGATACTCTCTTGTATATTAATGCTGTTACCAAGGTTACTATAATACCTTTTACCAGGTTAAAGGGCACTACTGCAAATAGTATTAAGGTTTTAAAATCTACAACATATTTATTTACAGCCGTTCCCAGGGCCACAATTTGTTCTATTGGCCAGCCAAATATTTTGGCATACAGTGGAATCATAACATAGTAATTTGCTACAGATATGGATATAGTCATAGCAATTATTCCTGCAGCCATTCCTATAACTGCATTTTTAAAGGTTTTATTCCTATGATAAATATAACCAGCCGTAAATACAAATATACTACCCACTACAAAGTTTGCAAGCTCACCAACTGCTGCAGTATCTGTTCCCTCCAAAGCTAAATTTAATAAATTTTTTACCAGCTGGACCAATACTCCTGCAAAGGGTCCTAGTGCAAAGGAACCTATTAAGCCTGGCACGTCTGAAAAATCAAATTTTAAAAATGATGGTGCAAACCATAGTGGAAAGTCAAACAGCATAAGCAAAAATGCTATGGCCCCTAAAACTGAAACCTTCACCAATACCTTTGTGTTTAGATACTCCTTTTTAATAATATCCATAATAACCCTCCATATATTTATTTCTTTGGGGGTTAAACATGGAAGAATTTTAAAACCCCGAAGATAACTTCGGGGTGAAATAGCACTTACAAAGATATATCCACTAAGGATATACCCATTGGCTAATATCTTCTCCCATCCAGACTTTCACTGTCGGCCTTGGAATTCCACCAAGTCAACCTTAAATAAGGCTCGCGGGCTTTCACCGCCGGTGAGGAATTTCACCTCGCCCCCGAAGATATTTTATATTTACTTTT
>JAAYHM010000069.1 GCA_012735405.1 Tissierellia bacterium | reverse complement strand
GCTAAAAGTACCCTTGTAGGTGTAGGAAGTATGGAACCACTGGTTTCATACATTGAAATAAAGGTAGGCATTACTACTACTATTAGAAATACTACAACAACTATGGACACAGTACTCAATACTGCTGGATAGATTAGGGCATTTCTTACCTTATTTTCTATCTTATATTCCTTTTCATAGTGGTTTGCCATTCTTTCCATTAAAACATCCAGATTACCACTTACTTCTCCAGCTTCCACCATATTAATAAGAAGGGTAGGAAATACATTTTTTTGTTTCTTCATTCCCTCTGATAAGGTCATTCCTTTTTGAACATCTTCATGCAGGTCCAATATTGCTTTTTTAAGGGTCTTATTTTCTACCTGTCTTTCTAAAATATCCAGACAGTTTATAATAGAAATTCCTGCATTAAGCATGGTATAAAATTGCCTACAAAATACTGATATATCCTTTTTGGTAACCTTTTTTGATAAGAAATTCCTTCTTGCAGCCGTGTCTACATCTTCTTCTATAGTTACAGGATAGTAGTTGTTATTCTTGAGAAAGCTTACTATTTCAGCAACAGATTGGCCTTCTTTGTACCCTTCCAAAACCTGACCCTTTTGAGAAATAGCCTTATATTTATATAATGGCATTTAATCACTCCTATAGCACAAATCTTCTTACATAGTCTAAATTTACTGCTTGATTAAGTAGTGTCTCCTTACTTATAACCCCCTTGTTATATAGATCAATTAAAGACTTGTCCATTGTTTTCATGCCCATTTTCCCACCAGTCTGTATTGCATTTTCTATTTGGTGTATTTTTTCTTCTCTTATTAGATTTCTTATGGCAGGTGTGGCTATCATGATTTCTACTGCTGGTACCCTTCCAGTCCCATCAGCCTTAGGCACTAGCTGCTGGGATATGATTGCCTGTATGACAGTTGATAATTGAATTCTAATTTGCTGCTGTTGATGGGGTGGGAAAACATCTATGATCCTATCTATTGTTTTAGCTGCTCCTATGGTATGAAGGGTAGAAAGAACTAAATGGCCAGTTTCTGCAGCAGTTAATGCTATGCTTATGGTATCCAAATCCCGCATCTCTCCAACTAATATAACATCAGGGTCTTGTCTGAGGGCTGCCCTTAATGCATCTGAAAAGCTGTTTGAATCTGTACCTATTTCCCTTTGGTTAACCATGCTTTTATTATGCTTATGTAAATATTCTATTGGATCCTCCAAGGTTATAATATGGCACTTTTCTTCCAGGTTTATTAGGTTTACCATGGCAGCCAGTGTAGTAGACTTTCCACTGCCCGTGGGACCTGTAACCAGTATTAGTCCCCTTTTAGTTCTGGTTATATCCTTTATAATAGGTGGCAAACCTAATTCATCTATAGTCGGTACTACTAAGGGGATGACCCTTATTGCCATACCATAGCTTCCTCTTTGTTTATAGGCATTAACCCTAAATCTTCCTACTCCAGGTCTGGAATAAGAAGTATCAATTTGCCCCTTTTCATTAAGCTCCTTTAGCTGTTTTTCATTTAAAACCTGTTTTACCAATTCTTCAGTATCATCAGAATACAAAACCTTACTATTAATTCTAATCAGTTCACCATTTATCCTCAACATAGGAGGTATGCCTACAGTTATGTGAAGGTCAGAAGCATTTTTTTCCACTGCATATTGAACTAATTCAATGATATTCACTTAGATCCTCCTAGCCTAATGTAAAATTAGCCTTTAAAATTTCATCCAGGGAAGTTACTCCTTCAAGTGCTAAATCAATGGAATTGTCTAATAAGGTAATCATACCTGAATTTAAAGCCATATTTTTTAGTTCATCTAAACCTTTACCTTCAGTAATAAGCCTTCTCATATCTTCATTTATAAGCATTATTTCATGAACTGCCCTTCTTCCTAAATATCCATTGTTACATCTATTGCATCCTTTAGGTCTATAAAGTATTACTTTTTCATCATAATTCTTCCCTATCAATAATTTTTCAGCATAGCTGGCTTCATACGCCTCTTTACAATTGTTACATAGCTTTTTTACAAGCCTCTGTGATACTACACCTATTACAGCTGAGGCCACTAAATATGGTTCTACCCCCATATCAACCAGTCTCATAACTGATGAAGGACTGTCATTAGTGTGAAGGGTAGATAGTACCAGGTGGCCTGTAATTGCTGCCCTAACAGCAATATGTGCAGTTTCTGCATCCCTTATCTCTCCCACCATAATTATATCAGGGTCCTGTCTTAAAATGGACCTTATACCACTGGCAAAGGTCAAGCCTGCCTTGGGATTAATTTGTATTTGGTTAATCCCCTCCATCTTATATTCAACAGGATCCTCTATGGTAATTATATTTTTTTCAACCCTATTTAGCTCATTAAGTATGGCATATAGGGTAGTAGTCTTTCCACTTCCAGTTGGTCCAGTTATCAGTATCATTCCATAGGGCTGCTTTAAAAGCTTATCAAAACGTTCTAAATTTTTTTGTGTAAAACCTAATTGATCCTTTGTTAAGAGAAAATGTTCCCTATCTAAGAGCCTTAATACTATTTTTTCCCCATGAATTGTTGGTATAGTAGATATTCTAATATCAATTTCCTTATTGTTTAAATTAAATTCCACCCTACCATCTTGGGGAACCCTTTTTTCAGCAATATTCATCTTTCCAATGATTTTTATCCTGGTTACCAGAGCAGAGAGTATATTCTTTGATAAATTCATTATATCCTGAAGATCCCCATCAATTCTAAATCTTACTCTTATATAATCCATATAGGGCTCAATGTGAATGTCGCTTGCCTTCATATCTACTGCCTGCTGGATGGTAGAATTAATTAGCCTTACAATAGGGGCATTAGCAACTTCTAATTGTTCTTGGTCTTCGTAATCTTCTGCATCATCTTCATCGTAAGATTCAACAAATTCTTTTATAACTTTTTCTGTAGTCCTTTGCCTATAAAATTTATCAATATTCTTTATAATGCTTTCCCTTGTTGATATAACAGGTTGTATGTCATATTTTGTATATAGCTTCAAATCATCTATTGCATATATATTTAGGGGATCTGCCATAGCTACAATTAATAGATCACCTTTTTTATCCACTGGTATCAAATCATAGCGCCTGGCAATATGTTCAGGCACCAAGGATATGACTTCAGGATTTATAACAAAGGTATTCAAATCCACATGGGGAAAGCCTAGCTGGAATTCTAGAACCTCTATTATATCCTTATCTGTTACATAACCTTCTTCAACTAAGATTTCTCCAATTTTCTTATGGGATTGTCTTTGCTTTTCCAAGGCCTTGTCCAGTTGTTCCTTTGTAATTTTACCATTGTACAGTAACAATTCCCCTAGCTTATAGTTTGAAATCCTCATATATTTCACCTATCTTTTATTATACATTTTATTTATTCTAATTCTACAAAATTTACCTTATTCCTCCTTTATTTAGTAAAATTTTGAGAAAATTTGATTTTATTGTTTTAATTTCCATGTATAAGTTTGTTAAATTTATTTTATTATCATTTATGATAAGATTTGTTATGATGCTATAGTTCCTTCTTTATACATAAATATTAAAAATTACAGCAAATAAAAAATAAGTTAATTGTAAAAATAAATATAGGAGGTGACAGTTTTGAAGAAAAATAAATTAATTCTTATCAGTTTAATTCTGGCAGTAGTCTTTATTGCTATAGGATGTACTGCAAGGCCAAATACTCTTGACAGAACTCAGACTAGAATAGGTATAGATAATAGAGATAATGTTTTAAGAAGAAATAACACATTAAGAAGAAATAACCTAGGCCTGGATAATGAAATGAGAGATTTAGATAATGATATGCTAGGTAGAGAGGATACTACAGAAAGAAATAGGCTTAGAACCAATATTGCAGATGACAGGGACTTTAACAATAATAGAAACAATAATGCCAGATTAACTAGAGAAATTGCAGACAAAATAGAAGACCTTCAAAGTATAAATAGAGCCTATGTACTAATTAGTGGAGATACAGCCATAGTTGGTGTAAACATGGATAGAAATGCTGAAGGGCAAATAACTAGAGACTTAAAGGATAGAATTGAAAGGGTAGTTAAAAGGGTAGATGATGATATTGAAAATGTAAGTATAACTGCTGATCCTGATTTATTAACCAGAATAAGAAATATGTTTGAAGATAT
>JAAYHM010000068.1 GCA_012735405.1 Tissierellia bacterium | reverse complement strand
TTCCAGGATAACCTTCTGCATATTTGTTGGTTAAATGGCTTCCCATGGCTTCCATGACAGGAATTGAAACAAAATTTTCTGAGGCAATCAGCTCTATATGCTCTTCCTGCCTTTTTATTTCCTTCTCCATTGCTTCCATTATTTCCCTGTCATATTCTCTCAAATAACTAAAATCCATATTGTAATCTCCTTCCTTTATCAAATTTTGTTGTAGATTTTCTTTTCATCTTCTAATAAAAAGAAATTTCTTTAATAGATAAACAAGGTATAATATAATATATACAATATATATTATGCCAAAAAACTATTTTCCTACAAGATTAATTATATAAATAATTTAATATTATGACAATAGTTTACTGTTGTGAGGTGAATTTAATGAGTCAATTTATTATACATAACAAAGGTGAGGCTAGGAAATTGCTCCTTTTAGCCATACTTGCAGGGAGGATTATGCTTAGGAATGGAGCTGAAACCTATAGGGTTGAAGATACAATAGAAAGAATAATAAAATCAAGAAAAAATATTAAATATGCAGACGCCTTTGTTACACCTACAGGAATTTTTGCATCTCTTGAATATGAAGAGGAAGTCTTAACCTATTTAATAAGGATAAAAGCCATAAGAATTAACTTAAATAAAATAAACCTTGTAAATGATTTTAGTAGGGAATTTGTAAGCACTAATATGTCAATAGATGAAGGCATAAAAAAATTAAGGATGATAGATAATACAGAAACATACTCACCACTTTTTAAAAGCCTATTTGGAGCCTTATCCTGCGGCTTTTTATCCATATTATTTGGTGGAAGTATGCTAGATTTTATATCCAGTATATTTGTCGGTTTTTTTGTGGTGCTGGTAGTTAATAGAATAAATAGATATAAGCTGACTTTTTTCATAAATAATTTTATAGGTGCAATTATAGCCACTTTTTTATCCATACTAATAACAGTTATTGGCATTGCTGATAATATGAATACAGTAATAATTGCATCTATAATGCCTTTAGTTCCTGGTGTTGCTATAACCAACGCCATGAGAGATACCATATCTGGGGATTTCGTTTCCGGCTTGTCTAGAGCAATGGAGGCCATTTTTTCCGCATTATCCATAGCCTTTGGAGTAGGATTAGTATTAAATATATATTTGGGAGGATAGAACACAGTGGTTGAAATTATAAAACAATTTTTATTTTCCTTTATGTCTACTATAGGATTTAGCGTTTTATTTAATATACCGAAAGAATTAATTGCAAAAACTGGTTTTGTTGGTGGTATAGGATGGATTATATTTTATATAACAGGCCAATATCTAAATAATGAAATTATTAGTACCTTTTTTGCTGCTTTAACAGTAGGTATATTTGGCGAGCTTTTTGCAAGATATTTTAAAAAACCAGCAACCGTATTTATAATTCCCGGTATAATTCCACTAGTTCCTGGCGCAGGCATGTATTACACTATGTTAACTTTATCACAAAAAGATTTTTATGCAGCCGCAACTAAAGGTACAGAAACCTTCTTCATTGCAGCTGCAATATCCACTGGACTAATTATTTCAACAACATTATCAAAATCCATTAGAAGGGTAAAGAATAAATAAATAAATAAATTACTTAGTATACTTAATCATAATATTTACTAGTTCATCTAGGGATTCTTCCTTCAAGCTACCGTCTAAATAATTCTTTAAACATTCTTTTATATAGTTTTCCAGTATTAAACCTCCAACAGAGTTAATGGCTGACCTTACGGCTGCAATTTGTATTAGGATTTCTCCACATTTTTTTCCTTCTTCAATCATCTTTTGTATGCCCTTTACCTGTCCTTCAATTTTCCGCAACCTTAATATTACAGGATCCTTCTCCTTTGAAGCTACAGACAATTTAAATCATTCCTTTCTCTGATTAGTTTAGTACCCTGGTCATTTCCAAAATAATTTCGCCTTTTTTGTTTAGATATCTATCAATTAACTTTATGATTAAATAGGAAATTGCCAAAAGAAGCATTCCTACACCGAAGCCATATATCTCATAATTTTCTAATCCCACAGATTGAAAGTAATTTACTCCTAACACAATTCCTACTATAAGCATAATGAATGGAATCATATATGCAATAAAGGTATATTTTAAGACCTTTTTAGTTGAGGCTTTGATTTCCACCAAATCTCCTTCTTTAGCACCAATATTGTTCTTCAAATATACAGTAACACTTTTTACATCACAACTAGCAGCACAACAACCACAGTTTCCCCCACAGCCAGAAATTCGTCTTATTTCAACTAAGGCATTATTTTCTCTTATTTTACGAACAATACCTAATTGTTCCACAAACTCACCCCCAAACTAAATCTTTTATGACCTCTGAAGCAATAATAAGGCCTGCAACAGAAGGAACAAAGGCTACACTTCCAGGTATGGCCTTCCTCCTATCTTCCTTTTCTAAGTTAACCTTCATAGGCTTTTCCTTTGACCATACTACTTTTAAAGATTTAATATTTCTTTTTCTCAGTTCATGTCTGATAACCTTTGCCAAGGGGCATGTATGAGTGCTATATATATCTCCTACAGCAAAAGCTGTAGGATCTAATTTATTACCAGCACCCATACTAGATATTATTGGTATGCCCATATTTGTACAGGTTTCAATTAAATCCAGTTTAGATGTGACCATGTCTATAGCGTCTATAACATAGTCATAATCTTTTGATATAAGCTTATGCCTGGTCTCACTATTATATTTCTCCCTATAAACAACTACATCTAATTCTGGATTTATATCCAAGAGCCTTTCTTTCATTACATCCACCTTTGGCAGGCCTATAGTTTTTGTCGTAGCATGGATTTGTCTGTTTAAATTACTTATATCTATTATATCATAATCTACAAGGATAATCTTGCCTAAACCTGACCTTACTAAAGCTTCACTGGCAAAAGAACCAACGCCACCTACTCCAAATACTGCAACACAAGAGTCCTTAAGTTTATCAATTCCTTCTTTGCCCAGCAAAAGTTCTGTTCTTATAAATCTTTGGTCCATTTCAATCTCCTTACTACAATTTATTCTAAATCTCTTTTAATGTGTATTTCCTTTAACTGCTCATCTGATACATCAGAAGGAGCTCCAGTCAGCAAACAAGTAGCAGATTGTGTCTTTGGAAAAGCAATTACATCCCTTATATTATTACTATTTGTTAGCAGCATCACCAGCCTATCAAAGCCATAAGCAATTCCTCCATGAGGTGGTGTGCCATATTTAAAGGCTTCCAGTAAGAAACCAAATTTATTCCAGGCTTCTTCTTTCGAAAATCCTAAAGCCTTAAACATTCTTTCTTGAAGACTTCTGTCACTTATTCTTATACTTCCTCCACCTATTTCATCTCCATTAATTACTATGTCATAAGCCTTGGCCCTTACTTTGTATGGTTCAGTCTCTAATAGGTCAATGTCTTCTTCCATTGGATGGGTGAAAGGATGATGTTTTGCTACATATCTACCTTCTTCTTCATCATATTCAAATAATGGGAATTCTGTAATCCATACTGGCTTAATTATGTTATCATCTAATATTCCAAGTCTTCTTGCTACCTCATTTCTTAAATTGCCTAAGCTATCAAATACAATATTATCCTTATCTGCAACAAAAAGAAGCAAATCTCCTTTTTCTCCATCCATTCTAGCCAAGATGCCATTTAACTCATCATCTGAAAGGAATTTTGCTATAGGAGAAGTTACGCCTTCTTCAGTAATCTTAATCCATGCTAATCCTTTGGCTCCAAAAGTTTTTACATAATCTTCTAAACTATTAATATCTTTTCTGGAAAACCTATCCCCGTATTCTTTTATATTTATACCCCTTACAGAGCCTTTATTCTCAATAACATTTTTAAACACCTTAAACTCTGAATTAGCCACTATGTCTGATATATTTACTAATTCAAAACCAAATCTTAAATCTGGTTTATCTACACCAAACCTTTCCATGGCTTCTTTATAAGTCATTCTTTCAACAGGAAGCTGTATTTCTATTCCTTTTAATTCCTTAAACAATCTATATAACATTTTTTCATTTATTTCAATTACATCATCTATATCTACAAAGGACATTTCAATATCCACTTGAGTAAATTCAGGCTGCCTATTTGCCCTTAAATCTTCATCTCTAAAACATCTTACAATCTGATAGTATCTATCCATACCTGATACCAT
>JAAYHM010000067.1 GCA_012735405.1 Tissierellia bacterium | reverse complement strand
GCCTCTACAATGGCCTGCACAATTTCCATATTGTTTACATTAAATGCACCTACTGCATAATTATGCTTGTTTGCATGATCCAATATTTCCTTTCCTGTAACTAACATGATACTCCTCCTTTATTTATTAATATGCTTATTATTATCTATTATGGAATCAATGCAAGAAATATCACTTTTCCTTAAATTTATCCTGTCCTTATCCAGTATAACCTTAAGGTCCTCTTCAGTCTCTGCAAATATTAGTTTAACACCATTACAATTTAAACATTTAAGTTCAATTCTGTCATAAAAAAGTTCAATACTAATCTTAGTATTGCCACAGTCACATTGTATCCTATCTTGTTTTTCCAAATCAAATAATTTTATAAGTGCCCTGGTTATTATATCAAAATTAACAAATATATCATTTCTATTAAACTTAGTAACTATGTCATCTAGCTGTAGTCCCAGCTTCTTTAATTTTTTCCTTCCCATGTCCTTCTGGCCTAAAAAGAATACTAGAGAACCATCATCATAACGACATATACTTTGGTTTTTTAATATATTATGTAGAGAAAATTTAAAAGATGCCTTCCTGGATTTAAAAGAAATAGCCCTGCCTCTTAATAAATTTCCCTTTTCTACACTAACCTTAATTGTTTCACCACAGGAGCATTCATATTCTATTTTATCATATTTCATGACATTAAACAGGTTAAATTCGTATTCCTTTAATCTATTACATAAACTGCATTTTATAATCAAGTCCTTACATCCTTCTATTACCATACCATCCCTCCTTTCCGACTCCCTTCCCATATATAGATTAGTTCTATATAATTTTTTAAAATCCTTCTCAAAAAGACAATTTAAGATAAAAAAAGAGCCCCTTTATTTCCCATCTTTGGGAAAAAGGAACTCATTTAAAACTACTTCTTCAATCCCAATATTTCCCTTGCCTCATCTGGTCCAGCTATTTCCCTGCCTAATTCCTTGGCTATTCTCACTACCTTTTCCACCAGCTCCCCATTGGATTTGGCCAAAACTCCCTTTGAAAGATATATATTATCTTCAAAGCCTACCCTGACATGGCCACCCATGGCAATGGCTATGGCTGCCATTGGCATTTCATATCTACCGATACCTGCTACAGTCCAGGTGGAGCCCTCCGGTATGCTGTCTACTAAAAATACTAGATCTCTAGCCGTTGCTGCCATTTGTACACCTAATACAAAATCAAAATGCAGTGGTTTATCAACTAAGCCCTTTTTTACAAGTTTTAGGGCAACATCAATCATACCCTTGTCGAATATTTCCAGCTCTGGTTTAATGCCCCTTTCCTTCATCCTTTTAGCAAAGTTTAAAATGGAAGTCTCTGTATTTAAGAATATTTCATCTCCGCCAAAATTTACGCTGCCACAGCTCAAGGTTGCCATTTCCGGATTTAACTCTGTTGGCTGCAGCCTTTCTTCATCTGTCATACCCACTGCTCCTCCAGTTGATGGTTGGATTATAACGTCTGGACATCTTTTTTTAATTTCCTCTATACATACCCTAAACCTTTCCTTGTCCTGGGTAGGAGTACCATCATCCTCCCTTACATGCAGGTGTATTATACTTGCCCCAGCCATATAGGCTGCTTCTGCCTCCCTGGCTATTTCTTCCACTGTATAGGGAACATTTGGATTATGCTCCTTGGTTACCTCTGCTCCACAAATGGCAGCAGTAATAATCAACTTGTCCATTCATATCCCCCTTTGTCTCCAATAAACTAATTATTACTTCCTCATCCTGTCCTTGGGAACTACACAGGTGCCTTCAGCCCTACATACCACTACAGGCTCCTCTAGTACATCACAGGCTGAATCGCTTATATCCGGCCTGGCTGCAATTACCTTCCTGGCTTCAAAGGCCATTCTCCTTGAAGTATTGCCTACCTTTGTTATTTCTCCTACTGCCTCTATATAATCTCCAGCATAAACGGGAGCTAAAAATTCTACACTATCATAGGCTACAAATAAACCTTCATCCCCATCATGTCTTATAAGTAGCTCAGTAGCCACATCACCAAATAGCTGCAATATTTTTGCCCCATCAACTAAATTTCCCCCATAATGGGCATCACTGGAACTTATCCTCACTCTAATCATGGCCTTATCCATAAAATCCCTCCATAATATTTTGTAAATCATCTACATTATATCATAGATATATAGTCTATAACATATTAACAGCCTTCTCAATCCTGTCTAAGGCCTCCTTTAACAGTGGACGTGGACAGCCTATGTTAAATCTCATGAATTTTTCACCTTCAGTGCCAAATATCATTCCGTCATTTAGGGCTAGCCTGCATTTATTTACAAAGAAGTCCTTCAGCTCATCATGTTCCATATTAAGGCCCCTGCAATCAACCCATATTAAGTAGGTTCCTTCTGGCTTTACTGGTCTTAGTTCAGGAATTTTTTCATTTATATAATCCATGAAGAAATCCCTGTTGCCTTCAAGATAAACCAGAAGCTCATCAAGCCAGTCTTCCGATTCATTGTAGGCAGCAATTAGAGCTTCTTCTCCTCCTACAATTGGGGAGCCTATACGTACCTTTTCCAGCTCTAAGCTATATTTTTCCCTTAACTCCTCATTGGGAATTATGGCATTTGATATTTTAAGGCCAGCTATATTGAAGGTCTTGCTGGGAGCAGTCAAAACTACACACTTTTCTGCTACTTTCTCTGACAGGCTGCCAAATACAGTATGCCTGTGGCCCTTATAGACTATATCAAAGTGTATTTCATCAGATATTACTAAAATATTGTTTTTCAAGCATATATCTGCCAGCCTCTCAAGTTCTTCCCTTT
>JAAYHM010000066.1 GCA_012735405.1 Tissierellia bacterium | reverse complement strand
GAGTAATTCATCATTAGGATGTTTAATCATCCTTTCAAATTGCTTAAATATGCCTTCATAATCAGTTGGAAGTGCTTTGCACTTATGCTGTGGTATTGAGTTTAATTTATATGCATATTTAGCTACAAGCTCTAATTCTGAAATATCAACACTTTTTATCATATCTATTCCTCCCCTTGATTAACCTTTGCTTACAATTCTTTCTATAAAGTTATTTAACCTTTCTTTCACTTCACTAGATTTAACTAAATCCCCTTTTATAGAACTGGTATTATATTCCTCTGATGATAACAATATAACCTCTGGATAAAAACTTCTATTTATAAAGCTATATAATGCTTCATGTACTGCCATGTCTGCCCCAGAAGATAAATTACCTACAATAATTAAATTAATCTTCTTCAAAAAAGTATTCTCATATTCTATCTCATCCTTAAACAATGATTGTGACCTTTCCCAGAATTTAAAGTATTGTGAAGTTAAATGACCACAAAATGTTGGAATAGCAAATATTATTTTGTCTGCATCAAAACATTTTTTATATAATTTAGGAATATCATCTTTCTTTAAGCACTCTCCGCTGTTAAAGCAAATATAATTACACTTTCCGCAGCCTTCAATTTCATATTGAAATATGTTTAATGCTTCAGTTTCATAACCCTTGTCCTTCATTTTATTTAAACAATATTTTATAGCATTTGAACAATTGCCATTATCTCTTGAACTAAAAACTATTCCTAAAGCTTTCAATTCCTATCCCCCTTTATGTAATAGCTAAAACTATTATCTTTTTATAGTAACACAAATAAAGGGTAGCTTTTCCCTTAGACTATAATCCATATTTTGTGATTGCAACAATGGAATTAATTTATCGTTAATAACCCTTTTATCCATTTTAAAAGAGCTGATTATATAGATGTTGCCATTATGGGATGTTACCCTAATGCATTCTTCAATAATTTTCTCAAGAGAATTTGACAAATGTCCTATAGCATTATAAACCACACAGGAATCAAAATATCCATCTTCATATGTCATTTTAGTGGCATCCATTTTTTTAAAGATAATATTAGAATGGTTCTCTATTTCAGATAACAGTCTAAAGCTATCTAAATCTATACATTGTACTTCATTGGCAATACTTGCTGCTTCAATGGAAAACTCCCCACATCCACATGCAACTTCTAAAACTCTTTTCCCTTTAATTCCAGCCTCTATCATCTTCAAAGCCTGTTGAACTCTTTTCATCTCTTCTTTCCCCCTTTATTCAGCCTAGTACAAAATACTTTGGCATTATGAGAACATTATTCATTACCTTATCTATATTTATAGTAATCAATTCACATTCTTTCTAATAATACATGTCCTTAAACAGCTCTTTATAAATTCTCTAAAATTACTTAATCCATTCCAATTTGAGAAAAATTCTTCTAAAATAACAGGAACATATATGAAGCCGTAGTCTTCGTGTAGTTTAGCATTTGTTCTTGCCTTGGCTTTGCTATCATGAAAAACTACCCAGATAGAAGAAGCACTCACAAAGTTTTCTTCAAAAACTCTTAACCAGGATCTTTTATCATAAGCCCAAGCATATTGGTATTGAATCATATCATCCAGCACTGGTTCAAGTAAAGCCTTATTTTCTTTTATTAAGTCCTCACAGTTTTTAAGTTCTTTATCTAAAACATGATGCAATAGCTCATGAACAATTGATTCTTTATCTGGATTAGCTGTTATTATGTAAATTTCATCTCCTATAGCAACCAAGTCTGTAGACTCCACAGCTTGCAAATAATTTGGTATGATTATTAATTTAGGTAAGTCATCTTCTAAAATTTCAAATACATTTTTAATCAGTGACAAGGATTGACTACAAAGGAATCTGTAGTCATCCATGTTTTTCTCTACTAATGAAATATACTTAATCCATATATGATGAACCATGACATTATCTTGCAATCTATCAATCATAGAAGGAAGTTTTTCCAGCCAATTAATCAACTCATTATTCTTTTCCTTAGGATTAACTTGGTCAAGACCTTCTATATGGTTTAATAATTTTTGAAAATCTATGTATACATGAGGAGATTCTTCTGTCATAAATAGACAAGATAAAGATAATAAAAATGCTCTAGGCCAATATGGATTTACCTTACAAGTAGAAGTTTTGGCTTGTTTAAAATAAGTAATTATGTCTTCATCATACTCAATTCTACTTATTAGGTTTAATATTTCTTCTTCACAGTTGCCTTTTGCAAGGTCATACCCTGAAATAGTCAAGCCAATAAAAGTTGTGAATATATTTTTGTTAGGTCTTATTAAATATTGGTTCATGTCACCGTCTCCTCTACTGATATTGGAAAAATATACAATATCTTACTTATAATCATTATATAATACCTATGTATTATAAATCGAGAAAAGCTTGCCTTAACTTTAATCTACAAGAAAAATAATAATAGCTCCACTACCCAAGTGGAGCTATTATATGTTCTTCCTTTATCTTCCATGCTATTAGTCCAATAATAAAACCGCATAAAGCTGGCACAATCCATCCAAAGCCATAATCAAATCCAGGTAAATATAAGTGAGCAAAATTAATAATGCCTTTTATGAATAAAGTCTCCTGCAAAGATTGTGGCAAGGCCTTGCATAGATCAAAAAATGCTGCTATAGCTGTTAATATGGTTGTCCATCTGTAAACAGTATTTTCTTTATGAATGACTGGACTTAAGAGGGACAGTACAATTAGTGTAATTGCTAGTGGGTGTAAAAACATAAGCACTGGTATGGATAATTGTATTATATTGTTTAATCCAAAATTTGCTATCACAAAAGAAACTAGTGTAAATACTATGGCATATTTTTTATAATTAATGGATTTTGAAAACATTTCACTAAACATTTCGGAACAGGCAGTAATTAAACCTATGGCAGTTTTTAAACAGGCAGCAGATACTATAGCAGCCAATAAAACTTGCCCAATTACGCCATAATAATGATTGCTTACCATAGACAAAATAATTCCTCCATTATCAGCAGGGCTTAGACTGCCTAAGCTTGTAGCACCCATATAAGCTAAGGATGCATAAATAACGGCCATACCAACAACACATACTAAACCTGATTTAGAAGTTTCTAGAGCAACTAGTGTTGGTTTTTTTATACCTAACTTGCGAATATTAGCAATAATAATAATTGCAAAGGCTAAAGATGCTAAAGCATCCATTGTATTGTATCCATCTAACAATCCAGCAAATAAGGCTCCAGTAACGTATTTGCCTTTAGGTTCATGTGTAACCTGCCCCATTGGACTAACAAAGGTGGCTATTAATAAAACAGATAATAGTATTAAAAAAGCAGGGTTTAGATATTTCCCTATCCAATCTAGTATTCTACCTGGTCTTAACGAAAAATAAAGGGTTAAGACAAAAAATATAAATGAAAAAATTAAAAGCCCAATACTAAAATAATCCTCTGATATAAAAGGACGAAGGCCTACTTCAAAAGCAACTGTAGCAGTACGGGGTATGGCAAACAGTGGCCCAATGGTTAAATACAAAGCACAGGTAAAGAAAATTGCATAGCCTTTACTTATTGGCTTAGCCATATGGAATAAGCTATCGCTTTGTGACATGGCTGATGCAACAACACCTAGCATTGGCAAGCCTACGCCTGTAATTAAAAATCCAATGGTTGCCTGTAAGGTATTCTTCCCTGCCAGTTGTCCCAGGTGGACTGGAAAAATCAAATTACCCGCACCAAAAAATAAGCCAAATAGTAAAGAGCCCACCAAAAGTGTTTCTTTAAAGCTTAATCTTTTCTTCATTCTTATCCTCCTTCAGTACTATATTGCAGATTTTGTCGATTATTGTAAATATATATTTTCACCATTATAATACATTTAATGGATTGTGTAAATAAAATTTTCCCACTTCTTATATTGAGAAGTGGGAGTTTTCTTCCATACTATGAAACTTATCTGCTGATTTTAACATTGCCTCTATAATACTACTCCTAAAACCCTTTTCTTCTAATTTAACAACACCTTCAATAGTAGTACCTCCTGGAGAACAAACAGCATCCTTAAGTTCTCCGGGATGTTTTTCACTTTCTAATACCATCCTTGCAGCCCCTTCAACAGCCTTTGCAGCAAACTTGTATGCATCCTTTCTTGCCATTCCTAAAAGAACAGCCCCATCTGCCATGGCTTCAATTAGCATATAAATAAAGGCTGGAGAAGAACCACTTACAGAACCAACTGCCTTTATTAACTTCTCTTTAACTTCTATAGCTTGACCAAAGCTTGTGAAAAACTCAAGTATTTCCTTTCTTTCTTCCATATTCATATTTTCAGAAAAGCTTACACCTGTAATGCCACATCCAATCATAGCAGGAGTATTTGGCATTGCTCTAGCTACTTTTATATCTTTTTCAAACATAGTTTTAATTACATTTATAGAAAAGCTAGGTGCAATAGCAATAATAATAGAGTCCTTATCTGTTTTGTCCTTAATTTCTTCTATAACTTCTCTATAAATATTTGGCTTAACTGCAAGAATAATTATTTTAGCCTTCTCAGCTACATCCTTGTTATCCTTAGCTATAGTAATATTATATTTTTCCTTCAATCTTTGGATATTTTCTTTACTTTTTGTATGTACAATAACATCATTACTTTTTACAAATCCACTGTTTAAAGCACCGGAAAGCATGGCTTCCCCCATATTGCCACAGCCTATAAATCCTATCTTTTTCATATAAATACACTCCTTAATAATATATTCATATATATTTTATATCATATATTTTGCATATAAAAAAGGTAGTCCAAATAAAACTGGACTACCTTATAATTATTACATATTATTATGTGCAACTATCCTTAAAGCTCTTTCATAATCATCAATTGTATCTATGTCCAAGTTTTCATACTCAGTTTGAATATCTACTCCTAGGGTAATATCTAAGTTTCTATATATTACAACTCTTCCACCTTGGTCATATTCTAATTTTAAGAGTTCTTCTTTTAAATGATAAGGAAATATTACAGGATTTCCTTCCATACCATTATAATAAGGTAGTATGATTTTTGAAGGATCTCTCTTAAATTCATTGCAAAGTCTTTCAATTGTAGTAGGTTTCAAAAATGGTTGGTCAGCTACAAAGAACATAAAGCCATCTGTTTCTTTGGAATTTCTCAGCCCTGCTCTTATTGATTTGCTCTTTCCAAGGTAATACCTATGGTTTCTTATACCTATATATCCCAAGTCTTCAGCTTTTTTTAGTATATCTGAATCCTTGGCAACAACCAATGTTTCGTAGAAATCATATGTCTTTATTGTTTCTAATATATATTCATACATATATTTGTCTTTAAGTTTTAAGTGTAGCTTATCTAATTTCATCCTATTGCCCATGCCAGAGGCTAATACAATTGCAGTTATTCTAATCATTTTGACTCATCCTTAGAATAGGATAATGTATCTAACTCTTCAGTAGCATCTTCTATTGTTTCAGTTTTTTTATCCAATGTTGTAAGTATTGCAACAATTATTAATGAAATAATATTACCTAAAAAAAGTTCTACTACTCCTGTTACTACTCCCAATAATATAAATGCAAAAGAATTTAATTTCTTTTTAATATAAACAGTAAAATATAATACTAATACATAAATAAAGCCAACAATATATCCTACTACTTCTGCTTTTTCTTCTACATTATATGGGTCTATTAGTCCAGTAAGGCCACCAAATAAAGCTGCAATCAATAATCCAAGTATTAAATAGGCTATATAGAATATTACTGCTTGTTTCCAATTTCTTTTCATAGCAAAATCGGTTAGATTTTTCATTAAGAAACCCTCCTAAGTACATACTTTAACATATTTACTATTATATTCAATATTACCCATTTCTTGCTTGTACATATACATTACATTTGCAAAAAAGGAATGCTATCTTATTTACTATAAATGTAATTTTGCCAAAAATTAAAGCCCTTCAGAACAGCCTCAACTGTTCGAAAGGCTCATCTTTATCCACTGCCTCTGTTGTTAGTGCCTTACTCATGTTGGAGTCAAATATTTTTTTAAGAAGCCTAATGGATGAATTTCCATCTAACCAGTAATCCAATACTTCATCATCTATTATAAGGGGCATTCTAGAATGAATGTCCTTCATATAGTTATTTGCTTCAGTAGTTATTATTACAAAAGAAAGATTTTCTTTTCCACTTTCATCAATGATTGACTTATATATTCCTCCCAAGGATAAAATTTTTTGATCCTTTAAGTATATTTTATGTTTTGTTTTTTTCTTATTACCTTCATCCTTCCATTCATAGAACAAATTAGCTGGTATAATACACCTTGAACCATAAAAAGCATCTCTAAACATTGGTTTTTCAATAATGGATTCACTTCTTGCATTTATAACTAGTCTTTTTTTCCCCTGGAGAGGAAAACCCCATTTTGCAGATTTAAGTAATTTTACCTCATCCTTGATTACAATTGGAGAATTTTCTGACGGGTATATATCCCCT
>JAAYHM010000065.1 GCA_012735405.1 Tissierellia bacterium | reverse complement strand
TATTGGTCTTTTCGCCTCATGTAGATGATGAAACAATTGGCCTTGGAGGGACCCTACTTAAAGGGAAAAAGCTTGGTAGTAAAATGGCTTTAGTATATATGACAGATGGAAGAGGAAGCACTAGTAATTTACCAATACATAGGCTTATTGAAGAGAGGAAAAAGGAAGCTTATATGGTAAAGGAGTCCTATGGATTTCAAAGTATATATTTTCTGGATGAACCGGATGGAAATCTGGATTCTAGAAAGGGCAAACTAATAGAAAAGGTAATAAATATACTAGATATGGAAAAGCCTACTGTAATATTTACTCCTTTCCTGATAGATGGCCATGGGGACCATGTTGAAACTACAAGAGCGGTTATTAAAGCATTAGAAAAATGGGATGACAGCTTTGATAGAATTTACATGTACGAAGTAAATTCACCTATTTTACCTAAACTAATAACAAGCCTTACATCTATGGATTATTCATTATATAATGAAAAGGGTAAAATGTATAGTTTATTTAAGTCCCAGTGGGCTATGGGCTTTGATGCTTTTAAATTAATGAACAGAGGAAAAAGGTTTTTAATTGAAGGAGCAGCTTACAGTGCAGAGGCCTTTGTTAAGGCTGATGTAAATACTATTAAAGCTATGGAAATAGCTTTAGAGCATGAAGAATTCAAGCCTGAAGAATTTAAGCAGCTAAGCAGTGATTACAATCTCATATTATCTTTTGTACAAAATAAGGACAGAAAAAAAGAACTATCAGAAAAAGTATATGGTATACTAAACAGGAATGATAAATAATTAATAGAGCAAATTTACCTAAAGTAAGTGAAAGGAGGCAGCTCTTTTTTAAGAGCTATTTATAATGAAAGTACTTCATTTAATAAGTGGTGGAGATACTGGAGGGGCCAAGACCCATATCTTATCTTTAATGAAAGAATTAAAAAAAATAATAGATGCCAAGATTATTTGCTTTATAAAGGATACCTTTTATTATGATTTGTTAAGAGAAGGTATTAATATAGAAGTATTCCCACAAAAAAGTAGGATGGATTTGTCAGTAATAAAAAGGCTAGAAGAAGAAATAGCAAGAGAAAATTATGATATAATACACTGTCATGGTGCTAGGGCAAATTTTATAGCCATGTTTCTTAAAAAGAGAATTAAAAAACCTATGATTACTACCATCCATAGTGATTATAGACTAGACTTTAATGACAATATATATAAAAAAATAATCTTTACCCCTTTAAATGCTATAGCATTAAGAAAATTTGATTATTATATAGCTATTTCTGATGAATTTAAAGATATGCTAGTAGATAGGGGTTTTAAAGAAGATAAAATATTTGTTGTGTACAATGGCATAGACTTGGAAGAGGAAGTTGAATATGTAAGCAAAGAGGAATTTTTAAATAGATACAATATTGATGGAGAGGATAAATTAATTGTTGGAATTATTGCAAGGCTTGATTTGGTAAAGGACCATGAGACCTTTATAAAAGGGGCTAAAAAAGTTCTAGACAAGAGAAAGGATGTAATATTTTTAATAGCTGGTACAGGTAAGGATGAAATGAGAATTAAAAATATGGTAAAAGATTTGGATATGGGAAAAAATATTCATTTCCTGGGCTATGTGGAAGATCAGTATTCTTTTTTTAATACAATAGACATAAATGTATTAACCTCAATCAGTGAAAGCTTCCCCTATTCCATATTGGAAGGGGCAAAACTTAAAAAACCTGTTATAAGCACGGATGTAGGAGGAATTCGTCATCTAATTCAAGATGGCCACAATGGGTGGCTTATAAAGGTCAAAGATTATGAGGCCTTAGCAGATAGGTTGCTATATTTCTTAGAAAATAGAGAAAAAATAGACTTTATGGGAAATAATCTTTTTAAAAGTGTTGAAAATAACTTTTCTTCTAAAAGCATGGCAAAAGTACACTATAAAATATACCAAGGAATAGTTAGTAAAGGAGGCAATTAAATTGAAGATAATAGACAATAAAGGAAAACTATTTGGTATCATAAATATTGTGGACCTTCTTGTTATCTTGCTAGTTGCACTGTTAGTATACGGTGGAGTTACTCGCTTGAAAAAAAGTCCTATTGCTGAAGCTGAAACTAAAAAGGCCATAGTAACTTTAGAAATTTCAGATGTTAGAAGTGCAACTGTAGATGGAATCCAAGTAGGAGATCCATTATATCATTATGATAGAGGAACTTTATTTGGAACAATAGTGGACAAAAGAGTAGAACCTTATAGAGAGCCTGTTGAAAGTGGAGATGGAAGGTGGGTATTGGCAGAAGTTCCAGAAAAGTATGTGGTAACTTTAATTGTAGAAGCAGATGCTAAAGATACTGATGATGTAGTAATAATAGGTGGAGAGCATACAAGAATAGGAACACAGTTCAAATTGAAGAATAAAAAGATAGCAGTATTCAGTACAATACTTGGAGTTGAAGTACAGTAGTAACCTGGGAGTGATATAATGTATAACAGCATTCTAGTTAGAAGCCTAATAAGATTATGGAATGTATTATCATTAGGATACGAGTACAGCCTTTTAAAAAAAGCCATAGACCCTATAGTAAAAAGTATGCATTTCATAGGAAGGAATTCAATATTTATTAGACTTTTTACTTCAAATAGAAGTTTAATAGAAGAAAGCATGTTTTATGCATTATTTTGTAAACTTATTGACCTTATAAATAGGATCATGAAGGCCTTAAGAAGCTATACAATTAAAAATGGCCCTACTAGTATCATATACAATATATTTAATAATATATTTAAGGATATAAATAGCATGGTAAAGGCTTTATTTGTATTTTTATTTGCCTTTGGACTTAGCATAATTTTAAACAATATTATTAGAGGATATTACTTTGGAAGGTCCTACCTTGTATCTATAGCCTTGATAATAATTTCTTTAACAGGAATAGTTAACAAGCTTGATATAAGGGATATTTTTGAAGGAAGTTATGCTTTTAAGTTTGTAGAAAGTATTTTTACCATAGATGAGGAAGTGGATAGATGGTGGTAGAAAGTATCAAAAGGAAAGAGCTAATTTTTTCCCTAATATTAGGTGTAATTTTATCATTTCTATATTATAACATGACCTTGGAATATTTTTCTGTTGTTTTATTGGGAGTATTAGGCATTGCATTGATACTGTTTGATATTAGAGTAGGAATATACATGGAAATATTCCTATATCCATTTTTACCTGATATGCTTAATTTACTATTTATGATTTTCATAGTAGGAGTTTATGTATTTAATATTGTATTCAAGAAAGTCAAACCTTTAACTAAGTCTAGTATAATAATGCCTATTATACTCTATATTATATTTATTACCATAAATACAGTTACATCCAATGATCCTGTAGGTAGTTTCAGGGATTTAGCCATACACCTTACTTCCATTGGATTTATTTTTGTGCTTATACAGTCCATAAAAAGCAAAAAAGATTTTAATATACTGATAGTATTACTAATAATATCTGCAACATTAACTGCCTTGTATGGACTTTATCAGTTTGCAACTGGTAATATTGTAATGGAAGATAAATGGGTTGATGAAGCTACAAATCCAGATTTACAGACTAGAATCTATTCTGTATTTGGTAACCCAAACATATTTGCAGAATACTTGATTATGATTATTCCTATATCTGTAGGTCTATTTTGGTTTTCTAAAAGTATTCATAAAAAGGCTTTGTTTTTGATAACTACTATGATATTGGTATTAGCCTTAGTATTGACAATGTCAAGAGGTGGTTGGATAGGATTTGCCTTTGGCATATTTGTATTTATATTGTTTGTTGAGAAAAGATTGTTATTGTTGGCAATACCAGCAGCAATAGGAGGTTTGTTTTTACTGCCAGATGCAATATTAAACAGGTTATTGAGTATTTTAAACTTTGCAGATTCGTCAAATGATTATAGAATAAGGATGTGGAAGTTTACCTTAGAGGTTATAAAGGATAATTGGCTTGTAGGAGTTGGATTTGGCCATCTTCCTTTTAGGCAAGCTTTTGGAAAGTATACAAGGACTATGGTTACTTACCATGCTCATAACACTTATTTAGAGACTATGGCTGAAATGGGACTTCTAGGTTTTGTAGTATTTATATCTCTTCTATTTGTCATATTTAAATATGCAATAAAGAAATTAGTTAAGGGAAATGATAAATATACTAAAATAATATCTTCAGGCATATTGTCAGGACTAGCTGCTGTACTGGTACATGGTTTAGTGGAAAATATATTATATATACCTAGAATTATTATTAGTTTTTGGATGTTAGTTGGGCTTATAATAACTCTAATTAATATAACAAAGGAACCCCAGAGGATAAGTTAAAGGAGAATACTTATGGGTACAAACAAGAAAATTTTAATATCTGGTTATTATGGTTTTGATAATAGTGGCGATGATGCTATATTAAAGGCAATAGTCAAGGATTTAAAAAAAGCAGATTCTCAGGTAAATATTACAGCCTTATCTAACAACCCAGATTTAACAGAAAAAGTTTATGGTATAAATGCAGTGAACAGATTTAATATAAAAGATGTTATAAAGGCAATAAAAAACTGTGACCTATTTATAAGTGGGGGAGGAAGTTTACTCCAGGATATAACTAGCACGCGTTCCTTACTTTATTATCTTGCCCTCATGAAAATAGCCTTAATATTTAAAAAGCCAGTAATGGTATATGCTAACGGTATAGGTCCAATTAATAAAAAAATAAATAGAAGACTAACAAGAAGCATATTAAACAGGGTAGATTATATAACCTTAAGGGATGAAGACTCCAGGATTTTTTTAAATGAATTAAAAGTTAATAATAAAGACATACTGGTTACTGCAGATCCTGTTTTTACCCTGGAGGCCAGTGAGGATTCAAAAATTGATAAAATATTTAAGGAGGAAGGAATACCTACTAATAAGCCCTTGGTTGGGATTTCCATTAGAAATTGGTCAAATAAGGATAGGCTTGTATCTGTTTTATCTGAAACAGTAAAATATATGATAGATAAGTATGATGTAAATGTGGTTTTAATACCTATGCATTATCCAGAGGATTTGTTTATTTCTAAAGAATTAATGGACAGGGCTAATAAAAGAGGATGTTATACTATATCTAATAGATATGGTGTAGAGGATATAATAGGAATAATAAGAAAGCTTGAATTTATCATAGCCATGAGGCTTCATTCTTTAATATATGCAGCAGTACAAAATATTCCCATGATAGGAATTATTTATGACCCTAAAATAGAAGGTTTCTTAAATTCAATAAATATGGATAAGATGTCTACGGTAGAAGATTTAGAATACAAGAAACTAGTTGAATTTATAGATTATACGTGGGAAAACAGGAATGAATTAATTAATAGGTTAAAGGAGTTAAATAAACCTATGAAAGAGGAGGCTTTAAAAAACATACATATAGCCTTGAAACTTTTAAATAGCAGGTGATTATATGAAGAAGGTAACAATCTTTGGAGTTCAAATAGATAATACCACCCTTGAAGAAGCAAGACACTTGATGAAGGAATACCTTAAAGCTGATGAATTAAGGACCATTTGTACTCCCAATACTGAAATAGTAATGGCTGCCAAAAAGGATCCAAAGCTTGTAGAGCTTATAAATGAATTTGATTTTATAATTCCTGATGGAATTGGTCTTATATATGGTTCAAGAATAAGGAAAAAGCCTTTAAAGGAACGGGTAACTGGCTTTGACTTATCCATGGAGCTGCTTAAAATTGCTAATGAGGAAGGATACAGCCTTTTTCTTTTAGGTGGCAAAGAAGGAGTGGCAAAAAAGGCTAGCCAAAATATAGTAAAAGTATATCCAAATATAAGGATTGCAGGAGTTCATAATGGGTATTTTAAAGGTAGCCACAATGGCTATAAAGGTCATGAGGAAGAAGAAAAAATAATAGATATGATAAATAGTTCTAAACCAGACATTATATTTATTGGATTAGGCTTTCCCAGACAGGAAATATGGATAAGAGAAAATAAAAATAGAATTCATGGAAAAGTCATCATAGGAAATGGCGGTACCATGGATGTTATTGCTGGAAAATCTAAAAGAGCACCTGAAATATTTCAAAAATTAGGTTTGGAATGGTTTTATAGACTAATGAAGGAACCTTCCAGAATAAAAAGGCAAATAGCATTGCCTAAATTTGTAATAGCAATTCTACTAAATAAAGAGGCAGTTAAGTAAGGATGGGATTTTATGAAGAATAAAGATATAAGAAAATTTACAACTTCTTTATTGGGCATAATTGTTGGAACTTTTTTATTAGCAGTGGGTTTAGCCCTATTTCAGGAACCAAATATGATTGCTCCTGGAGGAGTTACAGGATTTGCCATAGTATTTAAGCAAATAACAAACATACCTGTTTATATAACAAATCTGGCCATAAATATTCCCTTGTTTATAGTTGGTATAATTGTACTGGGGAGAAATTTTGGCTGGAAGACACTCTTTTCTACAGTTCTTTTATCTGTCTTTTTAAGGATTATACCTGAGCAAGCCTTAACAGAAGATTTACTACTGGCATCAATATTTGGCGGAGTTGTTGTTGGTGTTGGTTTAGGAATTGTCTTTAAGTCTGGAGGCACTACAGGTGGAACGGATTTGGCTGGTTCCATACTTAATAGGCTATTTCCAGCCTTTTCTACTGCAAGTTTTATGGGAGCAATAGACATATTGGTAGTTATATTTGCTGGAGTTGTAGATAAAAAAATTGAAACAAGTTTGTATTCTATCATTTCCTTGTACATATCTGTCAAGATAATAGACATAATACAAGAAGGCTTTGGCTATGCAAAGGCCTTTATAATAATTTCAAATAAATCACAGGAAATTGGTAGCTGTCTAATAAATGATTTTGAAAGAGGAGTTACCTTATTTAAAGCAAAGGGTATGTACACCATGGAGGATAAGGATGTAATATTATGTGCAGTAAATAGATACCAGATTTCCAAGGTTAAGGATATGATCTATGATATAGATAAGAATGCTTTCGTAATGGTAACTGATGTTGCGGAAGTATTAGGAGAAGGATTTAAAGAAATTGAATAGTAGGAGGTTAGGAAATGGATAAATATGGTGACTTAAAAAAGATTGCAACTAAATTAAGATGCAGCATTATAGAAATGCTTAAGGAAGCAAAGTCAGGCCATCCAGGAGGCTCCCTTTCAGCTTGTGAAATTCTTACAGCTCTTTATTTTAAAGAAATGAGGGTGGACCCTAATAATCCCCAATGGCCCGATAGGGATAGATTTGTTCTTTCCAAGGGACACGGTGCACCAGTTTTATATGCTGCCTTGGCAGAAAAAGGATATTTCCCTAAGGAAGAATTGATGAGTTTAAGAAAAATAGATTCAATGTTACAGGGCCATCCAGATATGAAGGATACTCCTGGAGTAGATATGACTACAGGTTCCCTTGGCCAGGGATTAGCTGCAGCTAATGGTATGGCTTTAGCAGGCAAACTTGATAAAAAAGATTATAGAGTATATGCCTTAATTGGAGATGGAGAAGCACAGGAAGGTATTATATGGGAGGCTGCCATGCTTGCTGCCCACTACAAACTGGATAATTTAACTGTTTTTTTAGACCATAATGGATTGCAGATTGATGGATTTAATAAAGATGTTATGAATATAGAGCCCATAGATGAGAAATTTAAGGCTTTTGGCTGGCATGTTATAAATATTGATGGCCATTCTTTTGAGGAAATATTCAATGCTTTAGATGAAGCTAAAAACACAAAGGCCAAACCTACCATTATAATCGCAAAGACTGTTAAAGGAAAAGGGGTTTCATTCATGGAAAATCAAGTTGGTTGGCATGGAAAGGCACCTTCCGAAGAAGAGGCTAAAAAAGCAATAGATGAAATAGGAGGTGCTGTAAATGACTAAGATGATAGCAACTAGAGATGCCTATGGTGAAGCTTTAAAAGAATTAGGAGGAATTAATGAGGATATAGTTGTACTAGATGCAGATCTTTCTGGATCAACAAAAACAGCCGTTTTTCAAAAAGAATATCCCCATAGATTTTTTAATGTGGGGATTGCAGAGCAAAATTTAATAGCTACTGCTGCAGGTTTGGCTACAACAGGCAAGATTCCCTTTGCTAGTACCTTTGCTGTATTTGCAACTGGAAGGGCCTATGAGATAATACGCAATTCTGTTGCCTATCCCAAATTAAATGTAAAAATAGCTGCTACCCATGCAGGTTTAACTGTTGGAGAAGATGGGGCTACCCATCAGGCACTTGAAGATATTAGTCTAATGAGAAGTCTTCCAAATATGGTGGTCTTATGTCCTGCAGATGCCGTAGAAACTAAAAAATGTATCTACAAGGCTGCTGAATATCAGGGGCCTGTATATATAAGGCTGGGAAGAAGCAAGGTTCCAGTAATACTTGATGAAAACTATGACTTTGAAATTGGAAAAGGGATTCAATTAAAAGAAGGTAATGATATTACAATTATAGCTACAGGTGTTATGGTGGCAAAGGCACTAGATGCTGCTGAAATATTGGAAAAGGAAGGTATATCAACCAGGGTTATAAATATGTCTACAATTAAGCCCATAGACAAGGACATAATAATTAAGGCAGCTAAGGAGACCAAGGGAATAATTACTGTGGAAGAGCACAGTATCATTGGAGGCCTGGGCAGCGCTGTAGCTGAAGTATTGTCAGAAAATCATCCTGCACTTATGGTAAGAATAGGCACCATGGATACCTTTGGTGAATCAGGAGAGGCAGAAAAGCTTCTGGAAAAGTATGGATTAAACGTTGCAAACATTGTAAATAAAGCTAAAAAGCTATTGTCGAAATAAAATGATTAAGAATATAATATAGCACCAAAATTATGGTGCTATATTTGTCTTTAAAAACATAAACCCCAGACCTGTAGAATAATATGATATAAGAGGATATCTACAGGAGGGGTATAGAGTGAAGAAACATTATATTATAATTGGAATATTAATATTAATCATACTTGGCATAGTTATATCCCAGAAAATACTTAATAAGGGTGATGCTGAAGTGAAGTTTAGGGTTCTAGAAGCTAGAGAAATACCAGATAAAATTAAGGAAATTCTTCCTAAATACCTATCTGAGGAAAAGGCTTTAACCTGTAGGCTAAATGATGAAATATATGTAGTGGTGACTAGAGGAGAGAAGAAAACTGGTGGATACAGTGTGGAAGTGGATAATATAATAAAAGAGGAAGTAGAAGATGGAGAATTTAAGATTACAGTTGTTGCAAAATACAGTGATCCAGCCCCAGGTGAGATAGTAACACAAGGATTTGACTACCCCTTTGTAATTGTGAAAACTGATTTAGATACTATGCCAAAAAGTATAGATTTGGAAGTAAAATATGAAGATTAAAAATTGGATAAGGAAATTTTAACATACTACAGGGTTTCATAATGAAGAAATCCTGTGTTTTTTTGTCAACAATAGGGTAAAAGTGAATATAATAGATATAAGTTTTACAATAAGTGTTTAGGGGGGTGAGATTATGGTAGATCACCTTTTAGTCCCTATAGAGAAACTTAAAAATAGATGTACTTGTGACGTATTTCAAGCTAAGACTACTAAAGAACTGTCTGCATCTAGGGAGTTAATAGGCCAGGAAAGGGCAATGAAAGCATTAAAATACGGCCTTTCCATCAGAAAAAAAGGATACAATATATATGTTTGTGGTATAACCGGTACTGGTAAAAATAGCTATTCCTATTTAGTAGCTAAGGAATTTGCCAAGGAAAGGCAATGTGGGAAGGATTGGTGCTATGTTTACAATTTTAAAAAGCCCAGTGCACCTAAGGCTATAGAGCTGCCCTGTGGCCAGGGAAGAGTTTTCAAAAATTTAATCCATGATTCTATTAAAAGTCTGGAGGCTGAAATACCCAAAGCTTTAAACTCTAAGGACTATGAAAGCAAAAGAAATTTACTATATACTGCTTATCAGGAAAAGGTCAAACAGATATTAACTGAATTAAATGTATTAGCAGAAAAGTATGAATTTGTATTTAAACAAACTGAAAGGGGTTTAATCAGTATTCCATTAAAGGATAACAGGCCTATGACCGATGAAGAAATTAATCAGCTATCTAGGGATGAGATTGAAAATTTAATGGAAATAAGTCAGGAACTTAATCAAAGAGCCTACGACTATGTAAAAAGGATTAGGGAAGAGGAAAGGCAGTTAGTTGGTGAATTAAAAAAGCTAAAGGAAGATAAGGTTACTGAAGTACTTAATGAATATATGGATCCTTTGATAAGGAAATACCAGGACAATGAAAAAATAGTAGAATATATTAGGGATATGAAGTTAGATATATTAAAGAATTACGAGGTATTCATGGAGGAACAAGAGGGAAAGGGTATTGGCGGGGCTTTGCTTGTGGAAAGTGCCAAGGATGAATTCATGAGAAGATATGAAGTAAATTTATTTATGGACAATAATGGCAAAAGAACAGCACCTGTAATTAGGGAAACTAATCCAACCTACTACAATCTGCTTGGGAAAATTGAATATGTACATGAGCTTGGCGGATTTAAAACAGACCATACAAAAATAAGACCTGGTTCATTGCATGAAGCCAATGGAGGTTATATTATAATTCAAGCAAAGGATATATTGCAAAGTCCAGCAGCCTGGGAAGGGCTAAAAAGGGCTTTAATAACTGAAAAAATAAAGGTTGAAAATATAACCGGTCTCAACATAATATCAGAAACATTAAATCCTGAACCCATCCCTTTAGATGTAAAAGTAATTTTGATTGGTGATTTCTATTTGTACCAGCTCCTATACAATTTTGACGATGATTTTAAAAAACTATTTAAAATTAGAGCAGATTTTGATATAGAGATGGAGAGAAGTGATGAAAACATAAGGAAAATTGGTTCCTTTGTTGCCTACCAGTGTAAGGAAGAAAATTTAAAACCCTTTGACCAGGGGGGATTGTCTGCAATTATTGAATATAGCAGTCGCCTAGCTTCCCATCAGAATAAATTAACTGCTAGATTTAATGAGCTGGTGGAAATTTTGTACGAAGCAGATCAATGGGCAAGTATGGAGGGCAAATCTATAGTTACAGAAGTTGAAGTTAAAAAAGCAATAAGGGAGAAAAAATATAGAAATTCATATTTTGAGGAAAAAATTATTGAAGCAATAGAAGCTGGAACCTTAATTATAGATACAGAAGGAGAGAAAATAGGAGAAATAAATGGATTGTCTGTAATGGATATAGGTCAATACGCCTTTGGCAGACCCAACAAAATAACTGTAAATACATTTGCCGGTAAAGATGGTATTGTAAATATAGAAAGGGAAGTAAATAAATCGGGAAGTATACATGATAAGGGAGTTTTAATATTAAGTGGCTATATAGGAGAAAAATATGCCAGAAAATTCCCGCTGTCTCTTTCTGCTACAATAACTTTTGAACAATCCTATTCAGAAATAGATGGAGATAGTGCATCCAGTACAGAATTATATGCCCTCTTATCCAGTTTAGCAGAGGTGCCCATTAAGCAGTCCATAGCAGTAACAGGTTCTGTAAACCAGAAAGGACTGGTTCAACCTGTAGGAGGCATAAATGAAAAAATAGAAGGATTTTACAAAATTTGCAAGCTAAGGGGTCTAACAGGTGAAGAAGGGGTTATTATTCCCTACCAGAACATAGAAAATCTTATGCTTGATGATGAAGTAATTGAAGCCGTTAAGGAAGGTAAGTTTAAAATATATGCAGTAAAAACTGTAGATGAGGGTATAGAAATACTTACGGGAGTAAAAGCTGGAAAATTAAATGAAAACAATGAGTATGAGGAAGGTACCATTAACTATCTAGTAGAAAAGAAATTGGAATATTACTCTAAGTTAAATAGAGAATATGAATAGTCGAAAGTACAGTGGACAAAGGATCTTTGTCCACTGTGCTTTTTATTTTGTACAATATATAATTTCCTCATCTGTAACAATAATATCTACAGGTATATCATATTTACCTATGGGAACTTGATCTGTAAGTTGCATATGGAAACATACTCCAACCTTTAAAACATCTAAATTACTTAAAAATCTATCATAATATCCTCCACCATAGCCTATCCTATATCCTGCTCTGGAAAAGACCAGACCTGGTACTATTACTAGATCGATTACACTTGGAGGGACTTCCCTTATAAATTCCTTTTTTGGACTTAATATATTATAAAAACCTATTTCCAATTCCTTGTCAAAATCATATATTTCTGATACCAATAGCTTTCTACCTTCAGGAATAGTTATAGGTACTCCTACCCTTTTGCCCTTGTCTATTGAATACCTTATTATATTGTGGGTGTCTACTTCCTCATCAGTACTTATAAAGGTAAATATAAAATTAGACTTTTTATATTCTTCTAGATTAAAAAGGTTTTCCTGGATTTTTTTAGATTTTTCCATCCTCTCCTCATTAGACATATTTTTTCGCTTTTCTATCATTGCTTTCCTCATAGATTTTTTATCCAATATTACCACCCTTTTCTGTTTATTTATTGTACAATTTATATTATAATATATAACTATAGTAAAGATTTATAATAAAATTTGTAACAAATATTTAAAGGCAATAAAATGGAATCTTGATTTGTTTGGTGTTATAATAAAATAAGGGAAAATTGATGGCTAAATTACCGAGGTGAATATACTTGATTAGGTTTATCAACGTAAGCAAAGAATACAAGAATGGGGTCAAGGCCCTTTCAAATATAAACTTGAATATAGAAAAAGGAGAGTTTGTTTTTTTAGTAGGACCCAGTGGGGCTGGGAAATCCACCCTCATAAAGCTTATACTTAAGGAGGAAAATCCTACAACAGGTAAAATATATTTGAATAATGAGGATATTACATATGTTAAAAACAGAAAAATCCCTTATATTAGAAGAAATGTAGGGGTTGTTTTTCAGGATTTTAGACTTTTGCCCAATAAAACAGTTTATGAAAATGTGGCTTTCGCCATGGAAATAATAGGAGCCCATCCTAGAGAAATCAGAAGAAAAGTGCCTATGGTATTAAGTATGGTTGATTTAAGTAAAAGAGCCCACAACTATCCTCATGAGCTTTCAGGTGGTGAACACCAAAGAGTTGCAATTGCAAGGGCTATTGTTAACAGTCCTCCAATACTTATTGCAGATGAGCCTACAGGAAATTTGGATCCTGAAACAGCATGGGAAATTATGAAGGTATTACGGGATATAAATAGACGTGGGACAACCATCTTAATGGCAACTCATGCTAAGGATATAGTAGATGCCATGAAAAAGAGAGTAGTTGAAATTGAAAAAGGTACTATAATAAGGGATGAAGAAAAGGGTGTGTATGAGCATGAGATTACGCATAGCTAGTAATATTATAAAACAGGGTTTTAAAGGAGTTTGGAGAAACAAAGGGATGGGACTAGCCTCTATTACTTCTATTACAGCGGTATTGCTTATATTGGGCATCGTGCTAATATTAATATTAAGTCTAAACAATATAGTAATGAATACAAGGGAAAAATTTGATGAGGTACATATATTTTTAGAAGATGAAATAACAAGAACCCAACTCCAAGAAATTGAGAAAAAAGCTAAGGAAACTGACAAGATATTATATGTAATTTTTAAATCAAAGGATGAGGCTTTGGAGGAAATGAAGGAAGGCTTGGGAGAAGAAGGATATTTGCTGGATGGATTGGAGGAAAATCCTCTACCCCATACCCTTATACTTAAACTAAAAGATATAGAATATGCAGAGGATGTAGTAAAATCCATTGAAAATTTAGATGGAATAGAGGAAGTACAGTATAATTACGATATAATTGAAAAATTAGTGGTATTCACTAATTATATCAGAACTGGTGGATTGATTATAGTTCTCATACTGATTTTAGTATCTATTTTTATAATTTCCAATACAATTAAATTGACTGTCACGGCTAGAAAAAGAGAAATAAATATAATGAAATATGTAGGTGCTACTAATGGCTATATTAGGGGACCATTTGTTATTGAAGGTGTAGTATTTGGTCTAATTGGTGCAATAATTTCAATACTTGCAGTAAACTATGGATATAACTACTTTTTCAATGCAGCAAATGACAAGTTATATGTACTCTTTACAGTGTATTTAGTACCTCCTAAAGCTTTAATGCAAGATATTTCAATAATATTCATAGCAATTGGTGCTGGAATTGGTGCTTTGGGAAGTCTTGTGTCTATGAAGAGATTCTTAAACGTCTAGGGGAGGGGTATATGAACCATGGAAGATTACAAAAAACCCATACTCTTATTTCTTGCCTTTATATTTATTTTTAACTGTGTATTTGTATTTGCAGACAATACTATTGAGGAATTAAAAAGGAAAAAAGAGGATGCAGAAAAGCAGGCGGAAAACTATGAGAAAAAAATAGATGAATTAAAGAGTCAAACAAAGGATGTAAAGGCCCAAATAGAAGAACTGGACAAGCAGATGAGTATAGCTGCTTCAGAATTGGACAAGGTGGAAAGAGAGCTGGAAGAGCTAAATAAGGAAATAGAGAAAACTACAAAAGAGCTGGAGGAAGCAGAAAAAAATATAGAAAAGAAACAGGATGTTTTTAATAAGCGTTTAAGGGTTATGTACAAAAAAGGAAGTGTAGGCTTTCTGGAAGTACTGTTAGCTTCTGCTGATATTGGAGATTTTCTGTCCAGGCAAAATATGATACAAGCAATAGTGGATCATGATACAGAACTAATCAGATATATGAGGGAACAAAGGGATATAGTCAACCAAAAAAATATTGAACTAAAAGCTCAAAGAGCTTCAGTAGAATCAACCAAAACTAAATTGGAAAACAGAAAGAATGAATTGGCTCAAGCTACAAGGGCTAAAGAACTCTTGATGGCAGATTTGAATAAGGACATAGAGGAACTTGAAAGACTATATGATGAATTAGTTCAATTAGCTGAAGATTATGAAGCAGAAATAGTTAAATTACAAAGGGTAGATGGTCCTTACACAGGTGGTACAATGGGATGGCCAGTACCTGGCTATTCTCGTATATCTTCATATTTTGGATATAGAATACATCCTGTATTTAAAACTAAAAAGTTACATACTGGAATTGATATACCAGCTCCAACGGGTACCAACGCAGTTGCAGCAGCAGATGGAACAGTTATTTTTTCAGGTACCTTAGGAGGTTATGGAAAAGTTGTTATGATAGACCATGGAGGAGGAATAGTTACCTTATATGCTCACAACTCACATTTAGTTGTAAGTGAAGGGGCAGAAGTTAAAAGAGGAGATGTAATAGCGAAAATTGGAAGTACAGGTGTTTCAACTGGACCACATCTTCACTTTGAAGTTAGAAAAAATGGAGCCTATGTGGATCCGATACCTTGGTTAAAAGGGGAATAATTCCCCTTTTTCTATTCATTTGGTATAATGTATAGATAAAATAAATAAAATAGAATACATAATTAAAGATTATGGGGTGAAAAAATGTCAAACAGAAAAAAGGTAATTTTAGTAGTTCTGCTCTTGCTTGTAACCAATGTGGCTACCTTCCTGGCCAGTAATCTGATAGCATTGAGAATAAATAATAAGGTAATGGTACCTGCAGATGAATATAATTCATTGGTTTCAACATATATGAAATATTCAAAGGTTGTGGAATTAGAAAACTATATAAAAAAATACTTTTTAGGGGATGTAGATGAAGAAAAGATGATGGATGGCCTTATTAAGGGTATGTTCCAATCCCTTGATGATCCCTATTCAGTATATATGAATCCAGATGAATTTAAAAGCTTTACAGAACAAAATGAAGGGGTGTATGGGGGAGTTGGAATCATTGTGACACCGGGAGATGACAATTTAATTACAATTGTATCCCCTATAGAAGGAACCCCAGGGGAAAGGGCTGGATTAAAAACTGGTGATAAGATTGTTAAAGTAGATGGAGAAGAATTTACTGCAGACAGAATGGATGAAGCTGTAAAGAAGATGAAGGGAGAGCCTAATACTTCTGTTACAATTACTATCTTAAGAACTGATAAAGAAGGCAATAAAAAATATATAGATGTAGAAATAGTTAGGGAGGAAATTAGGCTTATAACTGTTAAATCAGACATACTGGAAGATAATATTGGCTATATAAAAATAACCTCCTTTGATGAACTAACTTATGATGATTTTAAAAAGCATTTAAATGAGCTAATGGATAAAAATATTTCTGGCCTTATATTGGATTTAAGAAATAACCCAGGAGGTCTATTAGATATATGTGTGGATATTGCAGATGAATTTTTAGGTAAAGCAGTAGTAGTATATACACAAACAAAGGATGGGAAAAAACAATACGAGTATTCTGATAGAAAAGCCATTAACTTGCCTTTAATTGTTCTTGTAAATGAAGGAAGTGCCAGTGCATCAGAAATATTAGCTGGAGCCATCAAGGATCACGGAAGAGGACTTTTAATAGGAAACAAGACCTTTGGAAAGGGTATAGTTCAAAGAATTAGGAGCTTAACTGATGGATCAGGCTTTAAGCTTACTGTATCAGAGTACTTTACACCTAAGGGAACAAGTATACATGGTATTGGTATCGAACCAGATATTACAGTGGATCTTCCAGAAGACATTATGGAAATTGGACCGGAAAACTTACAAGAGGATACTCAACTTCAAAGGGCAATTGAAGAGATGAAGGAGATGACAAGGTAATCTGGTAGTTTAGGAGGTAATATATGTATTCTTTAGTGGAGGCCTTCTATTATTCAATTTTTAGTGTATTAACCAGCATTAAATATCCATATTTCTGGCTTATTATTTTTATAGTATTTATTCAATACTATAAAATAGGCAAAATGGAAAAAACCACACTGGGCATAAATAAAAGGTCTCCTTTATTGAATACATTTGAAGCTATCCTATATGGATTATTTGCTGGTATTTTGGGAAGTAGTATTTTCATATATTTAAGGGTTATTATAGACAGTAAGGATTTTTTATTTATACTACCTTTAGCCTTATTTTTGTCTATGCTACATCCTAGATTTGTTTGTTTTTCTTATTCTGGTGGCATTGTTAGTTTAATTAGCCTTTTATTGGGCTGGCCCCAAGTAAATGTTACAGGCATTATGTTTGTTGTTGGAGTTCTCCATTTAGTGGAAAGTGTGTTAGTATTGTTAGATGGAAGCAGGACCAGGGTGCCTGTCCTTATGGAAAGAAAAGGAGAAGTAATAGGAGGATTTTCCATAAACAGCTTTTGGCCTGTACCCTTCATTGTTTTTGTTAATAGGGGTATTCCCTATCCAATTCTTTTATATGCTATACTGGGATATGGAGATTTTACATTGTCAA
Source organism: Tissierellia bacterium (assembly GCA_012735405.1). Lineage (GTDB taxonomy): Bacteria > Bacillota > Clostridia > Tissierellales > Tepidimicrobiaceae > JAAYFE01. Next base: position 13,055 of record JAAYHM010000065.1, on the reverse strand, counting down.
ATTTCCCTAAAAAGAAGGTTAGGGAAAGCGCCAGTCTATTATTTACCTTTAGTATTATACTAATAGTTTTATCTGTTTTATCCATTTATTATAATTTATTCAAATACATAGCTGTTATTTTTGCACCATTAGCCCATGAAATTATAATTTGCTTAAGTAAGTATAAAGAAAAGGGGAAATCAGGTATATTGACTAATCCAATAGCAGGGCTTAAAATATTAGATGTTTTACCAAATACTGTAGGGGAAAAAATGGGATTAGATACTGGCGATATAATTCTATCTATTAATGGCAAGAGAATTGTAAATAAAAAGGATTTAGACCATATAATTTATTATAGACCTAAAATCATTTCAGCTAAAATATTTAGTCTGAAGAAGGGAATAGTTATAAAAGAATTTATAAGTAAAGATGAGGCTATTGATAATTTAGGCATAATAGTGATACCAAGCGAAACTGAGGATAGTTTTATGGTTGAGGATAGTATGCCTGGAATTATTGGAGTTTTGAATAAATTTTATAAAAGAAAGTTGAATTTTAAATAGTGAAACGAACCCTATGGTTCGTTTCACTTTGCTATACTTACTTCATTTAAGTCTATACAATATATATTGTTTATATTTTTATCTTTACCAGATATAGTTAGTGACAAGTAGGCTTTTTCATCTTCTGAATTATAGAACAGGTTTGGACTATTTATCCTATATGCAGAAATTACAGTTCTGTTATTTATATCATATTTTATAAAGTTATATTCATTAGTAAAGCTACTGTTTTCTATGAATGTTAAGGTATCGTCATTAAGTTTATTATAGCTTATAATGTTGTAATCCAACTTATTCATTATGCTATTTCTTTCAATGCTATAAATTATCAACTTATTTTTATTAACACTTTCATCATTATTAAGGTATATTATATTCTTATCATCAAAAAAACTAGGATTAAACCCTTCTCCTATTTCTTTTAAACTAATTCCATCCATTGTTAAATATATATTCTTATTCATAGCCAGTTCATCAGCTTCTGAGAAAATTATCATATTTTCTAAAATATCAAAGGAATTTACTATTTTATCCATTTCAAATTCCTTTGATAATCTATTTTCATTGACATCATATGTAAGTATGGTAGTTCTGGTATTGTTTATATTAGCTATAGAAAGTTCATCATTATTTTTCCATTTAATTAATTTAGGATTAAAGTGCTCCGGTGAAGTGATTTTGTATGCTATATTTTTTGATACTTCAATTATGTATATATCACTTTTTGTATCATCTTTTTCTATTAAGGATATATATTTACCTTCCGGATTAAAGTATGCATTTTGAATATTTAACTTTGTAGTATATATTTTAGTCCTATGTTGAGATTCTATGTCATAGGTCCATAAGCTTTCATACTGAATATTATTATCTACATGTGTCTTTTTATATAAAATCAATTTATTTGGAAGATAGTCCATTATATAACCTTCATCTATGTATGTAGATATGGTATTTTTTTCATAATCTAAAATTTCTCCTGTTAATGCGTCTGCCTTAACTTTTAAATTAGATAAGGGGTACCTATCCTTTTCCTTATGAACCAGATTAAAAAAAACCATATTCCAATGTATATTGTCTCCATGCTTTATTAATTCAACTTGTGGCATTGTATTTATATCTATTTTAAATTCACCACGAATTTTATCTATTATTTGATTTTTATTATACTTTAAAGCTATAGGCTTATAATTTTGGGATACTATTTTAAAATTTAGATTATTAATATTATTATTAATTGGTTCTTCTATAATTATACTTGCCTGTGGAATTGCCAGTTGCATCTTATCCTTTTCAAATAAGCCTGATATGTATAAGGTAATTGTATCCCCCGATTTAGTAACTTTATCTATGCTAATACCAGAGCATTCCATTACTCCGGCTCTAACTATCAGCTTTAGTTTTCCGCCCTCATTTGTAGCTTCAACCATTGGTTCAGTAGACTGGAAACCCTTAGATAAAACTATTTTTTCAGTCCTATGCTCAATAATTTCTTCCCTTAAAGTTTTACTTGTGTCTAAATGGGGTACTTCTTCTTTATGACTACATCCAATTACAAATAAGGTTATAATAATATATAATAATAATTTTTTTACCATAATTAGTACCTCCTTTTTTAATAGTTTATACTAATATTGGATATTCTTCAATAATTTTAGCTTTAAAATTTTTTTGACAAGTAAATATAATATTATATAATAGAGTATAGAACAAATGTTCATTTAGAGGTGAAAGTATGAACAAGTTTAAAATAGAATCAGATTTTAAACCTACAGGAGACCAGCCCCAGGCTATTGAAAAATTAAGTAATGGTATATTGAAAAACTACAAGCATCAAACTTTATTAGGTGTTACCGGTTCAGGAAAAACTTTTACCATGGCCAATGTTATAGAAAGGGTACAAAAACCAACCCTGGTAATTGCACATAATAAAACCTTGGCCTATCAGTTAGCCAGTGAGTTTAAGGAATTTTTTCCAAACAATGCAGTAGATTACTTTGTATCTTATTATGATTATTATCAGCCAGAAGCCTATGTGCCTCAAACTGATACCTATATTGAAAAGGATGCTTCTATAAATGATGAAATTGATAAACTAAGGCACTCTGCAACTGCAGCCCTTTTTGAAAGAAGGGATGTTATTATAGTAGCCAGTGTTTCCTGTATATATGGATTGGGTGACCCAATTGATTATGAAAATTTAGTTATATCCTTAAGACCAGGCATGGTTAAGGATAGGGATGAAATAATGAAAAAGCTAATAGATATACAATACATTAGAAATGATGTAAACTTCACTAGGGGTACCTTTAGGGTTAGAGGAGATGTACTGGAAATATATCCAGCAGGCTCCAGTGGAAATACTATCAGGGTTGAATTCTTTGGAGATGAAATTGATAGGATAGTAGAGATAAATCACATAACTGGAGAGATTATAGGGGCAAGAAACCATGTATCAATATTTCCCGCATCCCACTATGCCACATCTGCTGAAAAGTTGGAAAGGGCTATTATAAGTATTGAAGAAGAGTTAGAGGAAAGATTAAGGGAACTTCGCTCTCAAAATAAGCTTTTAGAGGCTCAAAGACTGGAACAAAGAACCAGATATGATATAGAAATGTTAAGGGAAATGGGTTTTTGCCAGGGCATAGAAAACTACTCAAGGCATTTAAGTGGAAGAGCTCCAGGCAGTAGACCTTTTACCTTAATAGATTATTTTCCAAAAGATTTTCTAATAATTGTAGATGAATCCCATGTAACCCTTCCACAACTAAGGGGTATGTATGAAGGGGATAGGTCAAGGAAGATGAATTTAGTAGAATACGGTTTTAGGCTGCCTTCAGCCCTGGATAACAGGCCGTTAAAATTTGAGGAGTTTGAAAGCTTGGTTAATCAGATAATATATGTATCAGCAACTCCAGGACCTTATGAAAAGGAACATTCGGAGCAAATTGTGGAGCAGATCATAAGACCTACAGGCCTCTTAGATCCTAAAATAGATGTAAGGCCTATTGAACATCAAGTTGATGATTTAATTAATGAAATAAGGATAAGGGCAGAAAGGAATGAAAGGGTATTAGTCACTACCCTGACAAAGAAAATGGCCGAGGATTTGACAGACTATTTTAAGGAAATAGGAATCAAGGTAACCTATCTACATTCAGATATTGATACCTTAGAAAGAATGAAGATAATAAGAGATTTAAGGTTAGGAAAATATGATGTATTAATAGGTATAAACCTGTTGAGGGAAGGACTGGACTTGCCTGAAGTTTCTTTAGTAGCCATATTAGAAGCTGACAAGGAAGGATTCTTAAGATCAGAAACCTCCCTAATACAGACTATTGGTAGGGCTGCCAGAAATGCATCAGGACAAGTTATTATGTATGCAGATACTATAACAAAATCAATGAAAAATGCCATAGATGAAACAAATAGGAGAAGGGAAATACAGGCTAGATATAATAAGGAACACAATATTACTCCTAAAACTATTGTTAAAAGTGTCAGGGATGTAATAGAAGCTACAATAGCCCTGGAAGATGAAGAAGAATACAAGGTAGACATATCTAAAATAGATGATTTGGATACCATGATAGAAGCCCTTAGGGAAGAAATGCTTAAGGAAGCAGAAGAGCTGAACTTTGAAAAGGCTGCAGAATTAAGGGATAGAATGATTGAACTAAAAAAGATGAAGGAAGCAGGGCTTAAATAAGACAAGGGACGGTTCTTTAGCTTGTTTAATCATCAATCGTCTACTGAAAACTGTCAACTGCACAAGAAGAAAACGAGGTGAAATACAATTGGACAAAGACAAAATAATAATTAAAGGTGCAAGGGAACATAATCTTAAGAATATAGATTTAGAGCTGCCAAGAAATAAATTTATTGTCATTACTGGTATAAGTGGTTCAGGCAAATCTTCTCTAGCCTTTGACACCATATATGCTGAAGGCCAGAGAAGGTATGTAGAAAGCCTTTCCAGCTATGCCCGTTTATTTTTAGGGCAAATGGAGAAGCCTGATGTAGACTATATAGAAGGTCTTTCACCCTCTATAGCCATTGACCAGAAAACTACAAGCAGAAATCCTAGATCTACAGTAGGAACTGTAACTGAAATATACGATTACTTAAGGCTATTATTTGCCAGAATAGGTACCCCCTATTGTCCTAAATGTGGTAAGGAGATTACCAGCCAGACAGTGGATCAGATGGTTGACAGGATAATGGAGCTGGAGGAAAGGACCAGAATACAAATACTGGCTCCAGTTGTAAGGGGTAAAAAAGGTGAACATAAAAATTTGATAGAAAATATTAAAAAAGAAGGCTATATAAGAATAATTGTAGATGGAGAAATGTATGAGGTAACTGATGATATAAAGCTGGATAAGAATAAAAAGCACAATATTGAAATTGTAGTAGATAGGCTTATAGTCAAGGAAGGAATTGAAGGAAGGCTTACAGATTCTTTGGAAGCAGCATTAAAATTATCAGATGGCTTAATATTGGTAGATATAATTGATGGGGAAAGAATTATGTTTAGCCAAAAGCTAGCCTGTCCTGATTGTGGAATAGCAATGGAGGAACTATCACCAAGGATGTTTTCCTTCAACAGCCCTTATGGAGCCTGTCCTACATGTAATGGTATTGGATTTTATAAAAAAATAGATGAAGATTTAGTTATACCAAACAAAGAACTAAGCATAAATGAAGGAGGGATAGTACCCTACAGCAACTCTGGTGAGTCTACTTATTATCATCAAATAATAAAAACTTTAGCTGAAGATAATGGATTTGATTTGGACACCCCTTTAAAATATGCACCTAAAAAATTTATGGATGAGCTTTTATATGGCACAGACCGAGAAATAACTTTCAAATTTAGTAGCCACTTTAGTGGAGGTGTAAAAACTTATAAGGGAACCTTTGAAGGTATAATATCAAATCTTGAAAGAAGGTATCATGAAACAAGCTCAGACTACATGAGAAGCAAGATAGAAGAGTATATGGCAGAAATACCCTGCCCAGCATGTAAGGGAAAAAGGCTAAAGCCAGAGATTTTAGCTGTAAGGGTTGGAGGTCTTAATATAGCAGAAGTTACAGATCTATCCATATCAAAGGCTTTAGATTTCTTTGACAATTTAAAACTAACAGAGACCCAACAGTTAATTGGTGGCCAGGTACTTAAGGAAATTAAAAAAAGGCTTAAATTCCTAAAGGATGTTGGATTAGATTACCTTACCTTGTCAAGAAGTGCAGGAACCTTGTCTGGAGGGGAATCACAGAGGATTAGGCTTGCAACCCAGATAGGGTCTGGTCTGGTGGGAGTAGTATACGTGTTAGATGAACCCAGTATAGGTCTTCACCAAAGGGACAATGATAAATTGTTAAATGCCTTAAGAAATCTAACAGATTTAGGCAATACTCTTATAGTAGTAGAACATGATGAAGATACTATGTATGCTGCAGATTATATAGTGGATATAGGCCCTGGAGCGGGAATCCATGGAGGATATATAGTTGCCCAGGGTACTGTGGAAGATATTAAGAAAAACCCAGATTCTATAACTGGCCAGTATCTGTCTGGAATTAAAAAAATAGAGGTTCCACAAAAGAGGACTCCTCCAAATGGAAATTGGTTGGAAGTTATAGGTGCAAGGGAAAACAATCTTAAAAATATAGATGTTAAATTTCCCCTTGGGGTGCTAACCTGTGTTACAGGAGTATCTGGCTCAGGAAAAAGTACCCTGGTAAATGAAATACTATATAAGAGTTTAGCACAGAAATTAAATGGGGCAAAGATAAGACCTGGTAAGCATAAGGAAATAAGAGGATTAGAAAATCTTGACAAGGTAATAGTAATAGATCAGTCTCCCATTGGAAGAACTCCCAGATCCAATCCTGCAACATATACAGGGGTATTTGACTACATCCGTGAGGTATTTGCCATGACACCAGAAGCTAAGATGAGAGGATATAACAAGGGAAGGTTTAGCTTTAATGTAAAAGGTGGAAGATGTGAAGCCTGCAAGGGAGACGGTATATTAAAGGTGGAAATGCACTTTTTACCAGATGTTTATGTGCCCTGTGAGGTATGTAAGGGAAAAAGATATAATAGGGAAACACTACAAGTTAAGTATAAAGGAAAGACAATTTCAGATGTATTGGATATGACAGTTGAAGAAGCCTTGGAATTCTTTGAAAATATACCTAGAATTAAAAGAAAAATAGAAACCTTATATGATGTAGGTTTAGGATATATTAAACTAGGGCAACCTTCAACAGAGCTATCTGGTGGTGAGGCTCAAAGGGTAAAGTTAGCTACTGAGTTAAGTAGAAAAAGCACAGGAAGAACCATATATATATTGGATGAACCAACAACAGGTCTTCATGCAGCAGATATCCATAAATTAATAAATGTTCTAATGAAACTTGTAGAAGGGGGAAATACTGTTATAGTTATAGAGCACAATTTGGATGTAATAAAAACAGCCGATTATATAATAGATTTGGGGCCAGAAGGAGGAGACAGGGGAGGTACAGTAGTAGCCTGTGGTACCCCTGAAGAAATAATGGAAGTGGAAGAGTCCTATACAGGACAGTATTTAAAGAAAGTTTTGAGGGATAATAGATGATGTATAAAAAAATAGTAGATGGCATATTTATTAAAAGGCCCAATAGGTTTATAGCCCATGTATTAATTAATGGAGAAGAGGAAATAGCCCACGTAAAGAATACTGGAAGATGTAAGGAACTGCTTATACCAGGAGCAAAAGTTGTATTGGAGGATTGCTCCCATATAAAAGATAGAAAAACCAAGTACTCCTTAATTGCTGTGTGGAAAGGAAATATGCTGGTTAATATGGATTCCCAGGTGCCAAATAGGGTAGTATTTGAAGCCTTAAAAGAAAACAAGATTGAAGGCTTGGAGGATTTAATCCACATTGAAAGGGAAGTAACTTATGGCAATTCAAGATATGATATTTATTTTGAAAGCAAAAAGGAAAAAGGATTTATAGAGGTAAAAGGTGTTACTTTAGAGATAGATGGTATATCCATGTTTCCTGATGCTCCTACTGAAAGAGGCAGAAAGCATGTTTTAGAGTTAATAGAAGCTGTTAAGGATGGATATAAAGGAGTGGTCTTGTTTTTAATCCAGATGAAGGGGCCAAGGAAATTTCGTCCTAATTGGGAAATGGACGGTAAATTTTCTCAAGCTGTTAGATTAGCCTATGAAAATGGAGTAAACATATTGGCCTATGATTCAATAGTTACAGAAAATAATATTACTTTAGGTGAAAAAATAAAAGTAGATTTATAATAAATTCTCTCCATCTTTACAAGGTGGAGAGAATTTTTATGGTACTATAAGGGTAAAGGATATTGTAGATAGATAACTTAATAAAAATTTAAGGAAGGTGATGAAATGAAAAGGTCCTTAATTATAATGCTTGTAGCTGCAGCAGTTTTTATTGTAATAGCCTATTTGGTTGGAGGAAATGAACTTGTTTTAAAAGGCTTCAATGTGTCATACAATACAGCAATAAAATCTGCCCTTATGCTTTTTGTCTCTTTCATTTTAATAGGGCAACTTCAGGTTCTTCTTACAAAGGAAGTACTGGATACATGGCTAAATAAATTTAGCGGCATAAAAGGGGTAATAATAAGTGCCATTGCTGGAGGCCTGTTTCCAGGAGGCCCTTATATATTTTATCCCTTTGTTGCAAGTTTTAAGGAAAAAGCAATACCCTTTTATATATTAATTTCATTCATATTTGGCAAACAAATTTACGACTTTTCCAGAATTCCTATGGAGATGAGCTTAGTCAATCCACAAGTTACCCTTATAAGATACTTAATAACCCTGCCTATGCCTATTTTAGCTGGCATGGCGGTAAAATATTATAATGATAAATATATAAACAAATATCCATCTATGGAAGCAGGTGAAAAAAATGCTGCAAACAACAATAATACTTAGTATAGCAGCCATCATACTTCTGCTTGTTAACTGGAGAAAAAATGGAAAGCATTATGAAGGGCTAAGAGCAGGTATTAAGCAGATGATAAATACAGCACCTCTTATATTAAGTGCCTTTATACTAGCAGGTATGATAGAAGTATTAATACCAAAGGAATTTGTTCAAAATTGGCTTTCAACAGAAGCTGGAGTAAGGGGAATATTTTTAGGCACCTTTGGTGGTATGATAATGGCAATGGGGCCTTATGCCTCTTTACCGATTGTAGCCTCAATATTGGCCTCTGGTGCAGGATTAGGAACTGTAATATCTATTATTACGGGATGGTGTCTAGTGAGCCTGAGTAAAATGCCTTTTGAAACTGCTTTTTTTGGAGCTAAATTTTATATTTTAAAAACTTTGTACAGTATACCCCTTTCATTTGTTGCTGGTTTTATAGCCCATATTATAGATATCACCTTCTTTTAATAATAATATATAAAATTGTTTAAATTTTTCCTTTTTGTCAATACTCCTCCTAAAGGAGGGGTAGTATGAAAAAATTATTTATTGTATTAGGAATTATAGTTTTGCTATCCATATATAATACAGCCTTTTCACTGGGAGAAGAAAAAAATTTTATAGATTTTCCTGAGGCTGATTACGAGAAGGGGGAAAGTTTTATATATGGCAGTATATTAAAAGTAGATTATGAAAATAGAAAACTCATAATAAAGCAGCATATGGACCATAATAGCCAGAGAGTTAGTCCTATACTAAGGGTTAGGGAAGATGTGGTAATAGTACTAAAAAGAAATAATAAGGCTATGAATATAGACTTTTCAGATTTAAAAATTGAGGATAGTTTTGGATTAGTATTGGATGAATCTAATATGGTTAGAGGAATTATTATATTTGTATGAAGACAGGGATTCCTGTCTTTTATTTTCTCTATTCATAAAAGCTTGTACATATATTATAATTGTTTTATAAGTAAAATTAAGAGGTGGAATATGTCAAATATAGTAAATTACATCATGCTTTTCTTTGCAATTATAGGTGGCATAGATAGGATAAGGGGAAACAAAAATGGACTAGGTAAGGAATTTGAAGAAGGGTTTAAAGGCATGGGATCCCTTGCTTTAACTATGATTGGAATTATATCTTTATCCCCCTTTATATCTCAAATAATGCTGCCAGTACTTAAAATACTGTCCCAAATCACTGGTGCAGACCCTTCCATATTTATATCCAGTATATTAGCAACAGATATGGGTGGGTATTCAACCAGTGAAATAGTAGCAGAAAGCCAACTTATGGCAGAATACTCAGGACTTATACTGGCATCAATGTTAGGAGCTACCATATCCTTTACAATGCCTGTAGCTTTAAATCTGGTATCCAAGGAAGACTTTCCCTTCTTCACAAAGGGTATTTTGGCAGGAATAGTAACCATACCCATTGGAATGATAATAGGTGGTCTTTTAATGTCTATTAGATTAAAAACCATATTTATTAATTTAACACCTGTTATAATGCTGTCCATAATAATAGTAACAGGGCTATTTAAATTTCAAAACACAAGCTTTAGGGCTTTTAAGGCTTTAGGAAGAGGAATTGTAGTAGTAAGCTCCATTGGACTACTAATTAGTATATTAGATTTTATACTGGGAATTAAAATAATACCTAATTTATTGCCCTTTGAAGAAGGGCTTATAATAGTTGGTAAAATTGCTGTAATCTTATCTGGTGCCTATCCCATGTTTCATATAATTAAGGCTAAGCTAAGCAATAGGCTTAATAGGATTTCAGGGAAAACAGCTTTTAATGATATTTCCATGTTAGGTCTGGTATCTTCTTTGGCAAACTGTGTGCCAATGCTGGCTATATATGATAAAATGGATAATAAAGGCAAGGTAATAAATGCAGCTTTTGCAGTAAGTGGAGCCTTTGTATTTGGAGGACAATTAGGCTATGTATCTGGAATTTCCCAAGAAATAGTAGTTCCTTTTATTTTAGCAAAACTAACTGCAGGTATATCAGCTATTGGTTTAGCTAATATACTATTAAAAATTGAAGATAATGAATACAAAAATTTAGAAAGGGGAAATGGGCTTGAAGGCAAATGAAAAAATTAAAAGTTTAAGAGGACTTATGAAAGAAAAGGGAATAAGGGCCTATATAATACCAACTTATGACCCTCATCAATCTGAGTATTTAGCTGATTATTATAAGGCTAGAGCATGGATTTCAGGATTTACAGGTTCTGCAGGAACTGTTGTTGTGACAGAGGATGAAGCCATACTTTGGGCAGATGGCAGGTACTGGATACAGGCAGAAAATGAAATTGCAGGAAGTGAAATAAAGCTTTACAAAACAGGTCTTCCTTCTACTCCAAGCTATGCTGAATACTTAAGGGATAAGCTTGAAGATGGAGACAGTATTGGATTTGATGGAAAGATCTTTCCACAATCAGATTTTGAAAAGTTAAAAAGCCATTTTAAAAATAAAAACATAAAATTTATAGAGGACCATGATCTAGTAGGTGAGCTATGGACAGATAGGCCAGCACTTCCAAAGACCAAGGTATTTGTACTAGATGAAAAATATACAGGTAAATCTGCCAAGGAAAAAATCAATCAAGTAAGAAAGGAAATGGAGAAGGAGGGAGCTGATTATTTCCTATTAGCTTCTTTAGATGATATAGCCTGGCTTTATAATATAAGAGGGAGGGATATAGCTAACAATCCAGTGGTAATATCCTATGCCCTTATATCTAAGGACAAGGCCTACTTATTTGTAGATAATGAAAAATTAGGTGACGAGGTAAGGAATTACTTAAGTGAAAATGGAATAGAAATAGAGGATTATAATAGGGTAATAAACTATGTAGAAAATTTTGAAAAGGGTAAAAGTGTATTCCTTGACCCTTCCAGAACTAACAGATGGCTGTATAAGGCTATACCTGAAGGATGTAACATAATAGAGGGAACAAATATAACAACAAATTTAAAGGCAATTAAAAATACTACAGAAATCCAAAATCAAAGAAAGGCTTATATAAAAGATGGGGTAGCCTTAGTTAAATTCATGTATTGGCTAGACCAAAATGTAGGAAAGACTGTTATTACAGAAGTATCTGCTGCAGAAAGATTAGAAGAGTTTAGAAGGGAACAGGAAGGATTTATTGAACCAAGTTTTGATACCATAGCAGCCTATAAGGAAAATGCAGCTATGATGCACTACAGGGCTGAAGAGGGCAAATCAAACTATGAGCTAAAGAAAGAAGGCCTATTTTTGGTTGACTCTGGTGGACAATACTTAGAAGGGACTACCGATATTACAAGAACCATAGTATTAGGCCATATTACAGATGAAGAAAAAAGAGATTTTACCCTAACATTAAAAGGACACATAAATTTAATAAGTGCAAGATTTTTATATGGTACAACTGGGTCAAATATAGATGTATTATCAAGGTATCCTTTATGGCAGGAAGGGCTGGATTATAAATGTGGAACTGGCCATGGTGTAGGATATTTATTAAATGTACATGAAGGTCCCCATAGAATTTCTCCAATACCAAATGAGGTAGTTTTAGAAAAAGGAATGGTGGTTACCATAGAGCCTGGTGTATATAAGGCAGGGAAATATGGTATAAGAATTGAAAATGTAGCAGTAGTTGATGAAGATATAGAAACTGAATACGGTGGAAAGTTTATGAAATTTGATATACTATCTTATGTGCCAATAGATTTAGAAGCAGTGGATGTGAACATGCTTACTGAAAAGGAAAGAAACTGGCTTAATAGTTATCATAAGAAAGTATATGAAAAACTATCTCCATATTTAAGTGAAGAAGAAAGACAATGGCTTAAGGAGGAAACTAGGGAGATTTAATAAATTTTACAAATAAACCCATAGTTTTATTTTTAACTATGGGTTTATTTTTTGTATAATATATTATAAGTCTATTATTTTAACACATATGGTACTATATAAATGTAATACTAAATTTGAAAGGGGATTTTATGTTTAATATAGATGAAGAACTAAAGAAACTTCCGGATGAACCTGGCGTGTATATAATGAAAGATAAAAGTGGAGAGATAATATATGTTGGAAAGGCTGTAAGCTTAAAAAATAGGGTCCGTCAGTATTTTCAATCTTCTAGAAACAATCCCCCTAAAGTACAGGCCATGGTAAGACATATTGCCGAGTTTGAGTATATAATAGTAGACAATGAAGTGGAGGCATTAATTTTAGAGGCTAATCTTATTAAAAAACACAAACCAAAGTACAATATACTCTTAAGAGACGATAAACAGTATCCATATATAAAGGTTACTACCAATGAAAAATATCCTAGGGTATTAAAAACCAGAAAGGTATTAAAGGATGGAGCAAAATATTTTGGTCCCTATCCAAGTGCTTATGCTGTAAATGATACAATTGATATAATTAGAAATCTATATCCTATTAGGACTTGCAAAATAAATTTTGATAAAAATCCTAAGAAAACCAGGCCTTGCCTTAACTACTATATAGGTAG
>JAAYHM010000064.1 GCA_012735405.1 Tissierellia bacterium | reverse complement strand
GTAAATTCTCAATTACACCTTCTATATCATCAAATATTTTTTTGTCTCCTGATACAAAAACTTCAGATATGGAACTGTCCTTTTCCTTAACAGTATTAATCACAGTATTTATTACATCTTCTGTAAACTCATGCCCCTCTGCCATTTCTAATCCAACTGCAACCTTGTCATTAAGTATAATGCTGGTGGCATTATCAATTCCAAATAGGTTTACTACTGCATCTGATATTGCTTCGGATCGTACCAGCAAATCATAGCTTTTCCCTGAAACATTTAAACTTATATCTTCAAATAACTCCTCTTGACCCATATTTTCTTCAGCTACATTATCATTTTCATCATTTTTCCCTGTACTGCATCCACCTATTATAAGGGTTAATATAATTAATAAACTTAAAATTTTAACCTTATTCTTCATAAAATCGCCTCCTTGAAATATAGTTTTACAAAATTTAATAATTTTATTACAAAAATATATATTTTAATGTTCCTCCTCTTAAATAATAGCCTCAAAATATTGAAGTGTTTAAACTTATAATGTATAATATCTTTTGTGCAAGATACTTAATTTGAAAGGAAGATTTAAATGAAATTAGGCATAGTTGGACTACCAAATGTAGGAAAAAGTACTCTTTTTAATGCATTAACCGCTCAAAAGGCAGAAGCTGAAAACTATCCTTTTTGCACAATAGAACCAAATGTGGGAATAGTTAATGTTCCAGATAAAAGGGTAGACATGTTGGCAGAATTAATTAAACCTGAAAAAATAACCTATGCAACTATAGAATTTGTAGATATTGCAGGACTAGTTAAAGGAGCAAGCAAGGGGGAAGGATTGGGAAATAAATTTCTTTCCCATATAAGGGAAGTTGACGCAATAGTCCATGTGGTTAGGTGCTTTGAAGATAAAAATATAAGCCATGTTGAAGGAAAAATAAACCCCTTAACAGATATAGATACTATTAACCTGGAACTTATGCTTTCAGATTTAGAGTTAATCGAAAATAGACTAAACAAGGTTGAAAAGATGGCAAAAGCAGATAAAAGCTATACAAAGGAACTTGAATTATTAAAGATATTAAGATCCTCTATAGAAGATGGAAGGCCTTTAAGGAGCTTAGGCTTTTCAGATGAAGAGTTAAACTTAATAAAAAGCTTTAGTCTCCTCAGCCTAAAACCAGTTCTATATGTATGCAATATATCTGAAGAGGACCTGTTAGGAGAAAATGATAATGAATATGTAAAGCAAGTTAAAGAATATGCTGCAAAAGAAAATTCAGAAGTCATTGTAGTATCTGCTAAAATAGAATCTGAAATTTCCCAGTTGTCAGCAGGCGAAAAAGAAGAGTTTCTTCAAGAATTAGGAATCAAAGAATCTGGTTTAGATAAGCTTATTAATGCTAGCTATGACTTATTGGGACTAATGAGTTTTTTAACTGCTGGAGAAAAGGAAGTAAGAGCCTGGACAATAAAAAAGGGAACTAAAGCACCACAAGCAGCTGGAAAAATACATTCAGATATGGAAAGAGGCTTCATTAGGGCAGAAGTCATAAACTATGAAGAACTGATTGAGTGTGGTGGAATGAATAAAGCTAAGGAAAAGGGACTTGTAAGAATAGAAGGAAAGGATTATGTAATACAAGATGGTGACGTGGTCTTGTTTAGATTTAATATATAAAAAAATACTCCATATACTTGTACAAGTATAGGAGTATTTTTTTATATATTAAACATTAAAGGGCATAGTTTACTATAATGGCTGGATCTAATACCCTAAAGGTAAAGGATTCTGTTAGGAAAAATTTTACCTTTTTACTATCATGATACTGATATCCAATAGATAAATCTTGTCCTATTGTTAACTCTAAGTCTTCATGATCATAAGGAATTAATACTGCTCCATCTAGCACATGACTATAAATAATTTTGCCTCCAATAATTTTCTCTATTTCATCCTTAAGTGAATTTTCTACTCCTTTAGATATTATTCTTCTATAAGCCCTTTCCCCCACTATTAATGTATAGGGACCTTCTTCAAAATTTTCTTTCAAGGTTATAACTCCCTTTGCAATGGCATCTAAAATTTCTTCCTCATCTTCACCAAATTTTAGAGTTTCATTTTCTGAAGAATTTACAAGTCCTTTTATATGTAATTTATTATAACCATTGTATACTACATTTTCTTCAAATAGTGCAATTTTCTTAGCAGCTTCTTCTAAAGGAGTATAGTCAATATCCTTAGCGCCTCTACCTATATTATCTAATTCCCATCTGTCCATTTCAAACTCTATTCTTACCTCAGTTAATGGTATTACTTTATAAGTTCCATAACATAAATCTCCATCTTCTTCAATGTCTCCAAGTCTACCTTCTGTTATTACATTAAAATCCCATCCTTTTGGTCCAATTACTCTTACAGCTCTTCTAGCTGAAAGATAATTTACAAATACATCCTTTAATTGCTCCTCTATTTCTTCCCATGCCTCTTTACTAATAGGTGCAAGTTCTTTATATAACATTATTTATCACCTCTTTCCTTAAGATCTCCAATATTTAATCCTTCTTCCCTACCAGTAGAACCTTCTTCCCTTCCCATTGCTTCATCCTCTAATTCAGTTATTGGTCCTTCTGTAAACAAATAAGTCCTTAACTGCTCGTCCCATACTGGCATATTCCTTCTTAGCCATTCTAAGGTCATGCAGGCATGCTCAATCTCTTCATCTCTGTTATGTGCCATTATTGCCTTTAGTTCTTCATCCTGTGTAGCTACAACCCTTTGGTTATACCAATCCACTGCTTCAATTTCTTCCTTTAAACTGTTTAAAGCCCTAACAATATCCTTTGCTTTTTCATCCAAATATTCTACTGGTTCATGATATTGATTCATTAAATCTCCCCCTTAACTTAATTTGCTCTAAGTCAATTTTACCCGCTTTGTGACAAAATAATCAATAATTTAAAGCTAATTAAGTATACTTAATTAGCTTTAAATTATTTTATAATCCTTTTACTATTTTTACTGATGAACTAGCACCTATTCTAGACGCTCCTGCCTCAATCATGGCCTTTGCAGTTTCAAAATCCCTTATACCGCCAGAAGCCTTTATTTGCATACTGTCGCCTATAGTTTTCTTCATAAGGATAATGTCTTCTATTGTAGCACCTCCAGTACTAAAACCAGTAGAAGTTTTTACAAAATCAGCACCTGCTTCTTTAGAAAGTTCACAAGCTTTTATCTTTTCCTCTTTAGTCAATAAACAAGTTTCAATTATGACTTTAACTATGGCCTTGCCTTCAACAGCATCAACAACAGCTTTTATATCTTCCATTACATATTCATAATCCCTGTTTTTTAAGGCACCTATATTAATAACCATATCTATTTCATCTGCACCATCTTCTACTGCCTTTCTGGCTTCAAAAGCCTTTACTTCTTTTGTATTTGCACCTAAAGGAAATCCTACTACAGTAGCTACCTTTATATTTGAGCCTTTAAGTAAATTTTTTGCCCTTGTTACATAATAGGGATTAACACAAACAGCTGCAAAACCAAATTCTAAAGCTTCCCTGCAAAGGTTTTCAATCATATCGGATGTAGCTTCTGGTTTAAGTAAGGTATGATCTATTTTTGAATTAATATCCATAATAACACCTCTACTTGATTAACTCAACCATATCGCCATTTTTCACTCCTGCTGCATTGCCTTCCTCCAAATCTACATGCATTTCTAATGCATGTGTTTCTCCTGATCTTATTAGTACATTTTCAAACACTACAGCCCTAGGACCTTCAGTTTTAACCTTTACTACATCACCATCCTTAACTCCAAATCTTTCTGCATCATCAGTATGCATGTGAATATGTCTTGCTGCTACAATAACTCCCTTGTCTAATTCTATCTCACCTTTTGGCCCTACTATTTTTAAACCTGGTGTTCCTTCTATATCTCCAGAATTTCTAATGACTGGTTCCACTCCTAATTTAAAGGCATCAGCTAATAATATTTCAACCTGTGTCTTGCTCCTAACAGGTCCTAATACTCTAACACCTTTTATAGTACCTTTTGGACCTACCAAATCAACTTTTTCTTCACAAGCATATTGGCCTGGTTGTGATAAATCTTTTTTAATAGTTAACTTATAACCTTCTCCAAACAGAATATCTAAATCTTCTTGGCTTAAATGAACATGTCTATTTGACAATGCTATTGGTAATTTTAATGCCATATCAAATCCTCCTTTTATATACCTTTTATAAAAATTATATTAATTTATAACAAAAAAATCAAATTTTTAACATAGACTATATAGGGTTTTATAAAAACTAGGAAAAGAAATATTTACAGATTTATAGCCTAAAATTTCAGACTGACCATTTCCTTTAAGGGCTGCAATTGATAATGCCATTGCCATTCTATGATCATTATAAGAGTCAAATTTGCCAGCATTTAATTCTTTTACACCTTCTATTATCAGGTCATTCCCCATCATTTTAATATTAGCCCCCATTTTTTTGAGCTCACTATATATAGTCTCTAACCTATTGCTTTCCTTGTATTTTAACTCCTCAGCATCCTTTATTACAGTTGTACCTTCAGAAAGGGAAGCTGCAACAGCCAATATGGGAATTTCATCAATCAAAGTCCCAATGATTTGTTCATCAACTACAATACCCTTTAAGGGAGCATGTTTAACAACTATATCTCCTACAGGCTCATTATTTAGTTCTCTTTTGTTAACAATTTTAATATCTGCTCCCATTTTTCTAAGTACTGTTATAATGCCAGACCTTGTAGGGTTAATACCTACATTTCTAATGGTTAAATTAGAGCCTTCTATAATTGTTGCAGCTACAATAAAATAAGATGCAGAAGAAATATCTCCAGGTACATATATTTTTTTACCCACCGGTACAGAATTTGAGTCCACGTATATAACATTATTTGTTCTATACACATTACAACCAAAATATTCTAACATTCTTTCTGTATGATCTCTAGTTACCTTGTTCTCTATAATAGATGTCTTGCCTGTAGCATATAGTGTTGCTAGTAATATAGCAGATTTTACCTGAGCACTTGCTACTGGCAACTCATAGTTTATAGATTTAAGTTTATCTTGTGATGGACTTATACATATAGGCAGGTGTTTATTCATTCTTCCTTTAATTTTAGCTCCCATTTTACTAAGTGGTAAAATAATTCTATCCATAGGTCGCATTGATAGGGATTCGTCACCAACAATAATTGAGTCAAATTTTTGTCCCACTAATACTCCACTTAGTAGCCTAGCTGTAGTCCCTGAATTACCACAATCTATGGGCTTTTTAGGTTTTTCCAATCCTTTTAATCCTACGCCTTCTACATAATACTTGTTATTTTTCTTTATAATATTTACTCCCATATTTTTAAAAGCCTCTATGGTCCTTTCTACATCTTCTGATTCCAATAGATTTTCAATTATTGAATTACCGGTAGATAAAGAACTTATTATAATACTCCTGTGGGATATAGATTTATCCCCTGGAACAGTAATTTCTCCTACCAGTCCTTTTCTAATGCTATTTATCTTCAATTTATCACCCTTTAACTATTAAAATTAATCCTCTACCTCTAAAAGTTTTTTATTGTTTCCATATACCTGGTATAGTTTGAATAAATTTCATTAATAGTATCCCCACCAAATTTAAGTATTAACTCATTAGCTAATACATAGGCTAACATATTTTCAGCCACTATGCTTGCAGAGGGCACTGCACAAACATCTGATCTTTCAAATTGTGCAACTGCTTCTTTTTTAGTCCTTATATCCACAGTCTTTAATGGTTTTCTTAAAGTTGGAATAGGCTTCATTACCAACCTGAATACTATATCTTCTCCATTTGTTACACCAGCTTCAATTCCTCCTGCATTATTAGTTTTTCTATAAAATTTTTTGCTTTTATTATTATAATATATTTCATCATGTACTTGGGAGCCAAAATTATTAGCCATTTCAAATCCTAAACCAAATTCTATTCCTTTAACACCCGGTATACTCATAATACTTTTTGCTATTTTTGAATCAATTTTTCTATCCCAATTAGTAAAACTTCCTAGTCCGACAGGTACATTTTTGCCTATTACTTCTATTACCCCTCCTAAAGTATCACCAACTTCTTTTGCTTTTTCTATTTCTTTAATCATAAGTATCTCAGACTCCTTGTCCAATACTCTGACAGGAGAGGTGTCAGCTTTTATAAGTTCCTCTTCATTCCAATAATAATACAGATCCTTAACTTTAATTTTTCCTATCTGTACTACATGACTATATATACCAATATTAAACTTTTTTAAAAACAACTTGCATAAACTACCAACAGCTACTCTCATAGCCGTTTCTCTAGCACTTGCCCTTTCTAATACATTTCTGCCACCTTCAAAATTATATTTTAAAGTACCTGCTAAGTCACCATGGCCTGGTCTAGGCCTTACAATCTCAACCTGTTCTATATCTTTCCCTTTATTCTTAATAATTAAGGATATGGGATTGCCTGTTGTAAATCCATCTCTTACACCTGAAACTATATCTATTTTGTCTTTTTCAATTTCCATCCTCTTTCCTCTTCCATATCCCCTTTGTCTTCTTTCTAATTCCTTATTTATAAATTCTATATCTACAAATACCTTTGCTGGAAAACCCTCTACTATACCCACCAGGCAATCTCCATGGGATTCCCCTCCAGTTAAAAATCTTATCATAATCATACCCCCATTATAAAGACTTCTATCTTATAGATAGAAGTCCTAAGTTCTTCTTTGACTTAAATTAATAAACTTAATTATATTGTAAAAACCTAATAAAATTGCTATACCAATAGATAAAAAACCCATAATTCTATAGTATAACGTGTAACTAACAAAGGGGGAGTATAGAATCAATATAACTCCCAATAGCATAAACTTTAATATTTTGCCCTTATCCTTAGAAGTTATCTTTTCTTTTATCATATCCTTTTTATCTTCATACTTAGATATAATTATATCTTCAATATCCTTTTGAGTTGGATATGAACCTACTGCCTTTAACATTTCTTTAATCTTGTTAAAATCAATTAAGATATAATTAGTTCTGTTCTTTAATTCTTCTTTAAAATAAGAATTTGTGACAATAATGCCTCCTTTAATATTCTTTTTTTTCATTTCTCTATTAAATGATTCTACTTTATCTAAGTCTAACTTAGCATCAAAGGGTAACTTTATACACTTTATACCATACAAGTCTCCATTAATTTCACCAACAAAATCTATATACCTATTATATTCGCAAAGATTAGTATTGTAGTATTTTTCAAGTATATCTTTTACATAAAAGAGAAATTCTCTATTATCTTTTTGCTCAATTTCTTTTATTAATTCATTATCTGCAATTTCCTCATTTATTTTAAGAATCTTTTTCTCTTTTGTCCTCCTATTCCATAAGGATAAAAGGACTATGTAGGTCAAACCTATTACAATTCCAAGGGAAAATGCTAAAAATACATCCTGGGTCAACCTATATACTATAGCAGTAAACATAATCATCAAAAAAAATAGTATAAATATAAAGTCTAAAAATGTAGCTTGTATATTTTTCCCTTTCTTTATAATACTATTATAATAATTATTTAGTATAAAGCTCCTTTTTAATGAATTAATATATTTTTTAAAAATTATTAATCCTTCCACTTATATCCTTCCCCTTTTTCATTAATATATATCCTACTATTTGTATTATTACCAACATAATCAG
Organism: Tissierellia bacterium; assembly: GCA_012735405.1. Classification (GTDB taxonomy): domain Bacteria; phylum Bacillota; class Clostridia; order Tissierellales; family Tepidimicrobiaceae; genus JAAYFE01. Next base: position 18,860 of record JAAYHM010000064.1, on the reverse strand, counting down.
GAATAATAATACTATATTTTTAAAAATATTCATAAAAAAATCTTGGGGAAGCATTTGTATAAGTAAATCAGTTTTTGGGTTTAGTATCCAAAGATCATTATCAAAAAAAATAAGGTGAAAATAGGTAAAATATTTATTGAAATCATTCAAAGACAAAATAAATAATAGTAATATGGCTGTCCACCAAATAAAAGGTCCAAAAAATAAAATTCTACCTAATGGTTTTATTTTTTTGTTCAAAATAAAATAGGCAATTACCAAAACAGATATAAAAAAACTTATATTCCTCAGTATATATCCATATTTAAAAAGTACTTTAACATCTATCATATGTAATATTTCCCTTTCATTAAAATTAGGCCTAAGTACTCCTTCATCTGCTTCATCCCTCAAATAATCTAATAAATTTTCTGTTACATCCATCAGTTCACTTAAGGATTTGCCCGTAACTGATTCTACATTATTATCTATATAAGATTTAAGATAAAATTTTTCATTAAATGTGTTTATTTCAACAGATAATAGGAGCAATAAAAGGGGAACAAAAAATACAATGCCAATTTTACCAACTCTCTCCATAATAAAACCACCTCTACTTTATTATCTTAAATTTGCTTAGGCTTGTCCAGATGAAAGAAAATAAAAGTTGAAAGAATATCTTTCAACTTTTATCCCATTGCCTTTTCCAATTTGTCTAAATATTTAATTGGAAACATCCTTAGTAGTTCCTTGTATTGCTCCACTGTTAAACCTTGGACTGTAGTATATATTTCTATTTTACCATCTACATCTGCATTTCTAAATTTTTCCTTTATCTCTTCAAAATTAGTATCTACAGCCATGGAATTCCTCCTTTAATGTGATTATTCTACAACTTTATTATGCTTAAAAAAAATCTTCTTTATGCATAATGAAAAATTTTAAGGCAGTTACAGAAATAATTAAATATTATAAAAAAATTCTTGACAAAGAATCAAATATTTTATAAAATATTTTTTAAAATATATATTCGTGCTGTGATGAGGGCCAGTAGATTGAAAGATTCTTACAGGGAGGAAGATCCACCGACTGAGAGATCTCCTAAGATTATTTCTTTCGAACCCACCCTCTGAGCCGCAAACGAATTAAGTTTGTCCGTTGGCCAACGTTACAGGCTTCGAGAGGATTAAGGGTTTTCCCTTAATCAATTTGGGTGGTACCGCGAATTACCTTCGTCCCATTGTAGGATGAAGGTTTTTTTATTATTTGGAAAGGGGTTATAAAATTGGCATTAAGCAAATTTAATATAGACAAGAATGTTTTATTGAAAAAAGCAACTATGGATAAACATGTTCCAGATGATTTCTATTCAACAACTAACTACACAACCTTTATTTACCACAATCATCAGTGGATAAAAGTGAAAAATCAAAGAATGGATGCTTTAATAGTGGTAGATGAAAATGGGGCAGTATGCAAAAAATTAAGAGACATAAAACGTGGGGATATGGTTGTATGTGGTGATACTGGCATAAAAGTAATTAATGAAAATAATGATGGTAAAGAAGATAATTCTTTTAGTTTCATGAATAATTATGTTTCATCAGAAAGAAGAAATGACATGATTATTAAGGAGCTGGCACAAGATATTTTTTATAACAATAAAAAGTTAACTTTAGTTGCAGGACCTGTTGTGGTTCACACTGGTGGTGACCAATATTTATCCCAACTTATTCGTCATAATTATGTAGCTTGTTTATTGACAGGCAATGCTCTTGCAGTACACGATATAGAAAAAAACCTGTATGGCACTTCCTTAGGTGTCTGTGCTAAAACAGGGAAGGTAACCCATAATGGCTATAGGAACCATATGAGAGCTATAAATCAGGTTATGAAATATGGCTCCATTAAGAAAACTGTTGAAGCTAAAGTATTGAATTCAGGAATTATGTATGAATGTATCAAAAACAATGTTCCCTTTGTTCTGGCTGGTAGTTTGAGAGACGATGGACCATTGCCAGATACAATTACAGATATAATTCAAGCACAGGATGCTTATAGTGAGCATTTGCAAAAAGCAGAAATTGTGCTAGTTCTTGGCACTATGCTTCATGGTATTGCCAGTGGAAATATGCTTCCTGCAAAAACCAAAATGATATGTGTAGATATAAATGCTGCTGTGGTTACAAAACTAAGCGACAGAGGCAGTAGTCAAGCAATAGGCCTAGTAACTGATGTAGGATTATTTTTGAATTTATTGGTAACTGAAATAAATAGACTAGAAAATAAATTGGGAACTAGGATAGCAACCTAGTCCCCAATTTATTTTATATACAAATATTATTAATCTTGATCTTCCGGCATTTCCCAGTTGTGGTAGACTGCCTGTACATCATCATTATCTTCCAATGTATCTATTAATTTCATCATATTTTTTATGTCTTCTTCATCTGTAAGCTTAGTTGTATTTGATGGCAAGAAGGCAATTTCTGCAACTGCAAATTCATATCCACTATCAGATAATCCATCCCTTACTTTATCAAAATTTTCAGGGCTTGTAGTAATCTCAAATCCATCTTCAGTTACTTCCATATCTTCTGCACCTAAATCTATTGCTTCTAACATTAAATCATCTTCAGAGATTTCATCATTTTTTTCAATAAATAATAATCCCTTTCTTTCAAACATAAAGGACACACATCCAGTTTGTCCTAAATTTCCACCGACCTTGTCAAAGGCATGTCTTATATCTGCAGCAGTTCTATTTCTATTGTCTGTTAAACAGGAAACATAAACCGCTATGCCACCTGGCCCATATCCTTCGTATGTTATCTCCTCAAAAGATACACCCTCCATCTCTCCACTGCCTTTTTTAATTGCCCTTTCTATATTATCGTTTGGCATATTGGCAGCTTTTGCCTTTTCTATAGCAGATTTTAATGCAGGATTGTAATCTGGGTCTGGACCGCCTTCTCTAACTGCCACCATTATGGATCTTGCTAATTTAGTAAATATTTTAGCTCGTTTTGCATCCTCTTTGCCCTTTTTATGTTTTATATTGCTCCATTTTGAATGTCCTGCCATTATTCTTACCTCCTTAATATTCCTAATAGATTTTAACATAATAACATATCCTTGTGAATATATTTAATTATTTGGAATAAAAATTGGTGGCATCTTTCTTTTATGTTCACTTCTACTTTCCATATCTTTTATTTTTTTAACTAAGTTTTCAGGTCCAGTTTTAGTTTCAATATACATATCTAGTACATCATATCCAAAGCCCATTTCCTCTTCATCAGTTTGATTTTCCCATAAACCTGCAGTAGGTGGTTTTTCTATAATGATTTTAGGTATGTTCAATAATCTTGCCATTTGTCTTATTTGAGTCTTTGTAAAGGATGCAATGGGAAGTAGATCTACACCACTATCACCATGTTTTGTAAAATATCCTACTATAAACTCGCTTTTATTAGTAGGACCTAAAACCAAATAGCCTAAACTTTGAGCATAATAGTATAAAGTAGTCATTCTAAGCCTGGGCTTAATATTTGCAAGGGCTGTTTTATTTTTTATTTCTAAAGGAATAGATTTTAGCAAGATGTCATAAGTTTGGGTTAAATCAACTTTTTCTACCTTTAACCCTAAGGTCTCAGCTACTAAATAGCCGTGTTCCTCGTCAATAGGATTGCTGTGACAGGGCATAATAATTCCTAATGAATTTTCAGGAAAGGCTTTTTTAGCAAGAGCTGCTACTACAGCAGAATCAATTCCACCACTTAAACCAAAAACCACCCCTTTGGCATTAGCTTCATTTACCCTATCTTTCAACCATTTTACTATTTCATTTATTGTCTTTTCCATAAAATATTCCCCCAATTTTAGCTTTTAAGTATAAGCATCTAAATTATGGTGAAATTAATAATAGTACTATAATTATACCATAAAGGAGTAAAATATGCATTTTAAACATATTAAGTTAATAGCCATCGGACTAATTACAGGATTTATCAATGGACTATTTGGTTCTGGCGGCGGAATGATTATAGTGCCTGCCTTAGTATTTTTAATAGGCATTAAAGAGCACAAAGCCCATGCTACTGCCATATCCATAATACTTCCTCTATCTATAATAAGTACTTTTTTCTACTTAAAAGCAGATATTATAGAATTTAATATAGCATTTTATGTTGCTTTAGGTGGCATTGTTGGAAGTTTTATAGGAGCAAAACTTTTAAATAAAATACCAGCACCACTATTAAGGAAAATATTTGGTAGCATAATTATATACACAGCCATAAGGATGATTTTAAAATGAAGTTGTTTATCATTGGTCTATTATCAGGAATAATAAGTGGAATGGGAATTGGCGGAGGTTCTGTTTTAATACCTTCCTTAGTTTTAATTGCAAGCCTTAATCAACATCAGGCTCAAAGTATAAATTTAATTGTATTTATACCTATATCAATTATTGCTCTAATAGTTCATATAAAAGAAAAAAATATAGTTTTTAAATATACTAAATGGATTGTTCCCAGTGGTATTATGGGCGCCATATTAGGTTCAATGATTGCCCTTAAAATAGATGCTTATAATTTAAAAAAATATTTTGCCATATTTTTATTATTTGTAGGGATATATGAACTAATAAAGAAAAGATAGGTTTTACACCTATCTTTCCCTTGCAACTAATTCTGCATAAACACATTCGTAAAAGAGAGATTTAAGACCTAATCTTTCAGCCTTTTCAACCACCTCTTCATCAAAAGTCCCTGGCTGGAACCATACATATTCTATACCTAGCTCTTTAATTTCTTCTAAAAGGCCTAAAGTTACCTTTGGGGGAACAACTACATCAACTACTTCAACTTTTCTAGGTATACTCTTAAGGCTAGGATATATTTTTTCCCCATCAACTTCATCATATTTTGGATTTACTCCATAGGTTTCATATCCATGTTCTAGAAGCTTTTTAAATATTTTGTAACCAAACCTATCCTTTTTATTAGTTACCCCTACAACAGCCCAAGCTTTCTTCTTTAGCATTTCTTCTTTTATCAAAATATCTCCCCTCCTACACTATTTTACCTTCTTTTATAGATATATACTCTTCTTCTAAATATTCAAAATCTGCAGTGCCACTGGTAAGATTGCTTATTTTTTTATTAAATGATTCAACATCTTTAATTTTTATATATACATATATATTTACTGCATCATCATATATAATATTATCTATTATATACCCCCCTTGATTTAAAAAATTCTCTATTATTCCGTAGGAAGTATAATTTACCCTTACTTTTATTTTTTTATGTAGTACTTTATCCACAATAATTCCTGCCTCAAGTCCAATTTTTGCTCCTTTAGTGTATGCTCTTATCAGACCTCCTGCACCTAGTTTTATCCCACCAAAATACCTAGTAACTACTACTACAACATTTCTGAGATCTTCTTTTTTTATCACTTCTAATACGGGGATGCCTGCAGTACCTGAAGGTTCTCCATCATCACTGAATCTTTGTATATTGTTATTATCACCTAATACATAAGCATATACATTATGGGTAGCATCTTTATGTTCTGATCTAATCTTATCTATAAATTCCAATGCTTCCTCCTCATTGTCCACTGGCATAGCATGGCCTATAAATCTTGATTTATTAATTATAATTTCATCTCTTCCATATTTGTGTATTGTTCTATAAGACTCCATAGTGTTAATCTCCTTTCAATCAATTTATATGTTTATTATACCATGCTACTTAAGACAAAAATAAAGGCAGAAAATTTCTGCCTTAGGCTTTCTAAATTTATGCATAAATTTGTTTAGTTTCAAATTCCTTAAACTCTAAGTATTTTTTATAAGATAGATTTACTAAAGCCCTGTCTTGGCTGTGTGAAATCATATCTAAAGCTTCCTTGACTGGATAAAAACCTCCATCTTTGAATCCTTCACTTTCATTTATATAATAGTGTTCATTTTTAGCTTCCATAACATACCAAACAATAATATTGCAAACAAATTGCTTTCTTGTTAAAGAAAAAAATTCGTAACTTGTCTCGCCAGCAGTCGATACAATATTGGCATCAAGGCCTGTTTCATACTTAACACGACTAAGAGCCGTTTCAGTTGGCAAGGCATTGTTACGAATTCTACCCTTGGGCAATACCCATTGGTCTTTATCATTTTTTAAGATGAAAACCTTATCCCCATTGAAAACTACACCACCTGCACAATTCCTTACAATCATATAAATCAGCCTCCTTTATTGTATTAATATTATCATACCCAAATTTTTATAATAATTCAATTATTTTTTGACTTTTAAAAAATTTTTTACACTTCAAATCTTTTTAACCTTTGATAATCTGTAAGTGAAATGTTTACCGTTAATTTCACTCCCTCTTCTAAATATTCTAAGTTTCCATATTCATAATTATTTAAAATATAGCTTATAAGTGGCTGATTTTTGTAAGGTATCAAAAAAGTGGCTTCCTTGTAGGTAATGGGTAAGTTTTCCATTATCATGTGCAATAGTTGATCTAAATTCTTATCCTTTTTTGCAGAAATAAATATTTTCTTCTCAACATTTTTTGTATCATATATTAGCTCATTCTTATCTTTTTTATCCATTTTATTAAAAACAGTTATTATAGGTTTATCTAATACATCTAAGTCCCTAAGTATATCTAAAGTAGTCTCTATCTGTATATCTAAATTTTTATTTGATGCATCTACAACATGTAAAATTAAATCTGCATAGCTAACCTCTTCTATGGTTCCTTTAAAAGCTTCTATTAAATCAGTAGGAAGTTTACTTACAAATCCTACAGTATCTGTAATTAAAAACTTTTGTCCATTTGGAAGTTTTGCCTGCCTCAAAGAAGTTTCAAGAGTAGCAAAAAGCATATCATATACAAATACTTTTTTAGAATTATCATTATCTCCATATAGCTCAATTATTCTATTTAACAGAGTAGACTTACCTGCATTTGTGTAACCTACTAAAGCTACAATTGGTATTGACGCATTTTCCCTTTTCTTCCTCTTTACATCCCTTGTTTTTTTGGCTTCTTTTAAAGCTTTTTCAATATTGTTTATTTCTTTTAATATATATCGTCTATCTAATTCTAGTTTTTGTTCTCCAGGGCCTCTTGTACCTATTCCTCCTCCTGTTCTTGAAAGATATTTTCTAAAGCCTACCAGCCTTGGCAATCTATATTTTAATTGGGCTAATTTTACTTGTAGTTTCCCTTCCTTTGAAGTAGCCCTACTAGCAAATATATCAAGAATCAAATTAGTCCTATCTATAATTTTTCTATCTATTATATCTTCAAGATTTCTTAATTGAGCTCCAGATAATTCATCATTAAAAACAACAGTATCAATATCGTGAATTTCACAATATTCTTTTATTTCATATGCCTTTCCTCTCCCTATAAAATAAGCTGGATCCACCGATTTTTTCTTTTGTATAATTCTAAATACCACTACCCCTCCTGCTGCTTTAACTAATTCTTCTAGTTCATCCATTGAATCCTCTATATCGGGTTCATCATAAAGTTGTAGGCCAACAATTATGGTTTTCTCTTTATTTAATGTTTCAGGTTTCAAGTTATTCCCCTTTCTTGATAATTTAAATGGTAATTTAATAAATATAAAACACTCAGTTTAATTATATATTAAAACAGCAAAAAAGTCCTTATTTACTTGGAAAAAAGACTATCTGATTACATCTAATATACCTTCTTCTGGTATGTCAACAAATGTTTCAGGAACATCTCCCACTATTACGGTTTCAGCAATAGGAATATTGGTAGTAACTTTTATATCTTCTGCTGTTAAGGGTAGAATCATCTTTATATCTGTATTAACAACAATGTATATCTTATGCCTAGTTTGATTTATACCTGCTGATTCAAACTCTGTTGCAAAATCCACATCTATAGCACCTTGAGGAATAATCCTAACTTTAATACTAGGAAGTTTTATAATATGTATATCGAAAACATTATTCAAAGGTAACTTTATATTGGACTCTGAAATTTCTACTAATTGATCTTGAACATCTAAGGCCACTTCCGATGCAATCATATTCATTAACATAGTATTGGCCTGCATCATGGTAATTCTTCCTTCCTTGTCATAACTAACACTTACCAAATCTGTATATTTAATATTGTTACCTATCTTGTTTTTTATAGTATCATTAATAGTTTTAATGGCAACTTGACGTGCTTGAACCTCAGATACAGCTACTATAGTAGGTTTTATATTCTTATCAATATATTTGTACATGTATATTACAAATAAGAATAAGGCTATAATCCATATAAAATACCTTTTTCTTCTAAGAAAATAAAAATAATTTCTCACTTTTCCCCCTCCTATTATATAATATATGTATATTTTAAAAGAAATGGATATAGCAGCAATTATTAAATTAATTCATTTTGTTAACAACAAGATGTTTGTATGTTATAATTAGTTTGGTTACTACCTGTCCCTAATTTAAGGAGGTATTTCTAATGTCTGAAGATAATAAGAAAAAAACTAAATCTAGCAAGAAAAAAATATTTAAATATTTATTTATATTCTTCTTTATGATAGGAACAATTATAGTTGGAACAGTTAGTGGTATTGCATTAGCAATTATTGCTGAAGCACCAGAAATTAACCCATCTAATATTGATTCCTTGCTTACCCAAACTTCTTTTATACTTGATGAAAATGGTAATATACTGGAAAAAATTCAAACAGAGGAATATAGGACTGTTGTAAGCATTGATAAGATGCCACAACATCTCAAAGATGCTTTCATTGCTATAGAAGATGAAAGATTTGAAAAACATATAGGAGTAGATATTATTGGTATTGCAAAATCAGCAATCGACAATATAAAGGCAGGAGAGATTGTAAGGGGAGGTAGTACAATTACTCAGCAGCTAGCTAGAAATTTATACCTTACCTTAGACCAAAATTGGACTAGAAAAATTCAAGAAGCATATTTAGCAATTCAAATTGAACAGGAACTAACAAAGGAGCAAATTTTAGAAGCTTATTTAAACAGGATATACTTAGGCCAAGGAGCATATGGTGTACAATCTGCTGCAGAAACATACTTTTCTAAGAATGTAGAAGATTTAACTCTAGCAGAATCTGCAGTACTGGCTGCAATAGTACAAAGTCCTAGCAGGTATGGTTTATACCAGACTATAAGACCTGAAGACTATGACAATGAAAAACACATTAAAGTTGGTGAAGTTGATATTTTTGGCGAAAAATATATTGCCATTTATAATGAAAGGGCTTTAGATCGTCAAAAGCTAGTATTGGCTAAAATGTTAGAACTTGGTAAAATCACTGAAGAAGAATACAATGCTGCTATTAATGAAGATATACTATCAAAAATAAAACCGGGAGAAAAAAAGATACAAGGTATATCATCCTATTTTAATGATTTTGTAAAATCCCAAGTAATAGATGCTCTTATGGAAAAACTTGGATACACTAGGGAACAAGCCGAAAGAGAACTTTATACAGGTGGACTTAGGATTTATTCAACTATGAACTTAGAACTGCAAAAGAAATTAGAATATATCTATGACAACTTTACTGAAATGTTGTTAGGAAACGTAGACAATATAAGTGCCCCTGCCCTTATTAGATGGAGAAGGGATAAGGCAGGAAACATATTAGATGAAAATAATCATATTATATTCTATAGCCAACAAAACTTATTAGATGAAGAATACAATTTAATTTTAGGAACAAATGAATACGAATTTGTTGATGACAATCTAATCCTTAAAAGTAAAAAGTTTTCTGTTTATAACAATGTAATTGATATAGCTGATTATTACAATATTGATGATAAAAAGAATCTAGTAACATATAGAATGGGTAATCTTTCTTTACCAGAAAATGCTTTTACAGTTGGAGATGATAAATCTATTATTATAAACAAGAACTATCTTGATGAAAATAAAGAGTTTTACTCCGTTGATTCAGAAGGTAAATTGCATATTAGCAGCAGTTACTTTTATAGACAAAAAGATGGGATAGTCCAACCACAATCTGCTGCAGTAATAATAGATTATAAAACTGGTCAGATAAAGGCATTAGTAGGTGGTAGGGATGTGGAAGGTACACGTATATTAAACCGTGCTACATCTTCGCCAAGACAACCTGGTTCAACAATTAAACCATTAGCAGTATATTTGCCAGCCTTAGACAATGGTTACACAGCTGCAAGTCCAATTGATGATATTCCATTTTATGTTAATGGTGAATTGTGGCCTAATAACTGGTATACAGGATATAGAGGCATTTATACCCTAAGAGAATCTGTAGAACAATCTGTAAATGTTAACTCTGTAAAAACACTCCAAAACATTGGTATTAGAACAAGTATGGAATATTTAAGTAGAATGGGAATTATTAATAAAGAAAATCCTGAGAAAGATAACTTTGTAACTAGTGCTGAAAATAGCACAAGCAATGATGAAAATTTATCAGCTTTAGGGCTTGGTGGTATGACCAAAGGACTTACACCATTAGAAATGGCTGCTGCCTATGGTGCCATAGCTAATTTGGGTGTATATATAGAGCCTATTTCATTTACAAAAGTGTTAGACAAAGATGGTCATATTTTAATAGACAATACACCAAAGGAAAATGTAGTAGTATCCCCTGGAACTGCTTTTGTAATGTCAGATATATTAAGAACCACAGTTACAAATGGTATTGCTAGCAGAGCACAAATTCCAAATATGCCTACTGCAGGTAAAACAGGTACTACACAAGACCAATCTGATGCTTGGTTTGTTGGGTATACACCATATTATGTTGCAAGTGTATGGATAGGTAATGATTCACCCCAAATAAAATTAAATAGGTCAAGCTCATTAGCAGTACAACTTTGGAAAATAATTATGACGGAGGTACATGATGGGTTAGAATCAAAAGATTTTCCCCATCCAGACAATATAGTTACTTTAAATATATGTACTGAATCGGGAAAATTACCTACAGAATTATGCAGACATGATCCAAGGGGAAGTAGTGTAAGAAATGAAATATTTGTTAAAGGCACCCAACCTAAAGAATTCTGTGATGTTCATGTAGAAGTAGAGGTTGACACATCAACAAATAAAATTGCAAATGAATATTGTCCACAAGAATTTGTGCAAAAAAGAGTATTTATCAAGAGAAATCCACCATATGATCCTCAAGCAAATAATGGAATAGTTCCTAGTGACTATCAATACACTGCACCAGTAGAAGTATGCGATGAACATACTGAAGGAAGCTTCATTGAAGACTGGTTAAGAGATTGGTTTAATATACCTGGCCATGAGGAAAATGAACATGAAAGAAATAAAGAAGAGGATAATTTAGATAACGGATTTAATGATAATACTGAAGAAAATGAAAACAATACTAATGGAAACAATCGCAATAATAGGGACAATAATAATGGAAGAGGCATTGGTAATGGAAATAATGGGGACTAATAATAAGGAGCCTTCAGGGCTCCTTAGCTTTTTGATTTAGGATAGGATACAACAGAAATTACATATCCAAACAATACTGCAGCTGCTGTTGCACCGGCTGTCGATTCCAATCCACCTTCAAATGCACCTATCACACCTTTAGATTTAGCACCTTCAATAGCACCTTTACTTAGAGAATAACCAAAGCCTGGTATTGGAATGGTTGCACCTGCTTCAGCAAATTCTGCTATAGGTTCATATAAACCCAGAGCTCCCAGCACTACCCCTATCATAAGAAAGGTAACAATTATGTGAGCAGGAGTTAAACTAGTTGTATCAAGTAGTATCTGTCCTACTACACAAATCAATCCTCCTACTATAAAAGCAGTTATATATTCCATGATATATCCTCCCTAACTAGATAGATTTTTCTATTGTTACTGCATGTGCAATTCCAGGTATAGATTCTCCTTGTAAAGAAGAAGTAGTCGAATGCAATGCACCGGTAGACATAACCAACACTCTGTTAAAAGTGCCTTTTTTCATTTCCTTATAAACATAACCATTAAATACAACTGCAGAACAAGCACATCCACTAGCGCCTGCATGTGTATCCTGTTCAACAGTATCAAATATTTTTATACCAGAATCAGTATAATTTTCAGAAAGATCATAGCCCTCTTTTTTCATCATATCTATTACGATTCGTCTTCCTATTAAGCCTAAATCCCCAGATATTATCAAGTCATAGTCCATTGGTGTAAATCCTGTATCTTTAAAATGATTCAATAATGTATCCACAGCAGCAGGAGCCATAGCTGCTCCCATATTGCTTGTATCTGTTATACCATAATCTCTTATTCTACCAGGTGTAATATATGTTATATATGGTCCTTGGCCATTAGCAGATAGTACTGTTGCTCCAGCACCAGTTACAGTCCATTGTGAAGAAAACTTTCTCTGTGCACCATATTCTAATGGAAATCTAAACTGTCTTTCAGCAGAACTGAAATGGCTAGAAGTAGCACAAACTACATAATCAGCAAACCCTCCTTCAATTATCATAGCTGCTAGACACATTGACTCTGTCATAGTTGAGCAGGCTCCATATAATCCAAAGTAGGGTATCCCTATTTCCCTGGCTGTATAAGATGAAGATATTATCTGGCTTAACAAATCTCCAGAAATTAAAAAGTGTATATCATTAACTGATAAATTGGCATTTTTTATAGCTAGCTTAATAGCTTCCTCTTGCATTTTGGCTTCAGCTTTCTCAAAAGACTTTTGTCCCCATGTATCATCCTCCAAAACTAAATCAAAATAACTTCTTAAAGGTCCATCACCTTCCTTTGGACCAACAATTGATGATGTTCCAATTATAGATGGAGGATTTTGAAATTTAATTGTCCTATTTCCAATGCGCTTTACTGCCACAATATCACCTTCCTGCTGTGAAAATCAAATAAAGTATTCCTACCACTATAGAACTTCCAATACCGTATACCAAAACAGGACCAGCTATGGTAAACATTCTAGCAGCTACTCCAAAAATATATCCTTCCCTTTTATATTCCATGGCCGATGCAACAATGGAATTTGCAAAACCAGTAATGGGAATAGTTGCACCAGCACCTCCAAATTTTCCTATTTTATCGTAAATACCAAGACCAGTTAATAAAGAACCCAAAAATACCATTATAATAGCAGTACCTGTTGCCACTGCTTTTTCATCAAATCCAAATCTAAATAAGCTATTTCGTATTATTTGTCCAATTAGACATATGGTTCCTCCTACAAAAAAAGCTCTGATGGCATTTTTTAAATAATCTGGTTTTGGTACCTTCTTTTTTACATATTCTTGATATTCTTTATTAGTTAAATTATCCATAAGTCTCACTCCTAACGTTTGTTCATTACTAACCAATACCAAAATGAACCTGACATTTTTCCAAGCAGCATAGCAAATACTATATATTTAAGATTGTGTTTAAGTTTAAATTTCTTTGATAATACTGGTATAACATTTAATACTTCTGCTAGAGCTGATGAAAATAAACCAGTAAATATCCCCATTATAAAAGAAACTATCATACTGATTATCCTGCTTAACCTAAGACCATAATTGAAAAAATATAAAAAACTAAATATTAAACCTCCTAAGGCAAATATATTTTGATATAATTTTATAAGCTTTCTAGTGTTAGTTAACTGAATTAATCTAGGTATAAAGTCAAGTAATGTTATAAAAGCAGCTAAGGCACCACCTACTGTTAAACCAGCAGAGATACCAATAATAATTAATAAAACTATTTTCATATAACCACCACCAGTACCATATAACTATTTACTCTTCTTTAGATCATCCAATATACTATCTTCTATGTTTTTATCATATATATACAATTCTAGCTCCAAAGGACCAGGTTCCTGTTTTCTCCTTTTGCTAAAACTTAATACCCTGTTGAAAAAAATATATATGCCTAATCCAATCCCCAAAGAAAAGGGTATAGTAACAATCATAGGATTTTTTTCCTGTCTTCCTGTGATTATATAATGTAATCTTTCCAGAGAACTTTTCATATCAACATCTTCAAAAAAATTAATTATAGCCATAGAAGAACCAAAAAATAGAATTAAAGCCACTGCCAATACCTTTAATAAATTTAGCAGGGGTCTAGGTTCTTCCTTTCCTTTTATTTCTAAAAATATATCTGAGCTGCCAATTATTGATATGTCTATATTATCTATATTGTCCAATATCTTGGCTATTATTTTATTACCTGAAATATAGCTATAAGATTCATCAGATTTAACTTTAAGTACTTTTGTTTCTTCAACCTTCTTTTTTATACTTGTATTCTTACAATATACTTCACCCAGATCTTTCACATATATATTAGCATTAGGTTCAACTGAATATTTATTATTCAGTTTTATGTAAACTTGCTCCTTGTTTATAATATCAACTCCCCTTTTGTATTCATTACATAAATAGCCTTTTTAGGGGCTTCCTTATTTGTTCCTTCTTCGTTATACCAAATAAATAAGCCAATTATTAATGCTATTAATATAAGTATTGTTATTAATAGTTTTTTATTTTTCTTTAAAATATAATTCATTTTATCACCTCAATCATTACTTATTATTCTCTTATATTAGAATTTAATTCAAAAAAATAAGGCATATTATTATGCCTTTGCTAACTTTTTTTTCATTTCCCTTATTATTCGTTTTTCTATTCTGGAAACCTGAACCTGAGATATGCCTAAAATATCTGCAACTTCCATTTGAGTCTTGTCTTTAAAATATCTTAAAAAAATTACTTGTCTATCTCTCTCTTTTAACTGGCTTAACAACTCTTGTAGCACTATCCTATCCAGGATATCCTTTTCATTGTCCTCCTCCAAACCTACTTTATCTATTAAATATAAAGGATTTCCCTCTTTTTCATGTACAATATCATATAAATAATCTGGATGATATGATGCCTCTAAAGCCATTACAATTTCTTCCCTATCAATATCTAATTCATTTGATATTTCCTGTATTGTAGGTTCTCTACCTAACTTTTTTGACAGTTTCTCTTGAGCTTGTTTTATCCTATTGGCAGTTTGTTTAAGCGATCTGCTTACTTTAATAATTCCATCATCTCTTAAAAACCTTTTAATCTCACCTGCTATCATAGGAACAGCATATGTGGAAAACTTTACTTCATAAGATGGATCAAATTTTTCAATTGCCTTTAAAAGGCCAATACTTCCTATTTGAAATAAATCCTCTATTTCATAACCTCTATTAGTAAATCCTCTTAAAACACTTTTTATAAGGCCAATATTGTGCTTTACTAATTTTTCTTTAGCTTCCATATTTCCTTTTTGTGCTTTTTTTATTAACTCCATCGTTTCTTCATGAGTTAATAATTCTGTATCTCTATTCCCTTTTGCCATAGAATCTACTCCTTACGGGATAGGCTTTTAAATACCTTACTCATTTTTACCTTTGTGCCTTTATTTACTTCACTTTCAACCTCTAATTTATCCATAAATGTTTCCATAACAGTAAAACCCATACCAGATCTTTCAAGATCAGGCTTTGAGGTATAAAAGGGCTCCATAGCTTTATTAATATCTTCAATTCCTTTGCCAAAATCTTCAACAACTATATCTAATCTGTTATCTTCAATTGTTGCTTCTACTACTACCAAGCCTTCCCCATATTCATATCCATGTATAATTGCATTTGTAACTGCCTCTGATACAGCAGTTTTAATATCTGATAACTCCTCTATTGTTGGATCCAGCTGTGAAGCAAAAGCAGCTACTACAACCCTTGCAAAAGATTCATTACTAGACTTACTTAGAAATTCTAATTTCATATAATTTCTATTATTATTTTTTTCCACCATATGTACCCCTCCTTAGCCCCTTATAGCCTCTTCAATGGTATCATATATTTTAACTAGCTTTAATAATCCAGACATTTTAAGAATTCTATTTATATAAGGATTTGTACTAACTATTGAAATTTTCCCATTTCTATTCATACAATTTTTATACCTGCCCATAATTAATCCAACTCCTGAACTATCCATAAAATTCAACTCTCTTAAATCTAGAATAATATTTAATAGGTTATTATTAAAATACTGCTTGTCTATCTTTTTTCTGGCTTCCTCTGACGTATGATGGTCTAGCTCCCCCTTCAGTTTAACTATCATATAATCCTTTCTTATTTCAGTTGTAAGTTGCAAAGTTTATCCCCTCCCAATACTTATTCCCTTTTTTATATTCTACCTAAGAATAACATTGTCCTTCATAAAAAAAGAACTACTTTTGTAGAAAAAAGTAAAAATAAAAAAATACCTCCAAGTAGATAATCTAATTTAAACTAATTAGACTTTCTACTTTGGAAGTATCATATTACTTTAACTCTTTTTTACATTAATTAATCTTGCATGCATGTACTACCTGTCTTAACAAGATGGAAGTTGTAACACTTCCCACTCCACCTGGTACTGGAGTAATCTTACTTACGATTGGCTCTACTTTTTCATAATCTACATCCCCACTGATTTTCCCATCTTCATCTTCACTTACTCCTACATCAATTACAACAGAATTTTCGTTAAAATACTTTTCATCAAAGAATTTCGCCTTGCCCAAGGCTACTACTACAACATCTGCTTTATTAGTTATACTGGGTAAATCTTTGGTTCTTGAATGGCATATGGTCACAGTAGCATTTTCATTTAAAAGCATCATAGTTAAGGGTTTGCCTACAACCATACTCCTATTAACAACAACTACATTCTTTCCTTCTAGTGGAATATTGTAGTGTTTTAATATTTCCATAGCAGCCATAGGAGTAGCTGGAGCAAATCCACTTATGTCTCCTTCAAATATTTTTTCTAAATTCCATGGGTGCATACAATCTACGTCCTTTTTAGGACTTATAGCATTTCTTATTATTTCATCATCGATATGCTTTGGCAGTGGTCTAAATACTAATATTCCAGATATTGAATTATCATTATTCAATTCTTCAATTAGTTCTACTAATTCTTCAGTTGTTATGTCTACTTCTTTTTCATAAACCTTAGACTTTATTCCTAAATTATCACAATTTTTTATAATGCTTTTTTCATATGAAATGTCACCTGGATTATTTCCCAATCTAACAATAGCTAAAGTTGGTACCTTATTTTCTTTAGCAAGTTCTTCAACATCCTTTATTATTTTTTCCTTAATTGCTTTTGCAACAACATTGCCCTTTAACACATCAGCCATAAACTTACCTCCTTAAAAATAAAATCTTATTATATTTTTCCACTTTATCTACAAAAATCCTTAAATTTTACAATCTTATTATAACATATATTATAATAAAAACAACAAATTAAGGCCATTATGTGGATAATGGCCTTAATTAGCTAATATTAAGAGCTGCAGCAATTCTAACTAATATAATTTTAGTTGCATAGGCATATAATGGAATGGATATTGCTTGGGAAATCAATCTAGGTGGTAGAGATACACCAAAAGGTACTCCAAATAAAGTATTCATAAAATAAGGAACCAAAATAATGGAGGTTACAATTTGTCCAACGCCTATTGCAAGTAAAAGCCTTTTTATTGAAGCTCTACATGCTACATCTTTGCAGTTCATCATAATCAACCCTGGAATAATCCCAGTCAGAGCAGCTGTTAATGTAAAATGAGGCATATAAGCTCCCATTGGACTTATAATCATTCCTATAATATCTCCAATTGCTCCTACAATTCCTCCTGCTATAGGACCAAACAAGATACCTGCAAATATGATTGGAAATCCTCCAAATCCTATCCTTACTACTTCTGTACCTCCAGCACCTATTCTTATGCTGCCTACCCTAGTTAATACTACATTTAGTGCAATTAACATACCATAAATTACTATGTTTTTGGCTGTTAATCTTTTCATAAAAATAAAATCCTCCTTTCTATTTGATATGGCAGTACTGCCACATCAAGAAAGAGGACTTTACAAGATGTGGCAGCGAACGCGGTAGCTTAACGCAAGCTTTTAAAAGCTTTTCGTTTAGAGGCAACGTTCCATCCTCTAACACTTAACGCAAACTACCTACTCTGCCTATATTAATTATAATATTATATACCCAAATAGTAAATAGCTTATCCCTCTTTTGAAATTTTATAAATTTTTGAAATTTATTCATATCATTTGAAGCTTTTAAAATGTATTATTAGCTTTATTTCTAATATATTATATATCCTTACACAGCTTAAAAAGCTTAAAAAAATGGTGAGAACCCTGCATTTTACAGGGTTCTCATGATAAATTTTAGATGAGTAAATCTGTAAGCCGTGTTCTGTCTTGGATGATCATCTATCTATGACTTATTGTTACCAATAAGTTCATGCGACCTACCATCGGGACAGCAGCGGGCCACTGCCTTTTTTGTCCCTAACTTGGTCTTGCTCCGGATGGGGTTTACAGAGCCAGCTAGTCGCCTAGCTGCTGGTGAGCTCTTACCTCACCTTTCCACCCTTACCTAGCATTAAATGCTAGGCGGTATATTTCTGTTGCACTTGCCTTAGGGTCGCCCCCACTGGACGTTATCCAGCATCCTGCCCTATGGAGCACGGACTTTCCTCATGCTTATCAAAGCACGCGATCATCCGATTTACTCATCTTTTAAGTCTTTAGTAATACAACTATACCATAATTTATTGTTTTTTTCAAATTAAAAATTAACCAAGATAGCGTCAATTTACTGTAGGAAAAAATAATTATTATTCTCCCATAAATTATGAAGAAAGTTCAATTACTTATTTCAATCACTTATTTCAATCACTATTAGTTTAATATCATTTTTTGGTTCACTT
>JAAYHM010000063.1 GCA_012735405.1 Tissierellia bacterium | reverse complement strand
CCTGGAGTATTTGAGTATGATGAGTTAGATTATATAGATGAGCACTTACGGATACTGTCTGGCTTTTATGGTGTTTTAAGACCCTATGATGGAGTCACACCCTATAGGCTGGAGATGCAGACTAAGCTTATAAATTGGATACATAAATCATTATATGACTTTTGGGCTGATGATATAGCTAAATATCTATTTTCAGAAAGCAGATGCATTTTAAATTTGGCATCTAAAGAGTATAGTAAGTGTGTTTCCAGGTATATAACTAAAGATATAAGATTTATCACTTGTATCTTTGGTGAAATAAATGATGGCAGGGTAATCCAAAAGGGGACCCTTGCAAAGATGGCAAGGGGAGAAATGGTACGCTTTATGGCAGAAAACAAGATAGTTAATGTGGAGGATATTAAAGAATTTAATAGATTAGGCTATGTTTATAGGGAAGAATTATCTAATGAAAATACTTATGTTTTCATAAAATAAGATGGATATAATATCTGTAGGGCATAAATTTAAGGCTCATACAGATATTTTTATTTTGGCTAAAAGCATAATTATCCAATTTAGGTATAATTGTTGTAGCTGAAACAAGGGAGTGGTAAGATGCTGGATGATGTATATAAGGAATATGGAGGATACTTTTATGTGCCCATGACTCAGGGCTATAGTGTAGCAGTTCCTGTTACAATTGGCTGTAGTTGGGACAAATGTCTCTATTGTGATTTAAATCAAGGTAATAGGTTTAAGGTTTTAGGATTAGAAGAAATAGATAAGAGGTTAAATATTTTATATAAATTTTATTCTAATAGAAGAAGACCTGTAGAAAGGGTTGTTTTGGCAGGAGGAAATCCTTTTTGTTTAAATACTGATATTTTAATGCAAATAATCCATCTAATTAGAGAGTATTTTCCTCATGTAAAAAATATTAGCTCCTTTGCTAGAGCTGATGACATTTTAAGGAAAAGCAAAGAGGAGTTGCTAGCTCTTAAAAAATTAGGTATAGGAGAATTGTCCATAGGGGTAGAATCAGGTAATGATGAGATATTAGCCTTCCATAATAAGGGGGTTACCAGGGAGGATAATTACAGGGCTTTAAAAAGGCTAGAAGAGTGTAATATTAGCTATTCAACCTATATCATGCTAGGCCTTGGCGGCAAAAGGCTTAGCAGGGAAAATGCCATAGACACAGCTAGCCTATTGTCAATGCTGAATCCACAAGTCATTATTGTAGTTACCCTGGTACTATTTAAAAATGCAAGATTAGTGGAAAAAGTAAGAAGGGGAGAGTTTGAAAGATTAAACACATTGGATTCAATTAAGGAAGAAAAGCTATTACTAGAGAATCTACAAATGAAAAATACCATTTTCAATGCAACCCATAAAACCAATGCAATAATATTAAAAGGGAAATTACCAGAACAAAAAGCAATGTTGCTTAGAAAGATAAATAAGGCCTTGGAAGAGTATGATCTTAAAAGCATTAGGAATAGAGATATTTATAGATGGAAGAATTGGTCCTTAGAGTAAAAGTCCTGATTATTTAATGTAAAAAAGCTCCTTTTATGAAATATTCAAAGGAGCTTTCCTTATTAATCATTTACTAATAATATTATAAATGACCTGGGCTGCTTCTGCCCTTGTGGCCATAGCCTTAGGCTTAAGCTTACTGCCGTTGCCTTGAACAAGGCCTGCTTCTACAAGATATTTTATAGCTTCTACTGCATAATCACTAATTTCGCCTATATCACTGAAGTCTTCAAATTTTTTAGCCAGCTCTACATATTCTGGAAGTTTTCCTAATTTATCTAAAACACGATATAGGACTACAAACATGTCTTGGCGTGACATATTTTTTTCAGGTAAAAATAGATTGTTTCCTACTCCAAGAACAAGTCCAATATTTTTTGCTGTTCCAAGATATTTAGTATAATATCTGTTCCCAGCATCTGAAAAATTATTAGTTACATGGGTATCAGCCTTTATACCAAAAGAATTCATTACTATAATTAGGAAATCAGCACGAGTAATATTTCTTTTTGGAGCAAATTTGCCATGTCCTACACCATTTATGATGTCTTTTTCATGAAGGCTATCCACAGCTTCTATAGCCCAGGCCTGTCCTCTGTTAACATCATAAAAATAGTTAGATTGGCCTGTGCCAATAATTAATTCCTTGCTTTCATGGTGGAGCCTGTCTAAAGCAGTAACTGCATAAACTACATCATCAAGGTTACTGTTTGTTCTATCTATAAATTCTTGGACTTTTTTGTTGCTTTTTTTTACAGTTGCTATAAGTTCTATAGCAGCTCTGTTAGAATTAATATCTAATGTGTTTCCCTTGTTTGTTCTATAAATAGCATAATAACTGGTGTTTTCATCATTATCAATCCATGATAGTTTATTGCCGTAAGAAAGAGCTTCTATCCTTCCATCAGTTGGCCTTGCTGGTGCCTGTCCACCTTTCCAGTCCATTACAGGAACCAAAGCCTTTGTAGACCAAAAGCTATTTTTTATTGTGTTTACGACATCCTGTTTATTAGCATCATATAAGTTTTTAAACCTAAACATGATGCTGCCCATAACTTCAGTTTTGCCAGTATTAAATTTATGTTGTCTAGCAAATTCCTCTATAGCCAAATTATTTTTAAAGTATATATCCTCATCATCATTTACCTTATATAAGGCTTGGCCAATATAAAGGTGTACATTTTTATCCTTTATAATATTAGACCACCAGCTTGCAATTTCCCCATAGGGAACATATGGATTAGCAAAGGAGAAATAAACCTGAGGTGCAATATAGTCTATTATCTCCTCTTCTACCCATTTCTTAGTATCAGCAAAGCTTCTATCATAGTTGGGTATACCGGCCCTGGTATTTGAACCTCTTTCATCATCCTGCTTATTTCTCCATACAGCAGCCGGACTTATACCAAACTTTACCCAAGGTTTTGCCTTTCTTATTTCCTGAGAAATCTCTTTTATTAGAAGATAGGTATTATTCCTTCTCCAGTCTTCTTTATAAGAAAAATTCTCTAAATTATATTTATTAAAGGTATTATCATCATCCAATTCTCCTATATATTTTTCATGGTAAAAATAATCATCAAAGTGTATTCCATCTATATCATATTTTTTTACTACTTCCATTACCCTATCCTTTACCCATTTTCTTGCCTCTGGAATACCTGGATCTACAACAAATCTGTCATATGCAGTCCTTATCCAATCGGGATGTTCTCTGTAAACACTTTTTTCTATATTAAGAGATTCAATTGTTGCACTATTAGTATTCATTGATACCCTATATGGATTAAACCAGGCATGTATTTCAAGATTACGCTTATGGGCTTGTTCTACTGCAAAGGCCAAGGGATCAAAGCCTGGATCTTTACCAAAGGTTCCTGTAAGATAACGGGACCAGGGTACTATATCAGACTTATAGAAGGCGTCTCCCTCTGGACTTACTTGAAGAAAAACAGCATTCATATTCATGTCAACAGCCTTATCCAAAATGGCAATAAGTTCATTCTTAGTTCTTTCTATTCTTTCCTTGTCATTATTTATATTTATTGTTTCTGTGGAGGGCCAGTCCAGATTCAGGGTAGTTGAAATCCAAGCCCCTCTAAGCTGCCTTTTAGCTATAGAATTTTGCATATATTCCTTGTATGGATCCCAAGGATTTGATATTGCAAAGCTATAGGTAGGCAAGGCTACTAATACTAGAACCATAGCTAAGAAGAATATCATAAATTTGCTGTAACTACTTTTACTTAACATTTAATTCCTCCTTTGTAGTGTAAAATTGGGTATTTACATGAGATAATTCTATCAAAGGCTGCTACAGATTTATAGCAGAATAAATTACCAAAAATTCCATAAAACAGGCAAATTTCTAATGGATTGAATATATAAATTTTTCTTAAAGGGGTAAGTATATTGTAGAAAATTGTACATTCTATAGGCAGACTCTCCCATTAAAGGTGAGTGAAAGAGGAAAAGATTAAATGTGGAAAAGGAGGAAGGAATATGGAATACTTATTTTTGTGCTATCCTAGATGAACTACATGCAGAAAGGCCAAGGCATGGCTTGATGAGAAGAATATACAATATGAGGAAAGGAATATAAAAGAAGATAATCCCACTGAAGATGAGCTAGCTGCATGGATTAAAAGAAGTGGCCAGCCAATTAAAAAATTTTTCAACACCAGTGGAAAGCTATATAGGGAATTAAATGTTAAAGAAAAGATTAAAAACGTGTCAGAGGAGGAGCTGATAAAACTTCTTTCCACAGACGGCATGCTTGTGAAAAGGCCAATTTTAGTAGGCAAAAACAAGGTATTGGTATCCTTTAGAGAGGATGAATGGGAGAAAGAATTGTTGGAATAATAAAAATGGGCCTATACAAGGCAAGTATTTACAAAGTAAATAAAGGAGAATTTACGTGGACAAGAATATATTAGAAATTTTAGATAAAAGTAATCCTCCTTTAGCAGATAGGCTAAAGTTTTTGGAGGAGCTATACTGGGCTAATTGGGAAGAAATTGGTTCAGATAATCTTGAAAAGATATTTGGGTATTTGACATCTAGGAGTTTGGAAGTTGAAGAAATGGCAAAAGTCTTATCACTATACAACAATGTAGCAGGAGCTTATACTGATAAATTTGCCAATATAATAGGAAATTACTATAGGGAAGATAAAATTAAATTTTTTAAGGCTCTAAACTTAAATAAGGATGAGGCTATTTATCTGGTGTATATATTTAAAATGTTAAAAATATTTGAAGATGGAGATAAGGAATATGAAGAAGTAAAAAATTTAAATAAATTAACAGATGAGGAATTGGATACAGCCAACATGTTCTTTACCATGTATAGAACTATTTGCCATACCTGAGTATAGATATATAGGAAGTTTTCCTACTAAATAATTTGGTTTAATCCAGCATTATGAATAATATATGCTGGATTTTTTATTTTAAATTGCTGTTGATAATATAGTTCATGTTAAAGAGACTAATAAGGGAAAGAAATATAAAATTATTTTTGTAATTTTCAAATTGACAATAAATTGTCCAAATGCTAAAATGAATGGGTAATCGTTTAACTAAAATTATAATGTTAATAAAAAACAGAGGAGGAGTCAAATTCAACTAAGAAAAATATTAATATGTTTGTTATTTTGCTTATACCTATTGGTATAGCCATTAATTTCGTAGGAGCTCAAATTACCCATGCTTTAAAGCTACCTGTTTACCTTGATGTTATTGGTACTGTTTTAGTTGGTGCATTATGTGGACCTTTCTTTGGAGCCATAGCTGGTGGTCTTACTAATGTTGTAACTAGTATAACTGCTCCAACAGAACTTCCCTATGCTATAGTTAGTATGGCAGTAGGTATAGTTGCTGGTTTTGCAGGAAAGAAGAATCAATTTAAGTCTGTAAAAGGCACTATTATTACAGGTATTTTTGTATGGGCTATAGTTCTTGTAACTGTTACTCCAATTACTGCACTGGTTTATGGTGGAGCAACTGGTGTTACAGGTGGAAGCGCTATAACAACCTTTCTTATTGCTACAGGAAAAGGATTATGGACTTCAGTATTTTCTTCAGCCTTAATTACTGAAACCTTAGATAAATTTATTTCTGTTTTCGTAGTATACTATATTCTAAAATCTATACCAAAGAGAACTGTATTAAAATTCCCACTAGGTAAAACCTATCTTGGAGAAGAAGCTCAAGCTACTGACACTAATACAGAATGGTAGTATGATGCCTGTAGTTAAAGCAAAGGAGCGATGATATGAAAAGAAGCCTAGTTAGTTGAATTTATCCTACTACTAAAGGTTTAATAGTTTTCTTAGCAATTATATCTAGTATAATTTATGACTGGCGTATGGCCTATCTTGTAATATTACCCTTATGTATTTTAGCGGCAGCAGTGGATAAGTAATTTTTTTCTTATGTAAAAAAATTGCTTGTCTCCTTGTTGATAATTGTACTTGTTATGTTTTTTGTACAGTTTTTATTAGACGAATCTACATCTGCAGTATATTATGATTTTGGATTTTTTAAAATAACAGAAGCTGGACTTGCTGCAGGCTTAAGAAAGACTAAGCTTATTGTTGCCATTGTGTCTACTTTAATTTTATTTTTCAGCACTACAGATTTAGAGGATCTAATGATTGCACTACAAGCTATGAATGTAAGTCACGTAGCAACTTTTGTTATGATGTCAACAATGCAAATGATTCCAGAAATGATATCCAAGAGTAAAACTATTATGGCAGCTCAACAGGCAAGAGGCATTGAAACAGAAGGTAATTTATTGCTTAGGGCAAAAGCTTTCTTTCCTTCTTTAGGGCCATTAATTATATCTGCTGTAACAGAAATTGAAGATAAAACTATTACTTTAGAAGTTAGGGGATTTTCCACAGAAAATAAAAAAACAACTTTAAAGGACTTAAGTAAAAGACCTATGGATAGAGCACTGGAAATAGGAGCTTTAGTTGTATTTGTTGTACTTTTAATATGGAGGTTTGTAATATGACATTACTAGAGCTTAAAAATGTAGGATTCCGTTATCCATTAGCCAAAGAACCTTGCCTTAGAAGAATAAATTTAAAAGTGGAAGAGGGAGAATTTGTTGGCATTACAGGAAGAAATGGTGTTGGAAAGACTACATTATGCAATATTATTAGAAGGATTATACCAGAATTTATAGATGGAGAGCTTAGGGGAGAAATACTCTATAAAGGTAAGCCCTTATCATCATATAGCAGAGGAGAACTGGCTAAAGAAATTGGATTTGTTTTTCAAAATCCATTTGTTCAAATATCTGGCATTAAAAAAACTGTTTATGAAGAAATAGGATATAGTTTAGAAAATCTTGGAGTTGAAAGATCAGAAATAAAAAGAAGAATAGATGAAATAATGAATTTATTAAAGATTGAACATTTAAAAGATAAACATCCCAAAAAATTGTCTGGAGGGCAAAGCCAATTAGTGGCACTAGCATCTGTCTTAATTATGAAACCAAGATTGCTACTTGTAGATGAACCTACATCTCAATTAGATCCGGTAGGAACAGAAATGGTTTTTGAAGCCTTGAAAATAGTAAAAGGGACGGATACAACAGTTATATTAGTTGAGCATAAGGTGGACTTAATTAGTGAGTATGTAAATCGTGTTGTAGTTCTTAATGAGGGCATGGTAGTTTGTGATGGCCCAAATAATGAAGTTTTTTCAAATTTAGAGATAGAGAATTATGGAGTAGAAGTCCCAAGTGTAACCAAACTTGCCTATGAACTTAAATCAAAGGGGTATCCTATTGAAAATATACCAACTAATCTAAAGGATGCAGAAATAGAGTTTAGGAAGGTGCTAAAGATATGAAAAGTGTAGAATTAGTAAATGTTTCCTTTACCTATCCAAATGGCTTTAAAGCTGTAGAAAATGTGAGTATGGTTATAAATAAAGGTGAGAATGTAGCAATTATTGGTCAAAATGGGGCTGGCAAGACTACAACTGTAAAGATGATGAATGGTCTTTTAAGGCCGACTGAAGGAGCTATATTTATCAACGAAGAAAATACTAAAAGTTTTACAACAGCACAAATCTCTAAGAAAGTGGGATATGTATTTCAAAATCCCGGAGACCAATTGTTCAATAAAACAGTATATGATGAAATAGCTTTTGCCCTTAGAGCAAATAAAGTTGGTGAAAAGGAAATAGAAAAAAGAGTTACTGAAGCTGCAGAACTATGCCATGTAAGAGAATTTTTAGACCATAATCCATACGACCTTCCCTTTAGCTTGAGAAAATTTGTAACTATAGCAATTGTAGTGGCCAATAATTGTGATATACTAGTTTTAGATGAACCAACTGCTGGCCAGGATTTGCTTGAAAAAAATGGTTGGAGGAAATTATTGAAAAACTTAATTCAGATGGTAAAACTATTATTACCATAACCCATGACATGGATTTTGTAATAAGAAATTTTAAAAGGGTATTGGTAATGGCAAACAAGAGATTAATAAAAGATGG
>JAAYHM010000062.1 GCA_012735405.1 Tissierellia bacterium | reverse complement strand
TATAATTAAATTGGTAACAAGAGGTGAAAGGTATGAAAGTTGAAAGTAGATACATAAAACTAGGTATTATTGCCTTATTCATAGGCATATTTTCATATTTAATATTAGATTATGATATATTTAACAAGGCCAATTTGTTAAATATATTGGCCTCCATGGGTTCCAGTTCCAGCTTTGAAATGTATTTTGTAATTGCAGCAACAATACTACTGGTCTTTTTCGTTCCAATATCCTGGCTGTCACTGGCTACAACCATATTTTTTGGACTTAAAGGGGCTTGGCTTATAACTTTGGCAGGCCTTTTAAGCGGGACCATATCCTTTGGTATAGCTAGAGTGTTTAAGGAAGATGTATCTAGGCTGGTGGAAAAAATATATTACAGGAAGAAAAGAAAATTAAGCCTTGAAGAAATCTACACAAAGATAAAAAGCTATGGATTTGGATATGTGGTCTTCATAAGGAGCATGCCCTTTATACCCTTTAGCATTCTAAACTACATATTTGGAATTAGTATTATTTCCTTTAAAAGCTTCTTCATAGCCACATTATTAAGTGTATCCATAGGACAGTCAATAAATGTTTATTTTTTTTATAAGGCCTTAAGGATTGGGCAGGGACCTTTAGATACAATAATAGCTGCAGCTATTAAAGTCCTTTATTTTCTTGTAATTATTTTGTGGCAGAGGAAAAGCAAATATAGTGCTAAAGAGTAAAATATTTAAGTCGATATAGTATTTAGAAGTAATTAAGGGGGAGTTCCTATGGAAGTTAGAAGATTGAATAACTTGTATAACCCTGTGAATTACAATGGCTACTATAAAAAAAAGGCTTATAATGAAAATGTAGTGGAAGGTATAGGTGCTGAAAATACTAAACTAAATGGTCGTGAAAAAATTGAAGAAGAATTAATTAAATCTATAGAAGAGGCCAATGAACATGTTTTAGTATATGATAGAAGATTTGAATTTTCCATACACGAAAAGACTAAGCAGATAATGGTTAAGGTTGTGGATGTTACTACAGAGGAGATTATAAGGGAAATACCTCCAGAAAAAATACTGGACCTAATAGCAGCCTTGTGGGAGTTGTCAGGTCTATTTGTAGATGAAAGGATATGAAGGGTGATTATATGAATACAGATTTAAGAATAACAGGCATTATGTCAGGAATAGATACTGAATCTATAATAGAAAGCCTAATGGAAGCAGAAAGGATAAAGGTTGAAAGGGTAAAGCAGGATAGGCAGTTGGTCATTTGGCGCCAGGAAATGTACAATGACATAAATAAAAGCTTTGCAAATTTCATACTTAATACCAGAAAGCTTTTTGGTCTGACTACTGTTGCACCTTCAGGGGCCTTTTTACCCAACTCCTATGAAAAATTAAATTGGGTTAAAAAAGCAACTTCCTCTGATCCATCCTTAGTTACAGTGTCCAGTACAAGTGGTGCTTATGATGGAAGCTATAGTGTAAGGGTAAAACAACTGGCTGAAGGGGTTAGTATGGTAAGTAGCAGAGAAATAGGAGGAAAGGATGAAGAGGGTAAATTAAAGACTGTTGCTGAACTGTTGGGAGAAGGAGCACCTGATGAGATAAGCTTTGAAATAAATGGAAAAACTGTTACTATTAGCACTGACTATACTTTACAACAGGTTGCAAGGACTATTAATTTAACTGAGGACATAGGTGTCAGGGCAACTTATGATGCCAGTATCGATAGATTTTTTCTGCAAACAAGGGGAACGGGAGAGGAAGCCCAATTACAGATAAAAACTGAAAAGTCTAAAGAGGAACCAATAAATGAAGCTGCCAGGGCCTTTTTTCAAAAACTAAATCTAAAAGTTAGTTATCACGGATATGTAGATTCAGCTCAAAATCTAAAAAAAGGCAGGCATCCAAATGATACCACGGAAAATGATGGCAGGCTAATTATTGGAGCCAGATACGCAGGTCAAAATGCCATTATAGATTTTAATGGAGCAGAAAATATTGAAAGTTCCTCTAATACCATAACCATAAGTGGTGTTACCCTGAACCTTCTAGGTGTAAATGAAGAGGACAAGCCTGTTACCATTACAGTATCCACAGATGTAGATGCAGTATTTGAAAAGATTTCAGAATTTATAAATGAGTATAATAAGCTGGTGGATAAGGTTAATGACCTTCTTACTGAAAAAAGATACTATGACTACAAGCCACTTACAGATGCCCAAAAGGAGGAAATGGATGAGAAGGAAATTGAATTATGGGAAGAAAGGGCAAAATCCGGCCTCCTAAGAAATGATGATATTTTACAGAGGACTATGCAAAATGTAAGGGCTAGCCTATATAAAAAATTTGATGGTGTATTTAAGCTTATTACAGAAATAGGCATTACTACTGAAGAGTATTCCATTGGTAGTGCCGGTGGAAGGCTTGTTATAAAAGATGAAGAAAGGTTAAGGCAGGCCATTGCCAATGATGTAGAAGGGGTTATGGAATTGCTCTTTAAGGAAAAGACTGAAGACTATGAGGGTGGCCTGGTAACTAGAATATATGATAATCTCATAGCAGGTATGGAGGATATAATTAAGAAATCTGGTACAGGGGATAATGCAAATTTATATAGAAATGTAAAATCCACTATATTGCTGGATTTTGTAACTGAATATGGTAGCATTAGCTTACTGGATAAGAGTATTTCTGAGTATAATAGAAGAATTGATGATTTAAACAATATTTTAATAGATAGGGAAAATTACTATTACAAGAAGTTTGCAGCCTTGGAAACTGCCCTTAGCCGAATGAATGCCCAAAGTATGTGGCTAATGCAACAGTTTAGTAATTATTAATTAGGAAAGGATGAAAACCATGACATACAAGGCTTTAAACCAATATAAACAGAATACAGTATACACAGCTACGCCAGAGGAGCTAACCTTAATGCTTTATGATGGATGTATTAAATTTATGAATATAGCAAAGTACAATATAGAAAATAATGATATTCAAAAATCCCATGAAGCATTACTAAGGGCACAGGATATAATTATGGAGCTTAGAAGTACCTTAGATACTTCTTATGAAATATCAAATAATTTGATGAGCCTTTATGATTTTATGAGGGAAAGACTCATAGATGCAAATATAAGGAAGGATACAAAACCTATTGATGAGGCCTTGGAAATAATGACAGAATTAAGGGACACATGGAAAGAGGCTATGAAGCAGGTGAAAAAGCAGGTATATAGTGGTAGGAGAGTGTAGGTATGACAGAGGAAAAAATATTGAAACTGATTTCCCTGGCTAAAGAAAAGAATAAATTGCTGGATGAAATTATCCACATCACCAGGAGGCAG
>JAAYHM010000061.1 GCA_012735405.1 Tissierellia bacterium | reverse complement strand
GCTAAAACTGGAACCATAAGATTTATAGAAGCCTACCATAGATTGGATAAGAACCAGATATTGAGAGAATTATTGAGCAAGCACAACTAAATGTGATATACTAAAGGACGTAAATAAATTTTTTATAGATAGGGGGGAAAGTATGGATAGGAATTTAGCCTTAAACCTGGTCAGGGTTACTGAGGCAGCAGCCTTAAACAGTGCCCGCTACTTAGGAAGAGGGGACAAAAATTTGGCCGATGATGCGGCTGTTACAGGCATGAGGAAAATGTTTGATACCCTTTCCATAGACGGGGTTGTAGTAATAGGAGAGGGAGAAATGGACGAAGCCCCAATGCTTTATATTGGCGAGCAAATAGGTAAGGCTACACCAGGTTCCATAAAGCTGGATATAGCAGTGGATCCCTTAGATGGTACCAATGCTGTAGCAAAGGGCTTATCTAATGCCATATCTGTTGTGGCAGTGGCCCCAAGGGGATGCATGCTCCATGCTCCAGATATGTATATGAATAAAATAGCTGTAGGGCCTAAGGCCAAGGGCAAGGTTAACTTAGATATGCCCATAGAAGAGATGCTTAAAAATTTATCTGAGGCCCTAAACAAGAATATTTCAGACATCACAGTTACAATGCTAGACAGGCCAAGGCATGAGAATTTAATCAGGGAAATAAGAAGATTGGGTGCCAGAATAAAGCTGTTTCAGGATGGAGATGTGGCTGCAGCCATAGCAACCTGCTTTGAGGATTCTGGAGTAGATTTACTGCTAGGCATAGGAGGGGCACCTGAAGGAGTATTAGCAGCGGCTGCTTTAAAATGCTTAGGTGGAGAATTTCAGGGAAGGCTTCATCCAATGACTGATGAAGAACGTGTAAGATGCAAGGAAATGGGGCTTGAAGATGTAGATAAGCTTTTAACTATGGAAGACCTGGTTAAGGGCAATGAGGTAATATTTGCTGCAACAGGAATAACAGATGGGGAACTGTTAAAGGGAGTAACTTATCATGGCAACAATATGGCCAAGACCTATTCAGTGGTCATGAGGGCTGAAACTGGTACTGTAAGGTTTATTGAAGCCATACATAGATTGGATAAAAAGCCTGAATATGCAAAATAATTGATTTATTTAGAAAAAAATGTTA
The DNA here is from genome assembly GCA_012735405.1 of Tissierellia bacterium. Taxonomy (GTDB): domain Bacteria; phylum Bacillota; class Clostridia; order Tissierellales; family Tepidimicrobiaceae; genus JAAYFE01. Next base: position 6,151 of record JAAYHM010000061.1, on the reverse strand, counting down.
TAATGTAGGGGTATATCAGGATGCTCATCCATATATCCTTTTCTTTATTTTTTCATATATTTATTTTATTTGCAATTTTATTCATACTAATTTTAAATATGGTGGGGGCTTAATTTTATGGAGGTGAAGTGGTGGATTTAGAAATTCTAGAAGATAAAAAACTGGACGACCTAAGGACTATTGCTAAGACATTAGGAATCAAGGGTGTAACTAAATACAGGAAAAGTGAATTAATCGAAGCAATAGTGGAAGCTGTAAAAGGGGATAGTGAAGAAGAAGTTCCTCACGAAGAAAGTGAAAATGGTTTAGATAAAGAGGATATTGAGTTGGATAAATTACCAGACAAGGTAACAGAAGAATTGGAACAGATGGAAAGTATTGATGAAGCAGAAGGAATTTTAGAAATTCATCAGGATGGATATGGATTTCTAAGATCTGATAATTACCTATCTGGCGATGATGATGTATATGTATCTCCTTCCCAAATAAGAAAATTCAAGCTTAAAACTGGGGATAAGGTTTGTGGTATTACCAGGCCCGCTAAATCTGGGGAAAAATATAATGCCCTTTTATATGTAAAAAGTGTAAATGGGGAAGACCCAGAAACTTGCCTTGAAAGACCAGACTTTGATAGCCTGACTCCTATTTATCCAAGAGAGAGGATAACCTTGGAAACAACACCTACAAATCTTTCAACACGTTTAATAGATTTGATAGCGCCTATTGGGAAAGGCCAAAGGGGTATGATTGTATCTCCTCCCAAGGCAGGTAAAACAACCCTTCTTAAAGCTGTTGCCAATGCCATATCTGAAAATTACCCTGATATTGAGATTATAGTTCTTTTAATTGATGAAAGACCTGAGGAAGTTACTGACATGCAAAGGTCTGTTAAAGGTGATGTAGTATATTCAACCTTTGATGAGCTTCCAAATCACCATACAAAAGTTGCAGAAATAGTGCTTGAAAGAGCAAAAAGGCTTGTAGAGCATGGAAAGGACGTTGTAATATTATTAGACAGTATTACCCGTCTTGCCAGAGCCTACAACTTAACCATTCCTCCTTCTGGAAGGACCTTGTCAGGTGGATTGGATCCCGGTGCTCTCCATAAGCCTAAAAGGTTTTTTGGTGCAGCCAGAAATCTGGAGGAAGGTGGAAGCTTAACCATATTGGCTACAGCATTAGTTGAAACTGGAAGTAGGATGGATGATGTTATATTTGAAGAGTTTAAGGGTACAGGTAATATGGAGATACATCTAGATAGGAAATTATCAGAAAAGAGAATATTTCCTGCTTTAGACATCAACAAATCCGGAACCAGAAGGGAAGATTTGTTGCTGGATCAAGATGAACTGGAAACCATCTGGGGCATAAGAAAGGCTTTGGGAAATGCTCCGACTCAGGATGTTACAGAAATGCTAATAGAAAATTTAATACAAACAAAGACTAATAGAGAATTTATACAAAAAATGAAAAATAAAATATGGTATTAGTTGAAAATGAGAAACAACTGTGATATAATTGATAAGTCAAAATGGTAATGTGAGGTGAAAACAATGAAGAAAGGCATTCATCCAGAATACTATGAAGCAACAGTAAAATGTGCTTGTGGAAATACATTCAAAACTGGTTCAACTAAGGAAGAATTAAGAGTAGAAATTTGTTCAGAATGTCATCCATTCTTTACAGGACGTCAAAAAACTGCTGAACGTGGTGGACGTGTTGAAAAATTCAAGAAAAAATATGGCCTTGATTAATTTATATTGAAAATAGGTTAGATGCTTCTGAGCAACTAACCTTTAATTTTTATAAGAAAACTAGTCCAATTGGCAAGTACAATTGTCAATTGAAAAGAGGTGTGACTTAGTGAAAATAAAAAATATAGATAAGCCCCCTAAGCATATAACAACCATTGGCGGTCAAGCATTAATCGAGGGAATTCTTATGCGTGGTCCCAGGGATGTGGCCATAGCCGTCAGGAAAAAGGATAATGAAATTGAATTAAAGAAAGTAAAGCTAAATACTTTAGCTATGAGATATAAGGTATTTAAGCTTCCCTTGATTAGAGGGGTTGTAGGCCTTGTAGAATCTCTGGCTTTTGGGCTAAAGGCCCTTATGTACTCTGCAGAATTTTTTGATATAGAGGAAGATAAAGAAGATAAGCCTGGTTTATTCTATAAATTACTAGAAAAAATTTATAAGGATAGGGCTAAGGAAAAATATGAAAAGATTAATAATAAAATAGACAGTGGCTTGGACAAAATATTCAAAGATAAAAGGCAGGATGTTGAAATAGCAGTAACCCTCATCATTTCCCTTTTATTAAGCATAGGCTTATTCATGTTTTTGCCAACCTTAATTACAAGCCTATTTAAAAATATAATCCATGAACCTATAATCCTTAACTTAGTAGAAGGCTTAATACGTATAGCCATATTTCTAATATATGTAGTATTTGCCTCTAAGGTGGATGAGGTAGGCAGGGTGTTTGAATATCATGGGGCAGAGCACAAGACCATTCACTGCTATGAATATGGTGATGAGTTAACTGTAGAAAATGTAAAGAAATATCCCATACTCCATCCAAGGTGTGGTACCAGCTTTCTTTTTATGGTTATGATTGTAAGCATACTGGTACTATCATTCTTTGGCTGGCCAGACCCTGTAAAAAGGCTGCTTATCAGGCTTGTAATGCTGCCTGTAATAGCTGGGATATCCTATGAAATAAATAGGATAATAGGGAAAAGTTCTTCCCCGCTTGCATATATCATTTCCTATCCTGGCCTCTTTATCCAGAAAATTGCCACTGTTAAGGAACCAGATGATAGCCAGATAGAGGTTGCCATAAAGGCCTTGGAAGCTGTCCTTACAGGTAACAAGGAGGAAGATGCGTGGAAATAAATAAGCTTCTAAAAATAGGCGCTGAAGAAATAAAGGGTAGACAATACGGGAATCCTGTATTGGAAGCTACCCTTTTATTAGGGAAATTGCTTAAGGTGGATAAGGTATATATTTATACCCATGGGAATGAAGAAGTACCTGACTTTATTGTGGATAAATACCTTCAAATGATAAAGAAGAGAAAAGAAGGCTACCCTATCCAGTATATAATAAAGGAAAAGGAATTTATGGGCCTGGACTTCTATGTAGAAGAGGGGGTTTTAATTCCCCGTCCTGATACGGAAATACTGGTAGAATATGTACTTGACTATATAGAAGAAAACTATGGAGATGAGGAAGTCCATGTATTGGATATAGGCATTGGAAGTGGAGCCATTGGAATAAGTATTGCATATTATAGGAAAAATTCAAGGGTCTATGGAGTGGATATAAGCCAGAGAGCTTTAGATATTGCAAATATCAACAAGGAAAGATTTAATCTAAAAAATATAAATATATTTAAAAGCAATCTGTTTGAAAATATAGATAAGGATAAAAGATTCCATATAATAGCTTCAAATCCCCCATATATTCCAAAGGAGGACATAAAAGCCTTGCAGGAGGAAGTCAAATATGAGCCAGTACTTGCCCTTGACGGAGGGGAGGATGGGCTGGACTTTTACAGAAGGATAATACCAGAAAGCAGGTCATATTTGTACTCCAATGGCCTTCTCATTTTAGAAATAGGCCATGACCAGGGTGCTAAAGTAGCTGGTATAATGGAAGAGGAAGCTTTTAAAAATATTAAAATATTAAAGGATTTACAGGGATTGGACAGGGTGGTTTTAGGATTTAAGGGATAAGGAGATGAAGTAATGGGTAATTTAATAAAACTGTTTGTATCCTTTTTCAAAATAGGGGCCTTTAGCTTTGGCGGAGGTTATGCCATGCTGCCCCTGATGAAGGAAACTGTAATAGATCATCATAATTGGCTTACCAATGCTGAATTTATAGATATACTGGCAATTTCTGAAATGACACCTGGCCCCATAGCCATAAACATGGCTACATTTTTGGGATACAGGGTAAGTGGATTTATTGGTTCAGCCGTTGCTACCATTGCAGTTGTGCTTCCTTCCTTTATAGTTATGAGCCTTATATTCCACTTTGTAAATAAGTTTAAGGATTCACCCTATGCAGATTATTTCTTTAGGGGTATAAGACCAATAGTACTGGGCCTTATTGCTGCAGCAGCCGTGTCTGTGGCCATGGATGCCTATGTTGATATTAAATCTGTAATTATAAGTATAGTTTTATTTTATCTTGTAACTTTCAAGAAATTAAAGGCTATCCCAGCAATTATACTTGCAGGCTTAGTTGGCATAATTGTTTATTAGGCAGGTGAAAATATGTTATTGGATATGTTTAAAACTTTTTTCAAGATAGGAGCCTTCACCATTGGTGGCGGGTATGCCATGATACCAATTATACAGGAGGAAATAGTGGACAAAAAAGGTTGGATTAAGGAAGAAGACTTTTTGGACGTTGTTGCAGTCAGCCAGGGTTCCCCAGGGCCAGTGGCAGTAAATGTCAGTATTTTTGTAGGCTATAAGCTTAACGGGCTAAAAGGTGCCTTAACCTGCATGCTTGGCACTGTATTGCCATCCTTTTTAATAATATTGTTAATTGCAACCGTATTTTTCCAATACAGGAATCATCCTGTTATTGCTAAAATGTTTATGGGTATAAGACCAGCAGTTGTAGCTTTAATTGCATCGGCAGTATATAAGATGGCAAAAAGATCCAACTTAAACACTATCAAGATACTGGTGGGGATAGCTACTGTACTGATTATAGTCTTTACAGATATAAGCCCTGTATATTTAATTATAATAGGCGGTTTGTTTGCAATTATCTATAATAATAGTAAGAAGAAAATAGAGGAAGGTTAATATAGATTCTTAACGGCTATTTGTGTTATAATATATGGAAAGGAGGAAGAGTATGTTTGATAAATTGTCCTTTATAGAGAATAAATATGAAGAACTAAGTAAAAAGATCATAGATCCAGAAATAATAAGTAATACTGAAGAATGGCAGAGGTTGGCAAAGGAACATGCAGAAATAGAGCCTATTGTTCTCAAGTATAGAGAATATACAAAGGTGAAGAACACATTGGAAGAAGACAAGGAACTGTTGAAGGAAAAGCTTGATGATGAAATGAGGGAATTGTTAAAGGAAGATATAGCTGAAAATGAAAAGAGGGTTGAAGAGCTTGAAAATGAACTTAAGATACTACTTCTTCCCAAGGATCCAAATGATGAGAAGAACGTAATTGTTGAAATTAGAGCAGGAGCAGGTGGAGACGAAGCAGGACTCTTTGCAGGAGACTTGTTTAGAATGTACTCAAGATATGCAGAAAGACAGGGCTGGAAAGTTGAAATAATGTCTACTAGTGAGCAGGGAGTAGGCGGATTTAAGGAAGCCATATTTATGATTAAGGGTAAAGGAGCCTACAGCAGATTAAAATATGAATCTGGAGTCCATAGGGTACAAAGGGTTCCAGAAACAGAATCCAGTGGTAGAATTCACACATCCACTGCAACTGTAGCAGTACTTCCTGAAGCTGAAGATATAGACATAGAGATAAATCCAAATGATATTAGAATAGACGTATTCCGTTCTTCTGGAAACGGTGGCCAAAGTGTTAATACAACAGACTCTGCTGTAAGGATTACCCACCTTCCAACAGGAATAGTAGTATCATGCCAGGATGAAAAGTCTCAGCACAAGAATAAGGAAAAGGCTATGAAGATATTAAGAACTAGATTATATGACAAGATGTTAAGAGAGCAACAGGATGAAATAGCAGAGGCAAGAAGAAGCCAGGTAGGTTCTGGAGACAGGTCTGAAAGGATTAGAACCTACAATTTCCCACAAGGAAGAATTACAGACCACAGGATCAATAAGACCATGTATAAGCTGGAAGAATTTTTAGATGGAGATATTGATGAAATGATTGATGCTCTCATAACAACAGATCAGGCTGAAAAACTGAAAAATGTAGGTTAATACAAGACAGGGATGGTTCTCTGTCTTGTTTTTTTATCCTCCTATAAAAAATATTAATAACAAACATAATCATGATTAAAAAAATTAATAACAGCTTTTATATCTTGTTCAAACTAGGCAAAATGTGTTAATATCTCCTTTGGGACATCAAATTAATAGTATTGGCCAAAAATGCTAACACTATTAAATAGACTTATCCTGT
>JAAYHM010000060.1 GCA_012735405.1 Tissierellia bacterium | reverse complement strand
CATGGCAGAAAATACATCCGCAGTCCATGAACTGTAACTTCTCTTCTATTTCATCAGGACTTATATCATCTTTTATATATACCATTCCACAATCTAAAACTGTAATTCCCTCTTCATGCTTGTTTATCTTACGCTTATCTATAGTTACGGTGGCTTTATCGTCAATGATAAAACCTTTGATGGTTTTTATATTTTCATATTCTGCATCTATTTGATTAAACTTATCCATTAGTTTATTGACAATAAATACAGTCCCTTTTACCTTAAGCTTTGATAGTTTATTCAGTGCACTTTCACTTTCAAGGTTAATCCTTAAATCTCCATCCACATATAAACTATCTCCATACTTTCTTATTAAGGTATCATTTAATAGCTCACTACCAATATAATTATATCCGGCAGGTATTACTTCAATTTCTACTTCTTCACCAAAAAGGGGCAGGGCATGCTCTAATAAATTTTCCGCTATAATTGCCTTTTTAGTAATAAAGGATACACCTGCATCAACAATGGAAGATACATCTAGATTTTCATCTGCAATAACCACCTTGTCTCTTACATAATACTTAGCATTCTTTGCCCTCATAATAAATATTTTATCCATGACAAACTTACTCTTTAGCTTTATTGCATCAGAAGGATAAGACTCAGTTGTTCCGTTTACCCTAATTATTGGCAATTTATCCTTAATATCTGATGGATAGGATACTGTACCATTTACTATAATTGTAACAAACTTATCCAATATCTCCTGAGAACCAGTCTTAATATCCAGGCTGCCATTTACTACTAGAATAACGGGCTTGGACAGGAGAGTATTATCTGAAATCTCATATTTCCCATTTTGAACCATGACTTCTGCATCTTTGGGAGCTTCCACTACCCCTGCTGTATTCATGGTTACATTATATTTTGATATAAGTTCCTTTGATTCCTGAGATACCAATACACTTGCTGCATTTATCTGTATACCTTCATAGGAGTCCAAAACAGACTCTGAAACATTTCTTGCATCACATATTGCAGCATTTACCACTAATTTTTTCTTTTCCATAATATTAATCACCCTTTCCTTTCTCTTCAAAATATATTTTAAGCATTTTCTTTCTTGCCGATGACAGCTTTGACCTTACTGTTGAAGGGGGCAAATCAAACATCTTACCTAGTTCTCTTGAATTATATCCTTCAATATATCTCAACCAAAACAGTGCCCTTTCTTCGGCTGGCAGGTGATTGCACAATTGTTTTACCATAACCAGACTTAAATCATCTACATGGCTTAAAGGAGCTTCAGGTTTAGGTTCATTTGCTATTCGCCTTATCTTATCAATAAAAATATTCTTTGCTGTCTTGTAAAGCCAGGACCGGCATTGACCCTCACTTAACTCACATAGAATATGTGCATTCTCCAAGGCCTTAATAAAGGTCTCCTGCACTATATCCTCTGCAAAAGAGGTATTATTGCCAGAAAGCTTTATACAGTACCATAAGAGCTGATTGTAATAATCCATATACAGTTTATCTATCAAGTTACCCCCTCCTTAAAAAGCCTTCACCTATTAAACGAATGAGAAAGAAAAAGTGTTGATATTATTTTTAAAATAAACAAAATACCTTATAACAGCTTTTTAGCCATTATAAGGTCCTAATCTTCAATGTCTATTCAAATTCAATTGTTCCAGGCGGCTTGTTAGTTATATCATATAGAACACGAACTACACCAGGAACTTCTGATGTTATTCTATTGGATATTCTCTCTAATACATCCAGTGGTATTTTAGACCAGCTGGCTTCCATGGCATCTGTAGTATTTACAGCCCTTAATATGATTGCATAGGCATAGGCCCTTTCTCCATCTACTTTTCCTACAGCCTTAAAATCAGGTAAGGCTGCAAAGTACTGCCATATTTCCTTATCTAAGCCCGCCTTTTTAATCTCTTCCCTGTAAATTGCATCTGCTTCCTTTAAGATATTAAGCTTTTCTTCAGTTATCTCTCCTAAAACCCTTACACCAAGGCCAGGTCCAGGGAAGGGCTGCCTCTCAACTACCTCCTCTGGCAATCCTAAAAGCCTTCCAACTTCTCTTACCTGGTTTTTATAAAGACTTCTTAAAGGTTCCACTATTTTAAAATTTACATCCTCAGGCAGGCCTCCTACATTGTGATGGCTCTTAACAAGCTTTTCTCCTTCCTTGCCGCTTTCTACAACATCTGGATAAATAGTGCCTTGAATCAGGTATTCTATACCTTCCAGCTTTTTTTGCTCCTCTTCAAATACTCTTATGAATTCTTCCCCTATTATTTTTCTCTTCTGTTCCGGATCAGAAACACCCTTTAGCTTGCTTAAAAATCTTTGGGCTGCATCTACAACTATTAGCTCCATATTAAATTGGTCCCTAAAAATCCTTTCTACACTTTCACGTTCTCCCTTTCTTAGTAGCCCATGATCTACAAATATACAGGTTAGCCTATTGCCTATTGCCTTGTGAACCAGTACTGCTGCCACTGCTGAATCCACACCACCAGACATGGCACATAGGGCCCTGCCTTCTCCTATTTGTTCCTTTATTTCCTTTAAGGATTTATCTATAAATTCCTTAGCATCCCAAGCCATCTATATCTCACTACTTTCTACTATAGTTTGGTGCTTCCTTGGTTATTTGAACATCATGTGGATGGCCTTCAATCAAGGAAGCGGTAGTTATCTTCAAGAATTTAGCCTTTTCATGTAGTTCCTCTATAGTTCTAGCTCCTACATATCCCATACCAGCTCTTAAGCCACCAATTAGTTGATATACAACATCTCCTAAAGGTCCTCTATATGGAACCCTTCCTTCAACACCTTCCGGTACTAACTTCTTAGTGTTTTCCTGGAAGTATCTGTCACTGCTTCCTTCCTTCATGGCTCCTAAGGATCCCATACCTCTATATACCTTAAATCTTCTTCCTTCATATAGTTCCTCTTCACCAGGGCTTTCGCTTGTTCCAGCAAATAGGGAACCTATCATAACAGTGTGGGCTCCAGCAGCCAATGCCTTAGTAATATCACCGGAATATTTTATTCCACCATCAGCAATTATTGGAACATCATATTCCCTTGCAGCCTTGGCACAGTTTATAATAGCTGTAATTTGTGGCACTCCTACTCCTGTTACAACTCTAGTTGTACAAATAGAACCTGGTCCTATACCAACCTTTACTGCATCGGCACCTGCCTTAATTAATTCTACCGTTCCTTCATAGGTTGCCACATTTCCTGCAATTAATTGAATGTCTGGGAATTCTCTTCTTATTTTCTTTACTGTTTCTATTACTCCCTTTGAATGGCCATGGGCAGTATCTACTGCTATAACGTCTACCTTTGCCTTTATTAGGGCATCAACCCTTTCCAATACGTCTTCTGTAACTCCTACAGCTGCACCTACTAACAATCTTCCAGACTCGTCCCTTGCAGAGTTAGGATATTCTATCAGCTTTTCAATATCCTTAATAGTTATTAATCCGACCAGCTTAAAATCATCATCTACCAGAGGAAGCTTTTCAATTTTATGCTTTTTCATTATTTCCAAGGCTTCATCCATGGTAATGTCTTTTTTTGCTGTTACAAGATTTTCCTTAGTCATTACTTCGTCAATTTTCTTTGAGGTATCAGTTTCAAATCTGATATCCCTGTTGGTAATTATTCCAACTAGTGTTCTGTCTTCTTCTATTATAGGCACTCCGGATATATGGTACCTTTCCATTAACTCCAGTGCATCAGAAACATCATGATATCTTGTAAGGGAAAATGGGTCCGTGATAACTCCGTGTTCTGACCTTTTTACCCTATCTACCTCTGAAGCCTGCCTTTCTATGGACATATTCTTGTGAATTATTCCTATTCCGCCTTCTCTAGCCATGGCTATTGCCATCTTTGCCTCTGTCACCGTATCCATTCCAGCACTAACAAGGGGGATATTTAATTTAATCTTTCTAGTCAAGTAAGTGGTTAGCTTAGTTTCCCTTGGCAATACATCTGATGGACCTGGTTGCAACAAAACATCATCAAAGGTTAAACCTTCACCTACAAATTCCACAATAAACCCTCCTAATGATTTATTTAATATAATATCCTTCCACTTTAGTATAACCAAATATGACCTTGGAATTATATTTCCTATAAAATAGCAAATATTAACAAGGATGTCAAGAAATCTTAATAATAATTAAATTTTCTGTGTTTTTTGTCATTTCTTATTTTTCAAAAATATAAATAGGGAAAGTTTTTGCATTTATATTTTGATGCAAAACCCTCTCCCTATAATTTTATAGGTATTTATAAAACCATTCTATGGTCTCTTCCATCATGTTGGTAGTCACATAGTGGTTTAAGTTTGGATATTCAATGAATTTTATCCTGTCCTTGTATTCATACGAATATTTTATTTTTTCATAAAAAATTTTTTGTCCCCTGATAGGTACTGAACTGTCCTTTTCACCATGCAGTAAAAGAATTGGCCTATCCTTTAATCTATCTATATTTTTCATTGGGTCTAAAGTCCTAACCTTATTTCCAATTTCCTCAAGTTCTTCATCCATTTCAACAGTATCTTTAAAGTCTCCATTAAAATCTTCCCAATTACAGGAACCATTTAAAACCACCAAAGTCTTTACATGAGGATTGTGGGTAAATATGCCTGCTGCAGTAAACCCTCCCATGGAGTGGCCTATTAGTCCAATTCTTTCTGGATCAGCACTATATTTATTTACTGCTTCCTCTATTATCCTTGGAGCCTCCTCCATATTATTTAGTATAACCTTCCAAAAAAGCCTCCTAGCCTCTTCAAAGCTGTACTCCTTAAGGGGCTCCCTTTCCCCATGGTAGATGGCATCGGGAAGTATAACCTGAAAACCTACACTGGCCAGTATAAATCCCCTAATCCTTTGGGATTCCTTGCTGGAACTCCAGCCATGATAAAAGATAATGGTAGGAATATTTTCTTGTTTATCCCTAGGTCTAAACAGTATGGCAGGTATTTCTCCTATATTTATTCTCTCTTCAAGTATAAAATCAGACTTCAAATAGTTTCTCATCATCCATCCCCTCTACTATATCCTTTACCTTATACTATACCATATTTTTCTTGGACTCTTCACCCTTTTATTATTTTTCTTCATAGCTGTATATAATATCATCATAGACTATATCCAACCTAACCCTGTTAATTTTAAGTTGTAAAATATCACCTGTGCCTTCAAACTCAATAGTTTCAGTATACTTAATGTTTTTACCTTCCTCTATATATTTACTGGATATTACACCCTTAGGTCCTACTTCTATTCCATCTATTCTAAGCCTTATTGGTCCTAAAAATAAGTCTGGGTCATAGCTAAGCTCCACATAGGTATTTCCTCCAGCTTCATATACATTATTAATTGTAATTTCCCTATCTAAAATACTTATATTTTCATTGTCCTTTCCTTTTTTAATCATAAATGCCTCATCTATATCTACATAGCCTGTAAGGGATGTAAGCTTTATATCTATTCTATTAGTATCCTTAGGCAGGGCATCATGCCTAGTTTCAAAATATGTGCCCTTCATATCTGAAGTTAATCCAGATCCTAAAAATTGAACTTCTTTGCCATCTGCCAGTAGACTTAATCCAATACTTTGCGGCCTAAACCTTTCTCCCTTTATAGTATCTGAAACTAGCTGCCCTATATTTTGAATCTGCCCCCTTATTACTGTAGATGT
>JAAYHM010000059.1 GCA_012735405.1 Tissierellia bacterium | reverse complement strand
CCTTCAATTAAAAAAATGCATTCATCAGCAGGGTGTACAAAAGATTTATCGCTACTCCAGCTTTTTCCCTTCAATCTCATGTATATAATTTCCATCTTGGATTTTACTTTTTTATCAGCCCCCACTGGAGTAACAAATTCATAAATTATGTTACTATGGGGAAGCTCTAATTTTCCTCTTTCATTTGCCCTAATTAAAACATGCTGTTCTTTTTCCTCTGTTAAAAAAACATACAATGGCACCCCTAAGGCTGCTGATATTCTTCTTAATGAGGATATAGAAGGCTCTATTAATCCTCTTTCAACCTGGGATATATAACTTGGAGTTAATCCTGTTTCCTCAGCTAAATCATTAAGGGTTAACTTCTCTTTTTGACGTATTTCCCTAATTTTAGCACCCATCTGCATAGTAATACAACCTCCCATATGTGCTAGCTTATCTTCTTTTATTTTTATTGTATTCTCTAATTCTCCTACTTAATTCTTCTGCTGCATTGTAGCCAAGCATCTTCTGTCTTAAATTTCTAGCAGCAACTTCTACTATCATGGCTGTATTTCTTCCTGGTCTAACAGGTATTGTAAGTTTAGGTACCTTTTTACCTAATAATTCTGTATATACTTCATCCAGGCCAAGTCTATCATATTCCTTTCCTTCTTCCCAAAATTCCAATTCAATAACCAGGTCTATAAATTCTTCCCTTTTTATGGCTCCAACTCCATAGAGCCTTTCTATATCCAATATTCCAATGCCCCTTATTTCCATGAAATACCTTACTAATTGAGGGGACTGACCCCGTAACTCACCTTCTATCTTTCTAATTTCCACTACATCATCCGCAACTAATCTATGGCCTCTTTTTATAAGTTCAAGGGCAGTTTCACTTTTTCCAACACCACTTTCACCAATAATTAATATTCCTAAACCATATACCTCTACCAACACTCCATGCACCAACATGCTTGGAGCTAGAACAAAGTCTAAATAATTAATTAACTTATTGACCAATTTGCTGGTAGTTATATCAGTCCTTAATATGGTCCTGTTATATTTTTTGGCCAGTTCAATAACTTCTGGAAATACCTCTAAGTTTCTACTAAATATCATGGCAGGAATAGGATAAGATAGCATATTCTCAAATCTGGTATACCTTACTTTAGGATCCAGACTATTACAATAGGACCATTCAATTTTCCCAATTATCTGGATCCTGTCATAGGCATATCCTTCCAAGTAACCTGTTATGGGAAGTCCAGGCCTGTTAACTTCACTGGCTGAAAGCTTTACATTTTCTATCCCTTCAGCTTCATATATTATTTCAAATTCCAAATCATCAATTAATTTATCCAAAGTTACATATTTCATTTTAATCTCCCCTATCTTTTCTAAAATGGTTGTAGAGTTCCTGAGCCACTTTTTTATTCATACTTTCAACTTCTGCTAATTCTTCAACAGTAGCCTTTTTTATATTTTCTATTGATTTGAAATGCTTTAGTAAAGCTATTTTTCTCTTTTCTCCTATTCCCTTAACATAATCTAGCTCAGATTTAAACATATCTTTACTTCTTAAGCTTCTATGATAGGATATGGCAAATCTGTGGGCCTCCTCTTGTATACCATATATAAGCCTATATACTTCACTATCTACTTCAAGGTTTATTTCTTTATTATTAAAAATAATTCCCCTAGTTTTGTGAAATTCATCTTTTACAAGACCACAAACGGGTATGTCTAAATCTAGTTCTTCCAGCACTTGTAAGGCTACATTTACCTGGCCCTTTCCTCCATCTATCATTACTAAATCAGGGAATATTGAAAAGCCCTTCATATTCAGCTTGTTTTCATCAGTTAATTCTCTTTCCCTAATGCCCCTTGTAAACCTCCTTCTTAAAATTTCTTCCATACTCTTATAATCATCAGGTGCAGTAACAGTTTTTATTTTAAACCTTCTATAGTCACTTTTTTTAGGTCTTCCGTATTCAAATACCACCATGGAACCTACAGAATTTACGCCAGCTATATTGGATATATCAAAGGCTTCTATCCTGTAAGGAGTTTTTTCTAAATTTAAAATATCCCTTAATTTCTCTAATGCTTCTTCTTTTCTCCTATTCTCTTTCAATATCCTATCCCCATCCTGCTTGAGCATATCCATTGCATTTTTACGGACCATTTCCATTAATTCAGATTTTTCACCCCGTTTGGGAACTCTAAGGGTTACCTTATTTCCCCTTTTTTCAGATAACCACTTAGAAATAGCTTCCATATCCTCAATTTCTTCCTCAATAAATATTTCCTTTGGCACATAGGCAGTACCTAAATAAAATTGCTTTATAAAAGAGCTTAATATATCAGATCTTTTTTCATTAAAGGTATCTTCTATTATAAAATGCTCCCTGCCTACAACTTTTCCACTTCTTATAAAAAACACCTGGATACATACATCATCTATACCTTTAGCCATTCCTATAACATCCTGGTCTATTAAAGCATTAGTACTTACCACTTTTTGCTTTTCCAATATAATATTTAATGATTTTATCTGGTCCCTGTATTTTGCAGCACTTTCAAAATCTAAAGCCTCTGATGCCTTTTTCATCTTTTCTTCTATTATTTCAATTAATTTGTCCTCTTTTCCGCTCAAAAACATTATTATTTCATCTATCATTTCCATATACTTATCATGGTCTACATTCCCTAAACAAGGACCTACACACCTACCTATATAGTAGTTAAGGCAAGGCCTGGTTTTCTTAGGATTTTTATCAAAATTTATTTTGCAAGTCCTAATAGGATATAGATTTCTAATTATATCAATTGTAT
>JAAYHM010000058.1 GCA_012735405.1 Tissierellia bacterium | reverse complement strand
TTACAACAAACAAAAATACTATTCCATTTGACCCTGAAAAGCCAGCAGTAACCAGTGGCATAAGGATAGGGACACCAGCAGTAACAACAAGGGGAATGAAGGAAGCTGAGATGGAAGAAATAGCTGAGTTAATTGATTTAGCCTTAGATGAGACTAAGGATAGGGCAGAAATAAGAAACAGGGTATTGGACCTTTGCAATAGATTTCCATTATATAAGAATAAATAGCCTACAGGATATACCTGTAGGTTTATTTTATTTTAAAATAAGCTATGTATTAAATGTTAATTTTGATATAATAATTATTACGTTTGATATAATAATTATTACGTATAAAATAAATATATGGATGTGTTGTTATGGAATTAAGAAAGATTAAAGATACAAGAAATGTTATAGAAAGAATAAAAGAGGGTAGTATAGCTGAAGAGTTAAATATTGAAGCTGGAGATGTATTGCTATCAATAAATGGCAATAAAGTTAAAGATATAATAGATTATAAATATCTAATTTCAGATGAATATATAGAGGTAGAAATTGAGAAAAAAAGTGGAGAAGTTTGGCTATTTGAAATAGAAAAAGAATTTGATGAAGATTTAGGCATTGAGTTTACTAATCCCCTAATAGATAAGGCAAAATCCTGTAGAAATAAATGCATGTTTTGTTTTATAGACCAACTACCTAAGGGTATGAGAGAAACCCTTTACTTTAAGGATGACGACTCTAGATTATCTTTTTTACAAGGAAATTTTATAACTTTGACCAATATGAGTGACGAAGAAATAGACAGGATTATTAAATATAGAATAAGTCCAATAAATGTATCAGTACACACCACTAATCCAGAGCTAAGAATAAAGATGCTCAGAAATAAAAATGCAGGGAAAATAATGACAATTTTAAAAAAGTTTAAAGAAGCAGGTTTAAAAGTAAATTGTCAAATTGTATTAGTTAAAGATGTTAATGATGGATTGGAGCTTGAAAGAACTTTAAATGATTTATCCAGTTTATATCCAAGTATATGCAGTGTTGCTGTTGTGCCTGTAGGCCTTACAAAATACAGGGAGAATTTGCCAAAGATAGAACCTTTTAATAAGGAATCAGCAGCAATAGTTTTAAATCAGATTATAAGGAAGCAGAATGAACTGTTAAAAAAAATTGGCACAAGATTTGTTTTTGCCTCTGATGAATTTTATGTTATGGCAGATTATCCTATACCACATTATCATGAATACGAAGGATTTCCACAAATTGAAAATGGTGTAGGATTAATAAGGAATTTTGAACATGAAGTGGATAAAGAGCTTAAAAACATTAACAATAACAAAGATTTAAACAAAAGCTATATTATAGCAACAGGTACCCTTGCTTATGATTTTATGTTGGGTATAAAAGATAAAATATTAAGTAAGTTTAATAATTTAAACCTTGAAATAGTACCTATAGAAAACAGGTTTTTTGGTAAGCTAATTACTGTATCAGGACTTATTACTGGTCAGGATTTACTACATGCTTTGACTAAATATAAAGATATTGTTATAGATGGAATAATAATCCCTAAAAATATGTTAAGAAAGGATACAGAAGTTTTTTTAGATGATTTTGCTGTTACTGATATTGAAAATGAATTAAATACAAACATTATTCCAGTGGAGGTTTCAGGGAAGGAATTTATTAAAATATTTAAAAGAGGTGAGTAGGAATGGATAGGCCAGTTGTTTGTATCATAGGAAGACCTAATGTAGGCAAGTCTACTCTTTTTAATAGAATAATAGGCAGAAGGATTGCCATTACTGAGGATACACCAGGGGTTACAAGAGATAGGATATATTCAGAAGCCGAGTGGTTAAATAAATATTTTACTATAATAGATACTGGAGGTCTTGAACCAGAGAGTGAAGAAATAATCCCCAGAAATATAAAACGTCAAGCTGAAATTGCCATTGAAACAGCAGATGTAATTCTATTTGTAGTAGATGGTATGGAAGGTGTAACTGCAACTGATAGGGATATTGCAAATATTTTAAGAAAGTCACACAAAGAAGTTATACTAGTTTGCAACAAGATGGATTCTAAAAGGAGTCGTGAAAATTTATTTGAATTTTACGAACTAGGTCTTGGAACTCCTATAGCTATATCAGCAGAACAGGGAATGGGTGTTGGTGATTTATTGGATGAAGTTATAAAGCATTTTCCAGAAGATAAGGATACTGAAGAAGATGAAGACTTGATAAAGATAGCCATAATTGGCAAACCAAATGTGGGAAAATCTTCATTAGTTAATAAAATAATTGGAGAAGAAAGGGTTATAGTAACAGATATTCCTGGCACTACAAGAGATGCAATTGATACCTATTTTAATTATGGGGATAATAAGTATGTGTTCATAGATACAGCAGGTTTAAGAAGAAAGAGAAGCATAGATGAAAATGTGGAAAGATACAGTGTAGTTCGCACTTTAAATGCTGTTGACAGGTCTGATATGTGTATTTTAATAATAGATGGAACTGTTGGAGTTACGGAACAAGACACAAAAATTGCAGGGTATGCCCACAATAATGGAAAAGGTATGATTATTGCCGTAAATAAATGGGATATTGTAGAAAAGGGTCAAAATACCTATAGGCGTTTTGAGGAAGAAATAAGAGAGAAATTAGCTTTTGTTTCTTATGCACCAATTGTTTTTATTTCAGCCAAAACTGGAAGAAATTTAGATAAACTGCTTAATCTTATTGAAGTTGTAAGCA
This sequence comes from Tissierellia bacterium, assembly GCA_012735405.1. Taxonomy (GTDB): domain Bacteria; phylum Bacillota; class Clostridia; order Tissierellales; family Tepidimicrobiaceae; genus JAAYFE01. The sequence goes on along the minus strand of JAAYHM010000058.1, from coordinate 15,421 downwards.
ATAACAATAATATGAGAATATCCACTGGTGTATTAAACCAAATCATAAACGAGGCTGTACTTATGAATCAACCACCTTCAGATAAAGGTGTAAGACTAAAAATATTTTATGGCACACAGGTGGGAGTTAAGCCTCCAAGATTTCTTATATTTATAAATAAAAGGGAACTAATGCATTTTTCCTATGAAAGATATTTGGAAAATCAAATAAGGCAATATTTTGGATTTGAGGGGGTACCAATAATCCTTGAATTTAAGGAGAGGGGGAATTAGCTTTGAAATATATAATAGTAGCTATACTAGCCTATACAATAGGAAGCTTTTCCTCAGCATATGTACTAGGAAAAGTGTTAAAAAATAAGGATATAAGAGCATATGGCAGCGGAAATGCTGGAGCAACTAATGCTGTTAGAGTTTTTGGCAAAAAAATTGGTGCCATGGCTTTCTTATTAGATGTTTTGAAAGGTGTACTTGCAGTTTATATTGGTAACATGATATTAGGTTATGATGGCAAATTAATTGCAGGCCTTTTTGCTGTTATAGGACATAATTGGCCCATTTTTTTCAATTTTAAGGGAGGTAAAGGAATAGCTACCTCCTTTGGTATTTGGTTATCTATCCATTGGCCCTCTGCAGTTATAACCTTAATTGTATTTATAATTGTAGCAATTACTACTAAATATATATCCTTATCTTCTATTTCATCAGCCTTAGCTGCTCCTATTGCTGTACTGATTATGAAAAGACCTTTTGATATGAAATTTTTTATAGTAATATTATTATTGTCCATATTAGCCGTATTTAGACATAGATCTAACATAAAAAGATTGTTGGAAGGTAAGGAATATCGTGTTGGTGACAAAGTAAAAAAGGGGGACGATTAATATGGTAAGGATTGGTGTTGTTGGTGGAGGTAGCTGGGGCAGTGCATTGGCTATTCTTCTAAATAATAATGACCATGAAGTTCATATATGGATGAGGGACAAAAAGCAGGTAGATTTGATTAGAGAAACAAGAGAAAATAAGAAATACCTCCCTAACATTAAAATACCCAAAGAAATTAATATATCAGATGATATTGAAGAAGTAATTTATGGCAAAGACCTTTTAGTATTAGCTGTACCTAGTCATGGTATTAGAAAAGTATTAGAAGAGAATAGAAAACACTTTAATAAAAAGCAGGTACTCGTAAATGTGGCAAAGGGAATTGAGAACGATACTTTATATAGAGTTTCTCAAATAGTTAAAGAGATCTTGCCAGAAAATCCTTATGCAGTACTATCTGGACCATCCCATGCTGAGGAAGTAGCTATGAATATGCCTACAACTGTAGTTTCTGCTTCAGTGGAAAAAAAGGTGGCAGAGTATGTCCAGGATGTATTTATGTCCCCAACTTTTAGAGTATATACTAATACAGATGTGATTGGTGTAGAGCTAGGCGGTGCTTTGAAAAATGTTATTGCTCTGGGTGCTGGAATTTCAGATGGGTTAGGTTATGGTGACAATACTAAAGCTGCCCTTATGACTAGAGGTATAGTAGAAATAGCAAGGTTAGGAGAAAAGTTGGGAGGTAATATAATTACTTTTGCAGGCTTGGCAGGTATAGGTGATTTAATAGTTACCTGCACTAGTATGCATTCAAGAAACAGAAAGGCCGGTATATTAATAGGCAAGGGTATGGAAATTGATGATGTTATAGAAACTGTTGGAATGGTTGTAGAAGGTATAAAAACTACTAAATCTGCCTATGAACTAGCAAAAAAACATGATATAGATATGCCTATTACTGAAGAAATATATGATGTTATATATAATAACAAGGATGTAAAAAGTTCTGTGATAAATTTAATGTTAAGAGATAAAAAACATGAAATGGAGGACATAATAGAGAAGATATTAAAATAGGGTCTAAAAACCCTATTTTAATATCTTCTCTATTCTTTTATAATTTCTATTATGTGGAATTCATCTTCTCCAATAAAATTTAGAATCAAATATGATTCATCATATATATTATATAGAAGTCCACCATTTTCTTCTGCAAACTTCCTTAATTCGCTATAAAATAATATATCATCAGATTCCTCTTCATCAATTGTCTGACCTACGAAGTTTAGCAGGGCTTCTATTTTCTTGTCTATAATATCATTTGTAAACATGTTTTTACCCCCTTTATACAAGCACTTATATAAGACGTTTTATTAATTTACTTATACCCTCATATTAAATATATAAAAGTTTTTGTTCTGAAAATTATAACATAGGAATAAGATATATGTAAACATATATCTTATAGTAATATTTAACATTTTAGATATATTAATTCTATCAAACTATCATATTATAGGGTCTCGTACATATATATATATAATGTTAGACAATGTTTTTATTTCAGTAAATATAAAGGAGGGAAGCCGGTGGAGAAGTTTGACATATACAGAGATATTGCTGAAAGAACAGATGGGGACATATATGCCGGGGTAGTAGGTCCTGTTAGAACAGGTAAGTCAACTTTTATTAAAAGATTTATGGAATTATTAGTTATTCCAAATATTGATAATAAATATAAAAAGGAAAGAGCAAAAGATGAACTACCCTTAAGTGGTGCTGGTAAGACAATTATGACTACTGAACCTAAATTTGTACCTAATGAAGCTGTTGAGCTAACATTAAAGGACAATGTGAAATTTAGGGTTAGAATGGTAGATTGTGTTGGATATTTAGTTAAAGGTGCTCTAGGTCATATTGAAGAAAATATCCCTCGCATGGTATCTACACCCTGGCATGAAAAGGATATACCCTTTGAAGAAGCTGCAGAGATAGGTACTAGGAAGGTTATAGCAGACCATTCAACCATTGGAATTGTAGTAACTACAGATGGCTCAATTACTGATATTGACAGATCAAATTATATTAAAGCAGAAGAAAGGGTAGTATCAGAGCTTAAAGAACTTAAGAAACCCTTTGTTATAGTACTCAATACAAAACATCCAAATTTGGATAGTACAATTGCTTTAAGGGAAAGCCTAGAAGAAAAATATGGAGTGTCTGTACTTATAGTTGATTGTTTAAATATGGGTATAGATGATGTTGAAAAAATATTTGAAAAACTTCTATTTGAATTCCCAGTAAAAGAGATAACTATTAACTTGCCTGGCTGGATAGAAGGTCTACCAAGAAATCATAGAATTAAAGCCAGCATATTAGAATCTCTTAAAGAGTCAACTAAAACAATACAAAAACTAAATGAGGTTGACACATCCTTAAGTGCTCTGGCAGATTTAGATATTGTAAAAGAAGTTGACATAAAAGAAATAAAACTAGGAGAGGGAGTTGTTAATGTAGATATAGTCATAGATGATTCCTTATTCTACGAAGTCTTAAAAGAAATGACAGGCTATACTATAGAAGGTGAATACCAAGTTTTAGGATTAATAAACAAACTTGCAGAAGTTAAAAAAGAATATGATAAGATAGAAAACGCTTTAAAACAGGCTAGAGAAACTGGATATGGTTTAGTAAATCCAAGTATAGATGAGATGGAGTTGGCAGAACCTGAAATATATAGGCAAGGGAACAAGTTTGGAGTAAAACTAAAGGCACGTGCCCCTTCCCTTCACGTAATGAGATGTGACATAACCACTGAAGTGTCCCCTTTAATTGGGACTGAAAAACAAAGTGAAGAGATGGTGAAATATTTCTTAGATGAATTTGAGGAAGATCCCGGAAAGATATGGCAATCAAACTTATTTGGTAAATCCCTATATGACCTTGTAAATGAGCAATTACAAGGAAAGCTAAATTCAATGCCGGATGATGCAAGAAATAAGATGAGGAAGGCTTTAGAAAGAATAATAAATAGTGGTAGTGGTGGAATGATTTTTATAATCATTTAAAGGATAACACGGTTTCTATTCAATAGAAACCGTGTTTCCAGGACGCTATTTATTCTTCTTCATATTCATTATAATCCTCATATTTTCCGTATTCTTCATATTCATCACTGTAGTCGTGACTGTCTATTGTATCTTCAAATTCATCAGATTCGATACTTAAATTTCTTCTTTTAGGTGGTCTATTTGAACTACCCTCATCTATTTGTCTTGGGAATAGGGATGGGAAAGTAGTGCAAATTGGTGATATTACTGGTGATAGTTCAGGGAATCCTGTTGATAGTACACATAATTGTACTGGTACTATTATTTTCTTTTCGCAAGCAATGCAGATTGCTGTGATTAGATTAGCTCTAACTTCACCTGTTTCAGGATTTATTGATATATCTCTTGAAATGCTGTTTGTTGCTAATCTTGTTTCACATGTGACATTGCAGAATTCAGCAAATCTTGGTAGGAATGCTCCTTCCTCTATTGAAGGTATGCAAAGTTCGAAGAAATTTGTTAATTCAACTGGAGTAATAGGAACATTGGCTGTTAATGTCACTGTTCTTTTTCTTGAGCTTTGAACTACTACATCCATTTCCACAACTATATTACCTGAAATTCTAACTATTTGGGTTCCAAATATTGGTGTACCCTTACCCTCTTCATCACATTCAGATGTGTCAGCATATATAAGCTTTTGTGACCTTAAGCCGTCTGGACCAATAACTTCAACTGGATTACCTTTTCCATCCTTTACAAAGCTTCCTCCTGAAATATGGGTTTCAGGGTCAATCATTAGATTACGTGGGTCATTTATATTATCTGGATTGAAAAATTTTTTACATCTTATATCAAGAACTCTTATAATCCTTGAATTTGGACTTAACATAGGTGAAAACTTTACTTTATTGCTATTTGTTAGAGCTTGTAGATTAACTAGAGTTGCATCATATACTTTTTGAGTAAATATAGGTTCTGTTTTAACCTTTCTTAAAGTACCATCCCATTGGCAACCAGTTGTGGCATCACAGCATCTATCTGTAATTCCTAAACTATCCTTACCTAGGTTTATAGTCATTGTTTTCCCCCTTTCAATAGATTATATTCCTTGTCTCACTCTTATTATATTCCGGGCTTGATTATGTTGTTACACTAAATAAGGAATATTTCAACTTTAAAAATAATATATATTTAAAGAAATATTTTAGGTGGTGATTTAAAATGACTTATTACACAGATAGGATGGTTTTAGTAAGAGATTCTATAGAAAATATTGACCTTTTTAGATTAATGGGGGAAAAAATTAGAAGGTATCATTTTGATAAAAAAAATTTATCAAATACTGAAATAGATATTACAAATGAAGTATATAAGGAGTATGATGTATATATTGACCAAGATGATACTATATACCTTATATATCAGAATAAGGATTTGGATTTGATATTACTCATACTTAAGGAAGGCAAAGTTGAAAAAATCAAACTTACAGAAGAGTCATTACCTGAAGTATATTACTTAAATTTAATTGTAGAAGAAGGTGCACCCCATGTATTTTACTTTATATTAGAATCAGAAAAGGAAAGAAGCTACAGGATATATCATCATTATGTAGAGGAAGATAAATGGATTACAAATATTGTAGATCATGTTAGAGTGAGAGAATATTTAAATCCAATGAGTATATATACAGGGGAAGGAGAAATATTGCTGGCTTATTATGACTATGTAGATGAAGAACATATATTTTTAAAAAAATTTAATTTAGATAATAAAAGCTGGAATGAAAGAAAACAATTAACAGAAAGTAGTTTTAACAAATTATATATTGATTTATTATATCATAATTATAAATTACATCTAGTTTATTGCCAGTATGAGGAAGGAAATTTACAGGTCAAATATGAAAGATATAAATATGATAGGGACTATATGGAAAAAGAATGCGAAGAAGAAATATCAAATTTAGAAAGTCCTCAAGATCCTACATTAATATATTTTGATGATAGGTTGTGGATAATATGGATTGAAAGGGATAGTGTTTTGAGTAGATTTAGCGAGGATGGTGGGGATACTTGGAGCTCTATTTATCTGTGGAGGGATTCAAAGAGGCACAATATTGTAAGATATAAATATTTAAGTGTTCATGAAGATGATAAGACAATTTTAAATTATTCCTTTGGCAAATTTAGTACAAATTTAAGCTTTATAGGTTTTGGTCCACTTAAGAATACAGAAATTGTTCCTTTAAAAAAAAAGAGCCTTTTGAAGTTACCCAAGGACTTGCCAAGAATAAAGATATAATAGAAGATATTATGGCGGAATTAGAAAAAATATATGAAACAATAGAAAAATTAAATAAAAGGATTTTAAAACTTGAGGAAACTATCAAAAGTATAGATGATTGTAAAAGTGATATAATCAATACCCAAAAAAGGATAGCAGATATAGAAGAATATTTAACAATAAGAAGTAGGGGATATTTTAGAAGATTTATAGGGAAATAGATGTTACTGTAGGTAACATCTATTATACGTCATGTTCAAATATTTCCCTTATTTCATCCATATTATTGGTGACGGTTAAAGCCAACATCAATTTTATCCTTGCTTTTTGTCCTGGCTTTCCTCCCCCAAATATAACTCCTAATTTTTTTAAATGCTTTCCTCCACCTTCATAACCATATGTATCTAAAACACGCCCTGTAGGACATCTTGACACCATGACAACAGGTATATTATTATCAATTGCTCTTTTAATTCCATCTACCATTTCAGGAGGTACATTTCCTCTTCCCAAGGCTTCTATTACAATTCCTTTATATCCATTATCTATGTAAAAGTCAACAATATCTGAACCCATGCCAACCCCGCATTTTATAAGGCCCACCTTTTTCTCAATTTTATCTGTATCAATATGCTGTCTTATTAATATATCCCTATAGAATATTACTTCATCATTATCAACAATGCCTAAAGGACCAAATTCAGGGGATTTAAATGTATCTAATGAAAGAGTATTAGTTTTTGTCACTTCACTGGCAGCATTTACCTCATTGTTCATGACAACTAAAACTCCCTTGTTTCTTGCCTTAGGTGATATAGCAGTGCAGATAGCAGCTGATAAATTACTTGAACCATCATAGCCTAATTCAGAGCTATTTCTCATGGCGCCTACTACAATGATGGGCTTTTCTGAGTTTATAGTTAAATCTAAAAGATACGCTGTTTCTTCAAGAGTGTCTGTACCATGGGTAATTACTACTCCTGTAATATCATCCCTCTCAATAGTTTTTTTAACAAGACTTGATAATTCCATCATCATATCCAGAGTAATATGAGGACTGGGAAGATTGGAAAAATTGATAATTTCTATATCTGCAAATTTTTCTATATTTGTAACCATTGCCATAATTTCTTCTGAAGTAAGGGCTGGAATTGCAGCATGTATCCTAGGATCAATTTTCATAGAAATAGTTCCCCCAGTAAATATAATTGCAACTTTATTTTGATTATCCATAACATACCTCCTTTTTATATGGTACTTTTATTGTAACACAGATGAAGAAATTATGGCATAAAAAAAAGAGGCTCCAAAATTGGAGCCTTCATCCATATGGATGTAAATAAACCGTTCAAAAGGGGTATTGGGAATAGAGATCTTATTTTGAGGTTACCAGGGGGATAACCACTCATAAAGTATAGCAAATTCCGACAAAATATGCAAGACTTTTTCAAAAAAATTTTTTTAAATATAATTTGTCCTTTTATAAGATTGATAAATCTTATATAATGGTTATGAAATAATAGATAAGGAGGAATTATACATGGATAATAAATTAGTATTAGTTAAAAACAGTCTTTTAAAAAATGGATTTAAGGCACATGTTTTTTCTAATAGTCAAGAAGCTAAAGAAGCCTTGCTTAATGATATTGCATTAGATGAATCTATAGCTTTTGGAGGTTCTGTTACTTTAAATGAATTAGATATATATGACGAATTTAAAAATAGAGGAAATAAAATTTACTGGCATTGGAAAGCTGAAGACAAAGGTGCTGCTCTAGAAAATGCAATTAATACAGATATTTATGTATGTAGTACTAATGCATTAACCTTGGACGGTAAATTGGTGAATATGGATGGGACAGGAAACAGAGTAGCTTCGATGATTTTTGGTCATAAGAGGGTATATGTAATTGTAGGAAAGAACAAAATATGTAGAGATTATAATGAAGCCAGAGAAAGAATAAAAAATATCGCTGCACCTTTAAATGCAAAGAGATTGAATATAAATACTCCATGTAAATACACTGGCAAATGTAATGATTGTGATTCACCTGAAAGAATTTGTCAAGTAGAAGTAGTATTACATAAAAATCCAAATGGAACTGAAATTATTGTATATATAATTAATGAGGATTTAGGGTATTAAAGCTAAATGGGGTGATACTTTGGAAATCTATTTAGATAATTGTTCTACTACTCAACCTAGAGAAGAAGTAGTTGAAGAAATAATATATGCATTGAGGAAGGAATACGGCAACCCTTCCTCTCTTCATAAGTTGGGCTTACAGGCAGAGATAGCCATGGAAAAGGCAAGAGAAACAATAGCTGATTTTTTGAAAGTTAGCAAAGAAGAGATTTTTTTTACTTCTGGAGGTACAGAGAGTAATAATATAGCAATACAAAGTATAATAAGTAAATATAATAGAATAGGAAAGCATATTATAACAACATTAATTGAACATTCTTCTGTATATAATGTATATAAGTTTTATGAGGAACAAGGATTTGAAGTAACATATTTAAAAGTTAATGAAAGAGGAATAATTTCACTTGAGGAGCTTGAAAAGGCAATACGGGAAGATACAATTCTAATTTCAATAATGCAAGTAAATAATGAAATAGGAAGTATTCAACCTACATGGAAAATAAAGGAATTGATAAAAAAGAAAAATTCTAAAGCCTTATTACATGTAGATGGAGTTCAAGCCTTTGGCAAAATAAAACTTAATATTAAGGATTGGGGAATAGATACCTTTTCAATAAGTGGACACAAAATTTACGGACCTAAAGGAATTGGCGTTTTATATATAGATAAAAATTTAAAAATTAATCCGATTATATATGGTGGAAATCAGGAAAGAGGACTTCGTTCAGGCACTGAAAATATACCAGGCATAATTGGTTTAGGTAAAGCTGTAGAAATCCTTCATAAAAATTTTGACCAGGAACAGGAAAGGGTTAAAGAGATTAAGTCTTATTTTATAAAAAGATTGAAGGAAGAAATAGACCATATTCATATTAATAGTCCTCTGGAAGAGGATTTTTCACCATATATATTAAATGTATCCTTTGATTATGTAAGAGGCGAAGTACTGCTCCATTATTTGGAGAATAAGGGTATATATGTATCTACAGCATCTGCCTGCTCTTCAAAGGGAGTAAAAGAAAATAGAGTCTTAAAAGCAATAGGCTTAAATGAAAGGTATATAGAAGGTGCTATAAGATTTTGTTTTTCCTATAAAAATACAAAGGAAGACATAGATTATACTATAGAAGCACTAAAAGAATCGGTAAAGGAAATTAGACAAATAACCATGAGGTGATGTAATGGATAGAGTAATTAGTCTTAGTGTAGGTGAAATTGCACTAAAAGGAAAAAACAGGAAATATTTTGAAAATAAATTGATATCCCATGTAAAAAGGGTGTTACAGGGGTTACCTTTTGGTAAAATTTACAAGGAACAAGGGAAAATTTATGTTGAAGTAGATGAAGATAGTTTAAATGAAGTAATAAACAGGGTAAAAAAGATATTTGGGATTTATTACATTAGTCCCTGCATAAGAGTAGATAAGGATATGGACCATATAAAAGAGGCAGTTTTAAAAATATTAGAAGATATTAAAGATAGAGATAAAGTTAAAACTTTTAAGGTTAAAACAAATAGGGCAGATAAGAAATTTCCAATTAAATCTCCTGAATTTTCTAGAAAAATGGGAGCAGTCATATTAAAAAATATAGAAGGCTTAAATGTAGATGTAAACAATCCAGATATGTATGTATACATTGATATTAAACAAAATGTATATGTATATACAGATAAGATAAAGGCCTATGGAGGCCTGCCTGTTGGAACTAATGGCAAGGGTTTACTTTTATTATCTGGGGGAATAGATAGCCCAGTGGCTGGATTTTTGATGGCCAAAAGAGGTGTTGAGATTAGTGCTATACATTTTCACAGCTATCCTTTTACAAGTGAGAGGGCAGAGGAAAAGGTAAAAAATTTAGCAAAAATATTATCTTTATACACTGGAAAAATGAGGATGTATAGTGTTAATATATTAGATATACAAAAAGAAATAAATGCTAAATGTCCAGAAGATCAGATGACTATACTTTCGCGTAGGTTCATGATGAGAATAGCTGAAAAGGTAGCAAGAGAAAATGATATTGATGTATTAATTACTGGAGAAAGTTTAGGCCAGGTAGCAAGCCAAACTGTTGAAAGTATTGCTGTAACCAATGCTTCTGTTAATATACCTATATTAAGGCCTTTAATAGGGATGGATAAGGTTCATATAATAGATATTGCAAAGGAAATAGAAACCTATGAAACTTCAATACTTCCCTATGAAGATTGTTGTACTCTATTTTTACCAAAACATCCTGTAACAAGGCCTAAATTAAAATATATTGAAAAATCAGAAAAAAATATAGATGTAGAAGGACTTGTGGAAAAAGCCTTAGAAAGTTTATCTGTATATGATATAGAGTAAATCAATTTTATTAACCTACATTTAAATTTTTGTATGGGGGAATAAGGAGGTTTTTTGATGAAAGGGGCACGTTTACTTATAATATTACTAGTTATAGTTATAGTGATTGGAGGAATTTTGGCTAGTAGATATAATAGTTTAGTTGGTATGGAAGAGAGGGTAGATAGTCAATGGGCACAGGTAGAAAATCAGCTTAAAAGAAGAGCTGATTTGATACCAAATTTAGTGGAAACAGTAAAGGGTTATGCATCTCATGAAGAAGAAGTTTTAACACAAATTACAGAGGCCAGATCAAGCTTTAATGCTGCAAGTACCCCTCAAGAATACGCTGAGGCAAATGCTCAATTTGAAAGGGCTTTGTCTAATTTATATGTAGTGGTGGAGAATTATCCAGAATTAAAAGCAAGCCAAAATTTTTCTGAGCTACAATATGAACTGGCTGGCACAGAAAATAGAATTGCAACTGAAAGAATGAGATATAATGAAGCGGTTGAAGAATTTAATAGAACTGTAAGAAGATTTCCAACTAACATAATTGCTGGTATTTTTGGTTTTGAAGAAAAACAGTACTTTGAAATAGATGATAAGGATATGGAAGTACCAGAAGTTAACTTTTAGGTGATATTATGAAAAGAAAATTTATCCTATTGTTCTTTCTAATAATAATTTTACAAAATGGTGTAGTTTATGCAGTAGATTTAAATATTCCTGAGCCTAGTTTCTATTTTTATGTTTATGATGAAGCCAATTTATTGGATAAATCTGCTGAGGATTATATTATAAAAGTGAATGAGGAGCTTTATAGGAAAACTGGTGCTCAAATAGTAGTGGCTACTTTAAATTCGTTAAATAATGAGGACATAAATTTAGTAGCCTTAAAAATATTTGAAAAATGGCAAATAGGAAGTAAAGAATATGATAATGGCCTTTTAATGCTTGTAGCGCCTAATGAAAGGGAAATACGAATAGAGGTAGGCTATGGATTGGAAGGGCCTCTTCCCGATGGTAAAGTAGGGAGTATAATTGAAAACACAATTTTACCCTATTTTAGAGAAGATAATTATCAAGAAGGTATAATTTCTGGATTTAATGCAATAATCAAAGAGGTAGAAGAAGAATATGGAATACAAATAAACAAAAGGGACATTAATGAGGACTTATACTATCTAGACAGATATGAGGAATCAAGTAATTTATTTGAAGGGCCAGGTAGAATTATTTATATTTTAGGGATAATTGCATTTTTATTTATTGACTTTAAATTTTTTAATGGCTTTTTAACATACTCCATACTTCTTAGAGGAGGAAGATTTAGAGGTAGTTCTTCTGGCAGCAGAAGGGGAAATAGAGGCGGTGGAGGAAGATCTGGTGGTGGTGGAGCTAGAGGAAGATGGTAGCGAAAGGGGATACAAATGAAAAAATTATTAGCATTTGTACTTTTGATAACTATTGTTTTTACAGGATGTACAAAAGATAAAAATACTAATAATAAAAATGAAGAAAGGCTTTTAGTATATGTTTCTTTTTATCCAATGTATTTTTTAGCTGAAGAAATAGGTGGCGATTTTGTAGAGACAAAAACAGTTGTGCCATTTGGAGTGGATTCACATGATTATGAACCTTCTATGGATCAACTGAGAGAACTAACTAATGCACAAGTTTTTATATATAATGGTGCCAATTTTGAAAGCTGGGTAGAAAAGCTAATTAATTCTGTTATAGAAGAAGATAAAACTATAAATGCCAGTAAATATTGTGAGCTAATAGAAGAGGATGGGGTAGTAGATCCCCACTTGTGGTTGGATCCAGAGAACATGATAAAAGTTGCTGAAGTGATTAAGGATAAATTAATAGAGCTTGATGGGAAAAATAGAGTAAATTATGAAGAAAATTATGAAAGTTTAAAGAAAAGACTCATGGATTTAGATAATAAATATTTTGAAGAACTTAAAGATAAAAAAAATGATTCTATTATAGTATCCCATAGAGCCTTTGGATATATGGCAAACAGGTATGGATTTAAACAGATTCCTGTAGCTGGTATTAGTCCAGATCAGGAGCCAAGCCCTAGGACTATTGCTAATATTATAGATTTAATAAGTGAAAAAAATTACAATTATATTTTTTTAGAAACTTTAGCTAGTCCTAAAACTGTAGAAGTTATAGCAGAGGAAACAAATTTAGAAATTCTGGTTTTAAATCCAATAGAGAATTTAACAGAAGAAGAGATAGAAAGTGGTGAAGATTATATTACTATAATGGAAAAAAACCTAGAAAATTTAAAAAAGGCATTGGTGAAGTAATATGAAAAAGAAAATTGTAGAGGTCAAAAATGTAAGTTTTAGCTATGGGGATAACAAGGTATTAGAAAATGTTAGCTTGTATATTGAAGAGGGAGATTTTGTTGGAATAATAGGACCTAACGGTTCTGCTAAAAGTACTCTTTTAAAGTTGATGGTTGGCTTGTTAAAGCCTGATTCTGGAAATATTTATCTATTTAACAAGCCAATCAATGAGTTTAAAAACTATAATAAGATTGGTTATATATCACAGAATGCAAGAGAATTTAATAAAATGTTTCCGGCTACTGTGGAAGAGGTAGTTGCAGCAAATATATACACTAAAGGTATACTTCCAAAAAGGATAAAAAGGGAAGAAAGAGAAAAAATTGATGAGGCACTAAATATAGTAGATATGGATAAGTATAAGGAAAGAAAAATAGGGAATTTGTCTGGAGGACAAAAACAAAGGGTATTCATTGCAAGAGCCTTAATAAACAATCCAAGGATCCTGTTTATGGATGAGCCTTTAGTAGGAGTGGATATAGAATCACAAAATAAGTTTTATAGTCTATTGAATAAGATAAATGAAGAATTTAATATAACCTTGATTATGGTATCCCATGACATAGGAGTTATATCCAACAAGGTAAACAAATTGTTTTGCTTGTCTAATGGCAAGGTTTATAAACATGATTTAAATAAAGATATGAAAATTAACCTAAAGGATATATATGGTGAAAATATGAATATACTATTTCATCGTCATTAGGAGGAGTTGTTATGTTAGAGTATGAATTTATGAGAAGATCCTTTGTCATGGGTATTATAATTGCCATGATAGCTCCTACAGTAGGGTATTTTTTGGTTCTAAGACGTCAATCTATAATAGGTGATACCTTATCCCATGTTGCTCTTGCTGGTGTAGCCCTTGGTATGATTACCAATGTCTATCCCTTATACACAGCTATTTTATTTACAATAATAGCAGCTGTTGGTATTGAATATTTAAGAGAAAAGTATGAGAATTATGCGGAATTGTCTCTATCTATTGTATTATCAGCAGGAGTTGGTTTAGCTTCTGTATTGACAAGTTTAGGAAATACCCAAGGGATTCTCTCTTATTTATTTGGCAGTTTATCCCTGGTAAGCAATAAAGAGATAATATTGGTAACAGCTTTAGGAATTATAATTTTAGCTACAATTTTAATATTATATAAAAAGTTATTTTATATGACTTTTGATGAAGAGAGTGCATATTTATCAGGTATTCCAGTTAAGGCTATAAACTTATATTTTTCAATATTAGTAGCAGTAACCATTGCAATATCCATGAGAATAGTAGGAATTCTATTAATATCATCTCTAATGATACTGCCAGTGGCAGCGAGCCTTATAATAGCAAATAGTTTTAAAAAAGGTTTGTTATATTCTATAGTATTCGGGGTTATTTCTGTCATTGTTGGACTAATTTTATCATATTATTTAAACTTAGCATCGGGGGGTACTATTGTTTTAACTTCTTTAATATTACTAATAATCACAATAATAAAAGATATAAAAAAGTAAAATTCCAGTGATAAGTCACTGGTTTTTTTTATTAAATAAAAAAAGATTATATATTAAACAAAAATTAATATGAAAATTGCCACAAGCTAGTAAAATACAGGTTTAAAACAAAATATTTATTTTAAAAAAATATATTGATTTTTTATATATTTTTGCTTATAATTGTATAGTGCAAAATAAAAAGTTTAGTGTTTTTAAACAAAAAGTTTAGCATGCTTTAATAATTGAGGAGGGTAATTGTGGAAATTGGAAAAAAAATTAGACGTCTAAGAATTCAAAATTCTTTGACACAGGAAGAACTAGCTGAAAGATGTGAACTTACAAAAGGTTTCATATCTCAAGTAGAAAGAGATTTAACATCACCTTCCATAGCAACCCTAATGGATATATTAGAAGGGTTAGGAACTAATTTGCGAGATTTTTTTAATGAAATTGAAGATGAAAAAATTGTGTTTACAAAGGAAGATGTATTTGTGTCTGAAAATAAAGATTACAAATATACTTTAAAGTGGTTAATACCAAATGCCCAAAAGAATTTAATGGAACCAATACTTATAGAGTTAGATGAAGGTGGAAGAACCAAGGAAGATTCTCCTCATGAAGGGGAAGAATTTGGTTATGTATTAAAGGGTAGTATTTATGTTTATTTAGGTAATGAAAGGTACAAAGTAAGAAAGGGTCAAAGTTTTTATTACAAAGCTAATTTTAATCATTATATTGCCAATGCAGGAAAAACTAAAGCTAGTGTTATATGGATAAGTACACCACCAAGTTTTTAATATTGAAAGGGGGTAATATGATGGAAAACAATTATATAATTGACTTAAAGTCTATTTCAAAGGAATATGATGGAGTTAGGGTACTTGACAATATTAATTTATATGTTAGAAAAAATGAATTTATAACTCTTTTA
>JAAYHM010000057.1 GCA_012735405.1 Tissierellia bacterium | reverse complement strand
TTTAAAAGCTCCTCATAGGTCTTGTGTTCAAATTTTAAACAGCACATCAGTCTTCCACAAAGACCTGATATTTTAGCAGGATTTAGGGATAAGCTTTGGTCTTTGGCCATTTTAATAGATACTGGTTCAAATTCTCCTAAAAATCTATGGCAGCAGGTAACATTACCACAGGGGCCCAACCCCCCTATCATCTTTGCTTCGTCCCTTACTCCTATTTGCCTTAGCTCTATCCTTGTCCTAAAAATGGCAGCCAAGTCCTTTACTAATTCTCTAAAATCTACCCGTCCTTCTGCTGTAAAGTAAAATATTACTTTATTGTTATCAAAGGTATATTCAACATCTATTAGCTTCATTGATAGGCCATGTTCTGCTATTTTTTCTTCACAGATGGTAAAAGCCTTTTTAGCCTTTTCCTTGTTTTCTTCATGTATTAAGTAATCTTCTTCATTTGCTACCCGTAGAACCTTTTTTAGGGGAGAGATTATTTCATCTTCTTCTATTTCCTTTGGCCCTACTACTACATGGCCAAATTCTACGCCTCTAACTGTTTCTACAATAACATGGTCATCCTTCTTTATATCCAAATCATCAGGATCAAAATAATATATCTTTCCTGCCTTTTTAAATCTTACACCTACTACTGTTACCATATTTATTAAACCTCCTGCATATTTAAAAGCATAGTCTCTACTGCTAGCTGAAAATTCACATTTTGTTCAATAAGCCTTTTAGTATCCATTACATTATCTATTATATCATTAATCTTTTCTGTGTCTAAAAAAGTTTCATTAAATAGCAATTGAATTTTATCCCTATTTAGTATAAGATTTGGATTTTCTGTTTCCTTATAAATTAATAAATCCCTAAACCAATATAGTATAATGTCCATTATTTCCTCTATTTGATCCTTATTTTCAACAAAAAAATCTATGGAACTAAATATATTTAGTCTGTCACCTTTTACCACGCTGTGAATATGATTAATAGTATTATCACGTAAATTAAAAAATTCCTGTGACTGTGAAAGATCTATTGATTTACCTATACTTCCCTTTGTAAAATGAGCAATAAAACTAGCTTCTTCCTTATCCTTGCTATATTTGTCCACCAGTAGCTCCACTATTTTCCCATTTTCTACAGGATTAAACTTTATAATCTGGGTCCTTGAAACTATAGTAGGTATAAGATTTTTCATATTGGAAGTTATAAGGATTATATTAACATAGGATGGAGGTTCCTCCAAAGTTTTCAGGAGGGCATTTTGAGCCTCCATCCCCATTTTATGGCAATCATCTATTATTACTATTTTTCTCTTACTTTCTAAGGGTGAAATGCTCATAGATTTAATTAATTTATCTATGATTTCCTTTTTAATCAAGCCCTTTTCCGGCTCTATGAATTCCAAATCAGGATGATTAAAGCTATCAAACTTTAGGCAAGAATTGCAAGAGTTGCAGGGTTCTGTAGCAGATTTTTTACATAAAAGGGTTTTTGCAAAGGTTAAAGCTACCAGCTTTTTTCCTATGGCTTCTTCTCCTACAAATAGATAAGAATGAAATATATTATCCTTTTCTATAGCCCTTTGTAAAACCTTTATGGTTTTTTCATGTCCGTAAATATCTGAAAAGTTCATTATTATCACCTAGATTCTTTTGAAGCTGTCCATATCCAATATGAACAGATTTGCTCCCCCTACAGTAATCTCATCCTGGCCATTCATTACCTTCTTATCCTTACACTCCTCCTCTATTAATCTAATTACATCGTCAACCTTCTCATCCTCTACACCTATTAGAAGAGTAGTATTGCCGGATCTTAAGAAGCCACCGGTAGAAGATAATTTTGTGGTCCTATATTTGTTCTTTGTAAGGCTTTTTATTATTTTAGATGTAAACTCATTTTCAATTATGGCAATTATAAGTTTCATCTTTTTTCCTCCCATCTAGAGTCTTATATGCCTTTCTACATTTAAGATGAAGATAGTAGCGCCTCCCACTTTTACCTCTAATGGATAGGGTATATATGAATCACCTGGCATGGTAACTGTTAGCAGTGGAGTAGTTATATCCCTGGTTTTGCAATTTGCTTCAATAATATTTAAAACATGTTCTACCTTCTCATCCTCAACCCCTATTAAAAGAGTGGTATTGCCAGATTTTAAAAAACCACCGGTAGATGCCAGTTTTGTTACACCATATTCATGTTCTGTAAGATCATCTAGTAAACTTGGTACGTCCTGGTCCTGGACTATGGCGATTATAAGTTTCATTACTTTTCCTCCCTTTAAGAAATTCCTCAATACAATATATGCTTTGGTTTAAAACCTCTTTTTTAGTCTTGGTAGCATCTATTATTTTCACATTGTTTGAGTATTTCTTTAGAATTTCTAGGTATCCAAGGTAAACCTTCCTGTGAAAATCAATTCCTTCGCTTTCCAGCCTATCTCCTCCCCTCTTTCTTGTTTTTCTTTGCAGGGTAGTTTCTGGATCTATATGATAAAATAATGTTAAATCAGGCCTTATTCCTTTAATGGCAAAGTCATTAATCATCCTTACCTCTTCTATGCCAAGTCCCCTACCAACCCCTTGGTAAGCCAGGCTTGACAGGATGAATCTATCGCATAAAACTACTTTTCCAGCCTTAATGGCAGGTAATATTTTTTCCCTTACATGTTGTCCCCTACTGGCTGCATATAAAAGGGCTTCTGTTTCAGGAAACATGCTCCTGTTTCTATTGTCTAATAAAATCTTTCTAATGGCTTCTCCTATAGGTGTTCCACCTGGTTCTCTGGTTATTAATACATCCATACCCTTCTTCTTAAAATATTCTTCTAAACCTTTAATCATGGTGCTTTTACCTGAGCCATCTGGTCCTTCCAATGCTATAAATAAACCTTTCAATTAAAGTCATTCCTTCCTATTTTACTACTTCTATCTTTTCTTTATTATAGCTTATAAGTCCTATAATTTCTATACCAATCTGATTTGCAAACTCTATATATTCTACCAATTCCGGAGATATAAGCTCCCCTGGACATAGTAGCGGAACTCCAGGAGGATAAGGTATGACAAAAGATGCAGATATTCTGCCTATACTTTCTCTTAAATTTACCACTTCTTTAGGGGAATAATAGGCTTCATACAGGCAAATACTTGCTTTGGCTTTAGGAAGATCAAAATCCATAGCTTTATGCCCCTTTTCAGGCCTCCTCCTGGCTAAATCCTCCAGGGCCTTTTTTAGATAATCAAAATCCTCTTCATCATTCATCACACTTGATAGGGCTAAGGCATAATAATAATCCGACATTTCCAGGTATATTCCATAGTCCTCCATGAGGGCCTTCATTACTTGGGTACCTGTCATATTTTCAATACCAAATAGTATTTTTGTTGCATCCTTGTATTTAATAGTCCTATCTTCTTCATCCCCTGTAAAAACATATACTCCATCTATGGCCTTTAATTTTTCTGTTAATTCTTCTGCCTTTTCTATAATTTTATCTAGCCTATATTTGCCCTCATCTTCCATATAGGCCCTGGCTATTTCTAAAGACAGCATAAATATATAAGAGGGGCTGGTAGTTTGATACAAGGAAGACATGCGTTTTAGTTTTTCAATATTTACCCTGGAAGTGCCTACGTGAATCATGGATGTTTGGGTAAAACTTGGCAGGGTCTTGTGTATACTTTGAACACATATATCTGCACCTGCTTCCAGGGAGGATACAGGCAGTTTATCTGAAAAGGTAAAGTGACTACCATGGGCTTCATCTACTAATAGTATTTTATCATATTTATGGACTATTTCTGCTATTTTCTCTATATCTGAACATAGTCCAAAATAATTGGGGTGGCTTATTACTACTGCTGAAATATTTGGGTTCTCCTTTAATTTTAGTTCTACATCTAAAGGATTTATTCCTGTATACAGATGATATTTTTCATTATAGTTTGCATATATATAATCTATATTTAATCTATTTAAAATGGCAGCATTATATATGGATTTATGGGACTGTCTTTGTATAAGAATTGTATCCCCCGGATTTGTAACAGCTCCTAAGGCTATGTAGATACCGGCTGTGGTTCCATTTACAGAATATATGGTTTTTTTGGCTCCAAAGGCCTTGGCAGCAAGCTCCTGGCTTTCCTTAATAATACCTGTAGGGTTGTGGAGATTGTCCAATCCGTCCAGTTCCGTTGTATCCATATAGGGAATGTAATCAGCCCAGTTAATAAGGGTACTTTTACCCTTGTGACCTGGCATGTGAAAGGACACCCTTTCCCTTTTTCTTATTTTGTTTAATTCATCTAAGATAGGTGTTTTCATTCAATCATCCCCCTTTTTGTTCCTAAAAAATTACAACCCTGTAATCCTATTTTACAGGGTCTAATATGGTTTTTTCATATATATAGTTTTTTACTATTCTTTTGACCTTTTCCTTATAATAATCATAATTTTCACTTAGTACAGAGATGGTAGCTATTTGATTAAAGCAATCATTACATACCTTTGCCCCTAGTAGTTCAATACCCTTTTCTTTTTCCATCTGGCATAAATCACAAAACACAAAATCAGCTCCTTGTAAACTTTTCACTAGATTATTGCCACACTTAATACATTTTATTCAAAAAATAATTATTTAGTGCTTGACAGGGAAAATTGTTATAAATTTAGTAAATAATGTTTAGTTCTTTGCCACACTTTGTACATCTATTATTATCTATTCCTACAACTATTCCTCTTATGTCCCTACTAATCAGCCTATTGGAACATTTGGGGCAATAGGTATTGTTGTCAATCCCTGCCACATTGCCAATATACACATAGTTTAAATGGGTCGCAGCTATTTCCTTGGCCTTTACAAGGACATCATAGGATGTTTCTGGCAAATCCATCTTATAGGCCGGGTAGTACTTGGTTAAATGAAGGGGAATATCCTTATCTATACCGGCAAGCCAGCTTGCCAGCTCTTCTATTTCCTCTTCGGTACTATTTAAGCCTTCAACTATCAAATTGGTTACTTCAACATGGGTATGCTTTGAAGCTATTTCTATGGTTTTCATAACAGGTTCAAGACGTCCCTTGCATATTTTTTTATAATAGTCTTCCTTGATAGATTTTAAATCTATATTCATGGCATCTATCAAGGGAAGTAATTCCTTTAAAGGTTCAGGGTTTATATAGCCATTGGTAATCAGGACATTAGCCAGTCCATTCTCCTTCACCAATTTACATAGATGATATACATATTCATAGGAAATGGTAGGTTCATTGTAGGTGTAGGCAATTCCAATGGAACCCTTATATCTACTAAGTTTTAGAATATCCTCATCTTCCATTTCTGTCATCCAGGGCTTTCCATGGGCAATTTCCCAGTTTTGACAAAAATCACACTTTAAATTGCAGCCAAAACTCCCTATGGATAAAATACTTGAGCCAGGATAGAAATGGTATAAGGGCTTTTTTTCTATGGGATCAAAAGCAAAGGATGTAATCTTTCCATAATTAATGGAAGTAAGGGTACCCTGTATATTTTTCCTTACTCTGCAAACCCCTAGGCCTCCATCATTAATGGTACAGTTGTGAGGGCATAGTTTACACTGTACCTTATTGCCCTCCTTTTTTTCATAATACATTGCTTCCATACATATTAACCCCCTAAATATGCCTTTCAACTTCAAAGCGTTCTAGTTTGTATTTTTCAAATTCCATTATTCCTGCTTTTTGAAGTGCTATCTTTACTTGTTCCTCCGGGGTGTCCACCCCTTCTATATTAGGCAGTAGCAGTCCTTTTCTAAATCCTTTTGAAACTATAACACCATACTTATATGGATCTAATTCTTCTATTGATGATATGGGCTCCGGTTCCTTTAATACATCCACAGAGTATTTAAGACTAGATAGTTCATCTTCTGTCACGGGAGGAAACCTTGGATCTCTTGTTCCAGCACTTATGGCATTTTCTATAATTTCTTCTGCCAAATTTTCTTTAGTTGGCCCTATAGTGCCTATGCAGCCTCTCAAAATGCCATGTTTCTTTATGGTTACAAAGGCACCGGCTCTTGTATTTACAAGCTCCCTGCTTAAATCCTTTGGTAGCTCCATTTTTCTATTGTACCTTATATAATGCTCCAGGCTTTCCCTTGCTAATTTCACATATTCATCCTCTAATACTTCAAATTTTGCATTACAATAGCCTACTCCAAAGGGGCCTTCATAGGATAAAACCTTTGATTCTATTTCGTATCCATCCAGGCTACCTGCAAGTACCATTAAGGATCTGAGACCACATTCCCCAGCCTGCTCGCTTAAGTTTAAATCAAAATCTACAATATCCTGCAGCCTATTTTCTTCTATTAGCTCTACTATTTTCCTGTCAAATATTTCTCCATAGGGAGAATAAGCATAGGGTCCCTCCTTAGAAAGCCTATGGGACATATCTCCACTGGCAATTATAACTGCTTCTTCCTCTGATTCAAGAACTGCTTCCTTAATTACCCTGCCAAATTCATGTAGCTTCTTAGGTGGAAGTAGTCCATAGGTAATATGGACCAGGGAAAAGTCCTTATATTCTTCTGTTACAAAGTAAAGTGGAACTAAGGTGCCATGGTCCAGTTCCAAGCTAATATTATAATATTTGGCAAAGTCCTGGTCTATTTTAGCCATAGGTATATCCTTATTGTTACATTTTTCTATTATTTTATCTACCAGGCTTAAGTTATTATTAAATTGGTACCTTAAACTTCTATTGCCAAAATTGCTAAAATCCCCTTCAAGTTCCTCTTCAACAGATATGGAGATAGCATCTCTAAATAAGGGTCCATGGGATGTTATGACTATAATAGTACTTGGCTTTTTATCCCTTATATCCATAGCCAAAGCCTTTGAACCCTCTATGGTCTTTTTGGCCTTCAGCTCTTCCCCTCTACCTATTTCCTTAACAATTATAGGCGGGTGGGGAAACAGATATCCTGATAGTATAGCCCCCATATTTGCACCCCATTTCTATTTTAATTAACATATTTTATTCTTGTCCTTACTTAGATTGTATTAGAAACTACAAACAATATCAACTCTTATAAAATAAAAGCAGATAAGCCTAAGCTTATCTGCTTTTATTTTCTACTCCTCCTCTTCGTCCTTTCCTACTAATGGAACTTCATCTGGTGCAACTCCTTCTTCAACTTCTTCCTCCTCTTCTACTTTAACTGCTGATACTAAGGTGGCAACCAGTACATCTGGTTCCTCTAAAACAGTTATATTTTCATTTTTAGATACATCCAGGTCAGATACATAAATTGGAGTGTTAAAATCAATATTTGATACATCTACCTGTGCACTTTCTGGTATATATTTTGGTAAGCATTCAATTTCAATTTCATCTAATTGCTGAACCAGTACAGAAGGCTGTAGTTTTATATTTTCCTTACCTGTCAATACAATTGGCACAATAACCTTAACAGGTTTATTCATGTCTACTTTTTGGAAGTCCACATGAAGGTATTGATCCTTAAATGGATGTTCCTGCACCTCTTTAATTAGTGTTGGAAAAGTCTCTCCCTCTATTTCCAAATCAATAATAGTACTTGTTCCGGCCATTTTATATACTCTATCAAAATCACCCCTGCTTACTTTTACAGCTGTAGATTCCCCCTTACCATATAAGACTCCAGGTATTTGACCCTGTCTTCTTAATTTCTTTGCAATGTTTTTTCCCGATCCTTCCCTTTTCTCTACCTGTAACTTAATTGCTGACATAGCAATTGCCTCCTTTATTTTTTTGTATAATATATTTATACCAAATTATTGGAATATTTGCAAATGGCTAAATAATTATTAAAGTATATATTGTAGTACAATAAGTAGAATTACACCAGGTATTCCAAAAATACCGGCAATAACGGCAGTAATAGGATTAATCACTATGCTAAAGCCCAGAAATTTACCTATTAAATTTACTATAAGCAGTAAAATACCTCCCAATATCCCATTTGCTATTAGTTTAATAAGTAACCTAATGGGCACAACCAGCAGCATTCCCAGTATATATAGTAAGAAAAGGCCAAATAAAAAAGCCAGTACAACACCTATTTCCATTGTAAATTTTCCCCCTTTTATATATATTTATTATATAATAAGGGACAGGTAGTAAAAATATTACTTATTTGCCAATTCTTTTGCCTTTTTTAGAAGATAAATATATTTTATTTTAGAAGCCTTTAATTCATATATGGCATGTTCAACCAGGTCTGGATCTGTAGCCCATTGAAAATATTCCTCCTTCATCCTCCATTCCTCATGGGCCCTTTTTAAATCCTCAATTAACTCTTCTTCCTCTGATTTTTCCTTGTGAAAGTGTTTGGAAAGAGTTTCAACATATTTTTTTATTTTTTCAGCCTTTTCCATATAGAAATTTTTATTTTTTTTCATAAAATAACCCCCTACATTTTTATCATAATGATTGACAAAAAAGTAGGGGTTTATACTAATTTAAGGCCTTAATTATTTTATCGCCAATTTCCTGGAAGGTGCTTTTAACCAAGGGGCTTAAGGCTTCATTTCCCTTACTTGGAATATTAGCTATATCCTTTGCCATGGGCAACTCCCCAAGAAGGGTTAATTTATGTCCATTTAAGAATTTTTCTGTATTTTCACCTTCAAATATTCTTATTTTCTTATCACAATCCAGGCACATGACATAGCTCATATTTTCCACTACACCAAGTACTGGTATGTTCAATTTTTTAGCCATATTTACTGCTTTTGCAACTATCATGGAAACTAGGTCCTGGGGTACAGATACTATTACCAGGCCTGAAATAGGTATGGACTGCATTACTGTCAAGGCTACATCTCCTGTTCCTGGGGGCATGTCTATTATAAGATAATCCAAGTCTCCCCATATTACATCAGTCCAAAATTGTTGTACTATACCAGATATTATAGGGCCTCTCCATATAACTGGATTTTCCTCTTCCTCCACTAGTAGATTTAAACTCATTATTTTTATTCCTTCTTCTGTTTCAACAGGTATTATTCCTTCATTGTTGGCTGTGGCTCTCATATCTTCTATTTGGAAAAGCCTTGGAATACTAGGTCCTGTAATATCTGCATCTAATACACCCACCTTATATCCTCTCTTATTCAAATCCTTAGCAATTAAAGAAGATACAGTGGACTTTCCTACTCCACCCTTTCCACTCATTACACCAATTATTTTTTTTACATTATTATTTGGATTATTCTTAATAGTACAAGTATCTTGAGAAGTACAAGTACTCCTTGCTGGACAATTGTTGCAATCAGGCATATTACTCATCCCTCTCTTTAGTTATTGGCATATGCCAATATTATTGTACAATATAACATAATTAATTGTCAATTGACAATGGACAAAGGATAATTAATTTTATCAAATTAACTAATGGCAAAATATTTTTATTTTGTAAAAAAATAGGACAAGGCTTTCTACAAAACCTTGTCCTTCTAATAACCTAATATATTAGCTGCTTGTAGCTTCTATTACTGTTTCTGGATCATCTTCTATTTTTGAAATTACCAATTTACTTCCCATGAAGGCCAATATAATTACAATAATTGGTGTTGTATAGTTCATCACTGCCCATTTACCATAGGCTGTAGCTGTTACCCCTAATACACTATACATAAAGGCACCACATGTGTTCCAGGGCACTAAGGCTGAAGTTATGGTTCCTGAAGATTCCAGGACATTAGATAGGGTTTTTGGATG
>JAAYHM010000056.1 GCA_012735405.1 Tissierellia bacterium | reverse complement strand
TTTAATGAGAAGAAATGGATTTAGCGATTTCATTGAATATTATAATAAATTAAAAGTGGACAAGGAGTTGCTAGATCAATTTGTAAATTACTTAACAATAAATGTATCTGAATTTTTTAGAAATATTTCTCAATGGAAAGTTCTTGAAGAGGATATTTTGCCAAATCTTATCAAAAGTGCTAATAAAAAAAGTCTAAGCGTGTGGAGTTCTGCTTGTTCTACAGGGGAAGAAGCTTATTCTTTAGCAATGCTTTTTACCAAATTTTATAATTTAGATAAAATAAAGATATTAGCTACTGATATTGATGTGTCAGCTCTAAATAAGGCAAGAGAAGGTGTTTATGATGAAAAAGCCTTAAAGAATGTTCCAAAAGAATTTGTTGTTAAATTTTTTAAAAAAAATAAAAACCAATATAGAATCAAAGATGAAATAAAAAAAACCGTTGATTTTAGAAAAATAGACTTATTGAAGGATCCGTTTCCCCAAAATATAGATTTAATTCTTTGCAGAAATGTTATGATTTATTTTACCAATGATGCTAAAGATTTATTATATAAAAAATTTTATAATAGTCTCAGTGATTATGGAGTATTATTCGTTGGCAGTACAGAACAAATTTTATTACCAGAAAAATATAATTTAAAACCAATTAAAACTTTTTTCTATACAAAAATCAAGTAATTAGGGGGGCTAATATTTGGATACAAAAGAATTTTTAAAAAAGCTTTGTACTGGTTATAGTGTATCGGGTCATGAATATAGCATAGAAGAAACTATTAAGTTAGGCTTTAAAAAATATGCAGATAATATTAATGTTGATAAACTAGGCAATATAATTATTATTAAAAAAGGACAGAATAATATTTCTAAACTAAAGATAATGATTGCAGCTCACATGGATGAAATAGGACTAATAGTAAAATCTATTGAAAAAAATGGATTTATTAAATTTACAAACGTAGGCGGCATTGATCCTAAGACTATAATAGGTCAGGAAGTAATTGTACATGGGGAAAAACCATTGTTCGGAGTAGTAGTATCTAAACCGCCACATTTACAGGAAGCATCAGAAAGTGAAAAAGTACCTAAACTTGAAGATTTATACATAGATTTAGGTTATGACAGTGAAAAACTTAAGGAATACATAAGCGTTGGGGATGTAATTACTATTAATAGGGAATTTAAAGAACTAAAAAATGACAAGGTTACAGGTAAATCATTAGATAATAAAGCTGGTATAGCTGTTATGTATGAATCCTTAAAAATATTGAATAAAACAAAACATAAAGCAGACTTATATTTTGTTTGTACAGTCCAAGAAGAGGTAGGCCTAAGAGGTGCTTGCACTAGTACCTATAGTATTAATCCTGATATTGGAATAGCTATAGATGTTGGATTTGGTTCAACTCCAGAATTACCTAAATATGAAACTATTGATTTGGGAAAAGGACCAGGTATTACAATTGGTGGTACTATTCATCCTAAATTAAGAGAAAAAATGGTCGAAGTAGCAAAAGAATATAATATACCTTTTCAGTATGAAGTTTCACCTAGTTCTACTGGCACTGATGCAGACGTCATACAATTAACTAGAGAAGGTATTCCAACTTTATGTCTATCAATTCCTTTAAGATATATGCACACTTCAGTAGAAGTTGTAAATATAAAAGATATAGAGAATACGGCTAAACTATTAGCTTTTTTCATAGCATCTATTTCTGAGAACTTGGAGGGGTTACTATGTTATTAAAAAAACTCACAGAAGCTTCTGGAGTATCAGGTCATGAAAGGGAAGTAAGAAATATAATTATTGATGAAATTAAAGACTATGTAGATGATTTAAAAGTAGATAAATTAGGTAATTTAATTGTATTTAAGAAGGGAAAAGAAAATCCAAAAAAGCTTATGATTACTGCCCATATGGATGAAGTTGGACTTATGGTTATAGATATAGATGATAAAGGATATATTAAGTTTACCACTGTAGGTGGCATTGATAAAAGAATACTAATATCTAAGCCTGTATTGATAGGAGATAAGAAAGTGCCAGGTGTTATTGGTTCTAAACCTATGCATCTTCAAAAGAAAGAAGAAAGAGATAGAGCTATAGAAATAGATAGTTTATACATAGATATAGGGGTAGATTCTAAAGAAGAAGCTTTAAAATTTGTTAATATTGGCGATTATATAAGCTTTGATAGTAAATACACTGAATTTGGAGATAATTTAATTAAAGCAAAGGCTTTGGATAATAGAGTAGGATGTAGTCTGTTAATAGAATTGATTAAAGAAATTGAAGATGTAAGCTTTTATGGGGTTTTCACCGTTATGGAAGAAATAGGATTAAAGGGAGCTGGCCCTGCAGCTTATAATGTAGATCCTGATATTTGTATAGTATTGGAAGGTACACTATGTTATGATGTACCTCAAATTGATACACATCTTATACCTACACGTCTTAATAATGGACCTGCTATTTCATTAATAGATAGAACAACCATTTTCAATAAAACCTTAAGAGAAAAAATAGCAGAAATTGCAAGATCTAATGGTATACCTTATCAGTATAGAAAATCTTCTATGGGTGGCAATGATTCAGGAAAAATACATGTTACTAAAGAAGGTTCCATAACTGCTACAATTTCTGTACCTTGCAGAAATATTCATTCACCTACATCTGTAATGAGTAAAAAAGATTATGAAAATACTCTTAGATTATTAAAAGCTATATTAAATGAATATAAAAAGGGGGAATTTATTAGTGGAATTCAATAGCAAATTATTAAAAGAACTTGTTACAACATATGGACCATCAGGTAATGAAACAAATATATGCAATTATATTAAAGAACAAATTAAAAACTATGTTGATGAAATTACTGTTGATAATTTAGGTAATTTAATAGCAAGAAAAAAAGGTAATGGAAAGAAAATTATGATTGCGGCTCACATGGACCAAATAGGTCTTATGATTACAGATATTGATGAAAATGGATTTTTAAGATTTACTAATATTGGAGGTGTTTCACCTTTTGTATCATTGAATCAGCATGTTATTTTTGAAAATGGTGTTTTAGGCATAATAGCTATGGAACCAATGGATGATATTTCAAAATTGAAATTATCTAATTTATTTATCGATATAGGAGTAAAGAATAAAAAGGAAGCTGAAAGCCTTGTGAATATTGGTGATGTATGTGTTTATCTACCACATTATAACGAAAATGAAAATACAGTATTTACTAGTGCTTTAGATGATAGAATTGGTTGTTATGTTGCAATTGAAACCATAAAGAATATTAAAAATTATAAAAACGATTTATATTTCGTATTTACAGTTCAAGAGGAAGTTGGATTAAGAGGTGCAAAAACATCGGCATATAAAATCAACCCTGACATATGTATAGCTTTAGATGTTACCGGTAGTGGTGATACTCCTAAAGCCAAAACTTTTGCTGTAGGATTACACAAAGGAACTGCAATAAAAGTAAAAGACAATTCTATATTAACCCATCCTAAGTTAAGAAATATAATGATAAATGTAGCTAAAGAAAATAATATTGCTTATCAACTGGAAGTTTTAGAATATGGTGGCACTGATTCTGGAGCAGTGCATTTAACAAGAGAAGGAGTACCTTCAGGGGTTATATCCATTCCAACGAGATATGTTCACTCAACAACAGAGATGGTTTCTAAAAAGGATGTACTGGATTCAATAAAATTACTTGTAAAGCTTTTAGAAAATGATTTAGATATATAAAAGAGCCAAAATTTTATGGCTCTTTTGTTGATTTAGGAAAATAATTGATGAATTAAAATTAAAAACATCTTTATTCATCGTATAATGTATTAATTTTTGTGGAGGATTTAAGGATAATTTAAAGAATATTATTATAATACTGCTTATAAGGGGGTAAAATAATGATAGAAATTGATAAAGAATATAGTATCTCAGAAGCATCTGAAATAACAGGCTACCCTCCTCATGTGTTGCGATTTTATGAAAAAGAATTTGAACTAGACATACCAAGAAATGAGTCCAATCATAGATATTACACTTACAATGAAATTGAATTATTTCAATACATAAAATCACTTCAAAACAAGGGATTTAGCAACAAACAAATAAAGCTTATACTTAAGTCGCCGGAAGTCTTGATCAATTCAAACGATGAAACAGCCCTAACAAACATTCCTCAGCATGATAATATTGATTTGGTTGAATTAGCAAATACGATATCTAATAATCTTCAAGAAAACTTTTTTAATAAACTTTTAGAAGTTTTAGAAAACAATAAAGAGTACAATGCTCAAATAATAAAAGAATTGACAGATGAAATTATAAATTTAAGAAATGAATTGAACAGTAAAGAAAGGGATGTACTTATTTGCGAAAATGCAAAACTTAAAATGAAAATAAAAGAAAAATCCTATGAAGTTGCAGAGCTTAAAGAAAAAATTAAAAGAATGGAAAGTAATAAAGGATTTTTTAGAAAAATATTTAATAGAAATAAGTTAAAGTAAATGAATTAAATTGAAATAAAACTTGCAAAATTTAAAAAATATCAAATTATAAATATTAATATTCATACAACTTTGCAATAATAATAAAATTACTTTTAATTTTCAGAAATTTTACTTGTTTTTTGTTTATGCTTATGGTATAATTTGTTTAAACGAAAATCGGAAGGAAAGATGCCTATGAAGGAAAAAAATAAATTTACAAAATTCAGCCATAAGCATAATTATAAAAGTTGTGGAGCAATAACTTGCATTAATAATGTGTGTGGACAATGTTTTAAAAATAAGTGTGAACTTTATGAAAATGTACTTATACAAGAAGACTAACTATAAAATAGCCTATTACATTTAATAGGCTATTTATATTTGTGGCTTTTCCGTTAGATTTAATTAATATTATACTTTTATACTAGTTAGATATAATCTTTTTTCTTATCCTGAAAAATCCTTTAACTTTCTCTCCATAATTCTGTCCATCTTTCCATTGTTGTGCTCTCTAGTTTTTAATTTTAAAGGTTC
>JAAYHM010000055.1 GCA_012735405.1 Tissierellia bacterium | reverse complement strand
ATTCCT
Source organism: Tissierellia bacterium (assembly GCA_012735405.1). Lineage (GTDB taxonomy): Bacteria > Bacillota > Clostridia > Tissierellales > Tepidimicrobiaceae > JAAYFE01. The sequence goes on along the minus strand of JAAYHM010000055.1, from coordinate 1,624 downwards.
TTTGGACTCTATATTTTTAAGTATTAAATTTTGGGTTTCATACATCCTCTTAGATTGAATGCTGTCTACTGCATAGTTGGACATGATGGACTTTATGAAGTCATCTGGTGAACTGTTAAAAACAAAGTCCCCAGTATTTCTTTGGGATATTAACCTTAGAAGGTTTCCATTGTCCTCTGCACTACCTCCATTGCTACCTGCTGCCATATTTTTTAAATCTTCTATTATAAGATTATCCAAGGTAATAGTTGCTGCTGGATTATGGGGATCATAGGCAAAAAAATCTATGCCGCTTCCTTCTCCTTCTCCTTCTACAGTATTAGTATCCTCATTCCCACCTAGTATATATCCTTGCCTGTGTATACTGTTAAAGCCATCTGCAAAGCCTCTTGCAAATTCATCCAATCTGTTTTGATAATATTTAATTCCCCTATAGCTGTTGTCCTTTCCATCCCCATTATATATATCAAGGAAGCCCTTTAGCTCTCCACTTTGAACTATAGCTTCACTGCCATTTCCCCATTTAAGGATTATATTGCCATCCTCTTCTTCCAGCTTTAAGACACTTACCTCCATATGGTCAACCAGGGTAACCCCTCCAATACTTACAGTAAATTTGCCATCTTCAGCTTCCTTTACCCTTACATTTACCATTTTAGAAAGTTCATCTATTAGTAAATCCCTTTTATCCCTTAAATCATTGGCATGCCTTCCATCTAGTTCATTTGCATATATTTGCCTATTTAAGGTAGCTATTTGAGAAGCTAAGCCATTTATGCTCCGAACCCTTGCATCTATTGCAAAGCCTATTTCTTCCCTTAGTTCAATTAGCCTTTGGGCTGTTTCATTTATGTGCTTTGTCAGGGCTAAGGCATTTTCCCTTACAGGTTCCCTGTAGGACATGTCTGAGGGGTTTTTGCTCATATCTTCCAAGGCCTTGTAGAAATCGTCCAAATATTGTCTAAAACTGGAATCTGACGGTTCCCCAAATATTTTTTCTATTTCTGTTAAAATGTCCTTCTTTATAGCCCATTCCCCTACTGGAGCATTTTCATTACGATATTTAAAGTCTACATAGGTATCCCTAATCCTTATTACATTGTATATCTCTGTTCCACTTCCCAAAAAGCCTACTCCTGGCAGCTTAAGGGGGGAAGTTGCCCTTTGGGATCCTTCCTGCCTTGAATAGCCCTTAGTATTGGAGTTGGCTATATTGTGGCTTGTTATATAAAGGGATCTTTGACTGGCTAATAGCCCCTTTACTGCAGTAGAAAAGCCAAAATCCATCCTGTTCACCCCGCTTTGTTCAGATTCCTTGACAAAAATTTTTACTTGTTACTGTTAATTTGGAATAGTTGGACTAGCGTCCAACTATTCCCATCCTGTTTATCATAATATCCAGCATTTGATCTATGGCATTTATAACCCTTGAGTTTGCCACATAGGAATGTTGGTAAGTAAGCATATTTGCCATTTCCTCATCCAGGGATACAGCAGATATTTCCTGTCTTCTCTGATCCATTTGCTTTATAAGTACGTCCTGACTTTCTGCTGCAGTTCTTGCTTCTTCCCTTTTAAGGCTAAGGCTTAGTATTAAATCCCTGTAGAATTCATCTGTGTCCAT
>JAAYHM010000001.1 GCA_012735405.1 Tissierellia bacterium | reverse complement strand
ATTTACCATAGGCTGTAGCTGTTACCCCTAATACACTATACATAAAGGCACCACATGTGTTCCAGGGCACTAAGGCTGAAGTTATGGTTCCTGAAGATTCCAGGACATTAGATAGGGTTTTTGGATGTAAGCCTTTTTCCCTATAGGTCTTAGCATACATCCTACCTGGAACAACTATGGATATATATTGTTCTGGCATTGTCATGTTACTTACAACACAGGTTGCTGATGTAAGGGCAACAAGGCCTCCTATGCTCTTTACACGTTTTAGTAAGGCATTTACTATTACCTCTAACTGGCCTGTTTTTTCCATTATACCACCAAACATCATGGCTATAATAGTAAGGGAGATGGAATACATCATACTTTCCATTCCACCAGCAGTAAGAAGCTCATCTATAACCTCTAATCCTGTTTCACTTACATATCCACTAAAGCCTGCAGATAGTATATCTCCAAAGCTAGCTCCTTGGAAAATAGGTGCAAAAATCATTCCTAATATAACACCTATAAATATTCCAGGTATGGCTGGCATCTTTTTGGCTACTAAAATTATAACTACAATTGGTGGTATCAATAGTAGAGGAGTTATATTAAAGTTTTGAGATATACCCATTTGTATCTCTTCAATGGCAGAAAGATCTGCACCGCCTCCAGCAAATCTGAATCCAATTATTAAGTAAACAATAATAGCTATTGTATAACTTATTGAATTGCTCCTAATCATAAATTTAGCATGGGTAAATACATCTGTACCTGCCATGGCAGGAGCTAGGTTAGTTGTATCTGAAAGGGGTGACATCTTGTCCCCAAAGTAGGCTCCAGAAATAATAGCACCTGCTGCAATAGGTGCAGGAATACCTAATCCTTTAGCCACTCCCATTAAGGCAATTCCAATGGTACCTGCTGTTCCCCAGGATGTACCTGTCGCCAGAGATGTAATTGAACAAATCAATAGGGTGGCTACTAAGAATATAGATGGCCTTAAAATATTTAAACCATAATAAATCATAGCTGGTACTACACCTGATAATAGCCAAACACCAATTAAAACACCTATAATTGCCAAAATCATAACTGATTGAAGGGCTTGAGTAATTCCTACAATCATTCCATCTTCAATTTCCCTCCAGCTGTATCCCAGCCTAAGGGCCATTAGAGCTGCAAAAGCTGCTCCAATTAGCAAGGGAATATGTGGATCAGCTTCAAATACAGCAATTCCTATTGCCATTACTACAATTAAAAATAAAAAAGTAATAACAGCTTCATAAAGATAAGGTTTACGAGGCCTACGGCCTTCCATTTCAAAGTCCCTCCTTTTAATAATTATTCTTACAATTCACAAGGTTCACAATATTATTATATAGTAAAATAGAATTATAATCTAGATAAATAATACAAGTTGTCAAAAAATGACTACCAGCCTAATTTTATTCCAAACTTTGAATTGTCCTAAATACAATATATGGTGTATATTATAGTATGGATTTATATAATTGCACAATGTTAAATACAATGTTAAATATTGTTAAACTGTCTTATTTTTACCGTAAAAATAAAAACCTAAAAATACTTGATTCAAGTATTTTTAGGTTTTTTACTAGCTTATATGGCTATTCCCTCCGCCTTTATTTGCTTTAGCCATAGAAATTTATCTAGTCTAATTCTAAATTTGTCCCCTTTTATCCTTATGTCTGCATCTATGTAAATCTTTATATTGCCAACTTCATGTACTTTATACTCTTTATCATCCCTTGGTGGGCCCATCAAAACTGATGGTATATAGAAGCTAGCTCAGCCACAGCTTCCTCTTACATTAACTATGGTTATACTATTATCTGAAGATTTTTCCCTTATGAAATCCCTTGCATCCTTGTCAATAATTATTCTCATTTAAAAACCCCCAATACCCAGTAGTTTTTCTAATTATACCCATTTTTATGAGCAATATTACTTTTTTTCCATTAGTTGAACCTCCACCCATAGCTTCAATATTTCTGATAATAGCAGCTTATTTACCTTTAATCTATATTCTTTCCCTTCCAGTTTAAATATCCTTCCATCTATTACCTTGACTACCAGATCCGGATCTATGGATTTTACTTCCTTGCCCAGTAGTTCTGTATACTTTTCCTTTATGGCCTTTTCTATTTCAATTTTATCCATATCATCTTCCATATCTTCTTCTGAAAATTCAACTACTATTTCAATGTCCTGAAGAACAAAATACATGGTATTTATGGATTCTTCCAATTTTTTCAGTTTAACATCCCTGTCACTGATTTCTTTTTCCAGGTTTGCCAGATTTTCATACAGCTTATCCATCCTATAGCTGACTAAGGAAGTAATTAGCAAGGCTCCAGCAATTATTCCAGCTATTAAACCTGTTAAAAAGGTAAATAAAATATAGCCTTTCTTCATCTTCCCCATATTTCTCCCCATCTTTGTATCAGTCTTATGAATAAATAGCCTGTATTTGCCCCCATTAGGGCTACTAGTATATATATGGCTTGTTTTATAAGGGCCTTAACTTCTCCATAAAAGAGGCCCTTATCTATTACATTTAAGGAAGAAAGGGTACCTCCAAGGGCTACAGCAACTGCCCATATTTTGGTTGACCTTGCTAAATCAAGCATAGCTTTAAGGGGTGGACTGCCAGTTATTATAGCACCTAATCCATTGAATATGCTGGAGCCTAATACTACACCAAAGGCTATTAAAAATAT
>JAAYHM010000054.1 GCA_012735405.1 Tissierellia bacterium | reverse complement strand
ATCGGTCAACTATTTAAAATACTATGCCAATATGAGGTGATACAATGATTAAAAGTTTAGAAATAAGAGAAATAATGAATATTATTCCCCATAGATACCCTTTTTTATTAGTAGATAGGGTGGAAATAGATAAAGCAGGTAGGAAGGGCAAGGGATATAAAAATGTAACAATTAATGAGCCTTTTTTTCAAGGCCATTTTCCTGCTGAACCCATCATGCCTGGGGTTTTAATAGTAGAAGCTATGGCACAGGTAGGTGCTGTAATACTGCTGGCAGAAGAAAAGTTCAAAGGAAAAACACCTTATTTTGCTGGAATAAATAAGGTTCGATTCAAAAAGAAGGTAGTACCTGGTGACAGATTGGATATGGAAGTAGAAATAGTAAAATTGAGGGGCCATATTGGAATAGGTAAGGGCACTGCCTTTGTAAATGGAGATGTAGCTGTGGAAGGAGAATTTCTTTTTGCAATAGATTAAAGAAGCTGCAAATCAAGTTGCAGCTTATTCATCCTTAATCTCTTCTTTTCTGTACTTTAATTCAATTAGGAAATGGTAAAAATCCTCCAAAGATAATTCCTTAAAATCCTCATTACCTATGTAATATCTATCAGATTCACCTTTAATTTGTAGTAAATCCCCTAAAAAGGATTTTAAGGCTATCCTGTCTCCTTCCTCTAATAGGGAATCAAAGGTTTGAGAATTCTTCAAATTATAAAGCACTTTCAAAAATTTTTGCCCAGCAGTTTCTTTATCCATTCTACAATATATAACATCGTTATAAATGTCTATTATAATGTCTAAGACCCTTATATAACATATGTCTTCTAAAAAATCCAGTGCAAGGTCCACACATTTTTTTATTAAGTTCCTATTATCCCACATATAAAACACCTCAACTCCAATAAAATACAATTATTATTTTTATATTTTCTATTATGCCATATTATTAGATCAATATTTTGTCGAAATAAACCAATATTTCCTAATTAATTATGTAATAAAAATAGGTACTAAGTCCTATTTCCTTTCTTATATACTACTATATATCTACAAAAATTTCAATTACTTTATACTATTTAAAAAAGCCTGCTTCTGCAGGCTTTTTATATGTTTAAAGTCTTTAATATATTATTTATCCTTTCTTCTTCTGGAATTATTCTCTTATTTTCATTGTCATAGGCATATAAAGCCCCACTAATAACCCTTGTATTTAATTTACCACTGCAGGCTGGATTACCCTTTAGATGTGGTGCATCTAAAATACCTACTTTAACAGCTTTTGCTAAAGTTTCAGGGTCTGTTAGTGGATCCTTATCCTTTGGACCTATGGCTTTAATTGCATCTATTATTATATTTGCTTCTTTTATTAATTGTTCCTTTCTTTCAAGTACATTTTTATCCTTGGTCATATCAACAGCACCCAGGAATTCATTCTTTATTACCCCTCTTACAATTTTGCATGATTCAATTATTTCTTCATGACTTGCTGCGTGATGTGCTTCACAATATCCTACTACGTGATAAATATGTGGTTTAATAGCTAAGGCTAAATATGCAGATGCTGCCAATTGACCCTTAGCCTGGCTCAAGTCTGCAGGGAAACTTGCAAGACCGGCTCTGGCCTGTCTATAGACTCTAAAATTGTCATCCTGTAAACTTTCTACCAGCTCAATCTTAGCTAACATTTTAGCTAAATCCATCTCTGGAGATATAAAGGCTGGAACATTGAACATATATTGGGCTACATAATCCTTAACTCCCATGGCCTTTGCATTATATGCAGCTAAATATGCTGCAGCAACTCCTATGGCATCATGGGCATCTCTAAGACTCCAGTGGTGAGGATCATTTACTTCTACCGGGATATTCCTCTCACCGTGCCATTTCATAACTTCTTGGTTCTCAGCTATAGCATCCTTTAACTTTCTAGGACCCCTTTTGTCCAGTTCACTATACCAGAATAAAGGCACAGCACACCAAGCGTTGTTTATAGTCCTCTTTAATACATCTGCAAACTTAATAATATTTTGCGTTCCACTATAGGACCTTAATAATGGATAATTTCCTCTTTGAGCCGCTTCATAAAGCTTAACAAAGTCTTCCTCACTTCTTAAGGGGACTCCACCTGCACCATCTAACCTCTTATCCATCTTATCCTGTTCAAAGAAATATTCTTGAGCATTTTGGTCAGGTGCAATGGATATTACATCCAGAACCTTGGACTCAGCAATTTTCTTAATAGATTCTACAGTAGCTTCAATAGTTGGAAGACCTAAATGGTGTCTAAGTATTGGATAGGGGTATTTTGACTTAATTCTTGATATAAGATCCCTTGGATATTCCTCACTATCTTTGTATTCCTTACCTTTTAAATATGCTATAACCTCATCTATATCCTCATATCCATAGAATATTTTATTGAATATGTTAAATTCCTCTGCCACCTTGGCTGTTGGTTCTGTTCCTCCAAACATCCAGGTAATATTTCCTAAATTTTCTTTTTTAATTTTAGAGCTCAATTCCTCCAATATTTTAGCTAAAGGTTCTGGAGTTAGCCTATAGCTTAGTCCCACAATATCTGGATTTTTCTCCTTGATATTTTTTATAAGCTCATCAACACTTACTCCAATACCTAAAAATTCAGTTTCATATCCTTCATTTTCAGCAAGGGTCAAGAAATTCATGGTACCTGCTACATGAACACAATTTCCTATAGTGCAAGCCAATATCTTTTTCATGAAGCCACCTCCTCATCCTTTTCTTTAATTATCTTTCCTTTTTCTGCATATTCATGCATTTCTTTTATTGAAAGACCCTTTAAGCCTAATCTTTCGGCTGTTCTCCCCTCTTTAAAGAAGTCCTTACCTGTAATCAATCCTGCCAATCTTATAATGGAATCAATGGCAGGAGTTTCTATGTTTAACTCCTTGGCAATAGAAGACAAAGGTATTAAACTATAGGGTACATCTTCATAAATATATCTTATATTTAATCCCTTAGGTGCTTGAAGCCCTTTATATCCTGGGTTATTTTGTACTGCTTCATATAAGTTATTACCCTTTACATTGTAGGTTTCCTCCAACCAATCTTTGGCAGACACTACATCTACATTTAGTATCCTTCCTAATTTCATTCTCTCATGATCCATTTTTTCAAGGAAATTACCTATGGAAGGTGTGATGCCCTCAGTATAATATTCAAAAGGGGCTCCCCTTTCTATATGGCCACAGTTGAGTAAGGTTGGGGCTGGATGAAATATTGCTCCATAGTTATTTATACTTGTCTCAATTACATTAGCTACTTTTACAAACTGAGGATAAGCATCATTTAACAAACTAAGTACATAATCTGTCATAAGGGATGGTATTGCAGCCAGTTTAACTTCCCTTTTAGACTTAAATATGTGGGCACTCTTTTGAGATGTCTTCCTGCATGCATATATAAAGGTTTGAGCTTCTGCTACTATTACATCTTTATCAGTAAATTTTTTTATAGTGGAATAGACTTCCAATGCTCCACCAGTTCTTCCTGGATTTAAGACAATTATCTGACCTTCTTCTAGATGGGGTGCCATTAGCTTAGCCAAATCATAATGCCCCATGGCTGGTATAGTAACCATTATGACATCCATTCCCTTAATGGCCTTCTCAATATTATCTGTAACAATATTTAATCTTGCCTTACCCTCAATTTCCCCCGTTAATTCTATTGTGGGATCATCTATTAAAGATAGAATATTTTCCTTGGTTCTATTATAAAGATTTACAGTATAGCCAATTAAGGCTAGATATCCTGCCATTGCAATGCCCCCATTGCCAGCTCCAATTACAGCATAACGGATATCCCTTTTCATTTTCCTACCTCCTATCCCATTATTTTCCTAATTTATTTTGTGGAAATAAAAAACTATAGAGGGCACTCTATAGTTATATTCTAAAGCATTGCCCTCAACTACGCTTACGAGGTTAGCTGTCGGGTTCGGGCTAAGGGCTTGCCCGTCCATAAAGGATTCACCCCAAAAAGTGGTTCCCCCGCTTCTCTACAAAGAGAATTCAGCGCACTAAATTGTAACATTATACTGCAAAAATCAACTAAGCCAGATGGAAATTACATAATAAAAGAACACAAAATTATGAATAGGACGTGCTAAAAACTACACAAGAAACTTAAGAAAACGTACAATGTTTTAGTACTATTCTATCACATTTTTTTAAGCTTTGCAATATTTATTTCATTTTTTGGAATAAAAAGAAATCGGCCTTATGCCGATTTCTTCTTAAACTGTTGAAGCTAACTGCCTTTTAACTACTTCTGCCCCTTTTTCTAAAGCCTGTTTATTTAAGGGTAATAAATGAGCCTTATCTTCTCCAAATACCTTTGTAAAACCTTGTAATATGGATTCTAGGCTTACTGTTTTGCTAACCTCCACATAGGCACCTAACATTACCATGTTAGCCACCCTCATATTACCTAATTGGTTTGCTATTTCGTTAGCAGGTATATAGTAAACTTCTATATCCTTCCTATCTGACTTCCTATCTACTAAAGATGAGTTAATAAATAATTTGCCACCTTTTACTATTGAAGATTCAAATTTATCCAGGGAGGGTTTGTTCATAACTATTGCAGTAGTAGGATTTACTACCACTGGTGAACCTACTTCT
>JAAYHM010000053.1 GCA_012735405.1 Tissierellia bacterium | reverse complement strand
TTTACAATATGACTGGATATATCTTCCTCTTCCTTTACTAAAAGCAGCTTATGACCAATAGGTATGTATCTATATATGCCTTTTTTTAATCCTTCTACCCTATCTACTGCCAGATAGGTTTCATAGGGATGTCTTGCTCCTCCTGATGGTACAGTTCTCAATGTTGCATAATTGTTCCCCCTAATGGATTTAACCCCTTGGGTCATATATAGCAAGTAGGAAAGCTCCTCCAGCTTTAATGGTTCGTCCTTATACTTTCTATGGCTCTTTCTATCAACTATACAATCAAATACATTGTCTTTAGTCACGATACCTTTATCAATTTCAAGCAGGTCTATTAGTTCATCATCTTCACCATAGGGTTTAATAAGTGGTGGTTGAGGCAGTTGTTTTTGCTGGTCTGATATAACTTCCTCATGAAAATTTGATTTCATGAAATTTCTATTTTCTTTATATTTATCCATCTGGATCCCCCTTTTCACTTTTATTATCTAATATTATATTTACTTATTTAAAGCAAAGTCAAGGTTTAAGCCTTTACTCCTTTTTCATACAAAAAACTAACTATGGTTGTAGCCCATAGTTAGTTTACTCTAAGTACTTCAGTATTCCCTTTTTTATAGCCCTGGCTATTTGCCTTTGATATTCATCCTCCCTTAATAATTTATTTTCTTCAGGATTTGTTAAAAAACCTACTTCTATTAATACTCCCGGATAGTCTGTCTCCCTCAAAATAAAAAAGTCTTCTGTTAATATTTCTGTCCTTAGATTTTCCTCTTTCATGTAAGCTTTATAAAAATTTTCATCTATGGACTGGCTTATAGACTTAGCTAGTTTTTCTCCTTCTATAGATTCCGGATAATAATAAACTTTAATTCCTTTTGCTGAAGTTTTTTTGCTTGAATTACAGTGGATGCTTATAAAAGCCAGTGGTTTATTATTGTTTATAATGGTTTTTCTTGCATCCAAATCCCTTCTATATCTGGAACCTTTTATGTTACTAAAATTTTCAAGGGAAACATCCTCTTCCCTTGTCATTATAACTTGAAATCCTTCCACTATTAGCTCCTTTTTTAATTTAGCACTAACTTGTAAATTAATATCTTTTTCCAATATGTCATTTTTTTTCCCGGCTCCTCCATCTATACCTCCATGGCCTGGATCTACTACTATGGTATTTTCATTAATGGAGTTGAATATGCTTAATACTTTATAATTAGGCAATTTTATTATTAGTAGTAAGATTACTATACTTAGTACTATTAATAATTGTTTGTTTAACTTAGCCAAATACTCCTTTATTTTTCCTATCATATTTTCACCTGTAAATATAATCTTTCTATATATAAACTTTATGTAAATTGGAGATAAAATATGTAATTAAGTTTTTTCTATTTTAGACAAAAAAAAGGCGGATAAATCCGCCTATTGTCTAGCCTGGTCCAGTGCTTCTTTAACTGCGTCCTTCCAGCCCTCACAGGATTGGGTAGCTGTAGCAATAGCATCAACATCATAGCTTTGTTTTTCAATCATTGCTTTAGCTAAATCTTCCCTGATTTGTTTTAGATTTGGTCTGTCATCCCCTGTCCATTCATCATAGTTTACTTCTTCTCCATCAGCTGTCATTCTTTTTAGTACTATATTGGCTATTTTGCCATCTTCAATTGTGACTTCTGCTGCCTCATAGCCATGTTCCCTGTGTTCACTTTCGCCATAATAAGTACCGTCCTTATAAGCAACATCTTCAGAGCTATCTGAGCTGCAGGCTGTTAAGACCACTGCTAATATTACAATTAGCAAGGTTAAGTACAATCTGGTTTTTTTCATCAAATCCCCCCTTCTCTATTCCCTTCCTTTTTTGAGCCATCCTGCTACAGTAACTACACGCTTTGCCTGGAATTTTACTGCCTCTTCTACATCATCCACCATTTTGTTTTCCTGATCCACAGTTGCAGATGTGCCGTATGGATTGCCCCCTGCTTTAAATATTGATGCATCTAAATATCCTGGTGGAACTATTATTGCACCCCAATGGCTCATTGTTTTATATATGGCGTGTATTGTGGCCTCCTGTCCACCATTGGGATTTTGTGCTGATGACATGGCAGATACAACCTTGTTAGCTAGTTTTCCTTGTGCCCAAAGTCCTCCCTGCATATCTAAAAAGTTTTTCATTTGAGATGCAACATTGCCAAAGCGGGTTGGTGAACTGAATATTACAGCATCAGCCCATTCTAAATCATCGGAGTTAGCAACTGGTACATCCTTTGTAGCTTCAACATGAGCCTTCCAAGCAGGATTAGAACTAATTGCTTCTTCTGGTACCAGCTCTTGTACCTTTCTTAGCCTTACTTCTGCGCCAGCTTCCGTGGCTGCTTCCTCGGCCCACTTTGCCATTTGATAGTTGTTTCCTGTAGCACTATAGTAAATAATGGCTACTTTAACCTTATCCATTTGATACCCCCCTATATATTTTTATATTAGCTCGTTGCAGAACTCTGCAACTCGTATAAATACTGTATTTAAATATATTGAAATGGCTGGATTCCCCCCATTTTTGGGTATATATACAGTATCAAATTGTGTATAACCAAAGAAAGGAGAATCC
>JAAYHM010000052.1 GCA_012735405.1 Tissierellia bacterium | reverse complement strand
TCATCCAAAACCAAACATCCCTTTTATCTTCTGGCTCTTCTTCAGTATCTTCTTCCTTTAGATAATCTATTGCTAATCTATTGTACAAATCTTCTTCATAGGAATCTGAATATAAAAATACATTGTATTCCAATTCATGATCTGAATAATCTCCTATTTCATTGTTATAAAGGGCATCTGTTAAAGTTCTGCCCCCTTCTTCAGTTATGAAGGCATTGGCAGCCTTGTGCCCTCCCAAATCCCACTTGTCTGTATAGCTTTGAAGAATACCAGTTACTATAAATTCCTTTTTAAGCATTACATACTGATTTAACAAAAGGCCCTTTTCCTTTATAGTTTCTGGAGTAAACTCCTCCCAAGGCATGTGATAATAAAAGTAATTGTTGTGGACCACAATAGATACATCTCCTACCTGGTCGAAGGGTTTTTCATTATGTTCATGTCGTGTAGGGTAAGGAATTTGCCAGTGAATATGATTTATTCGACCTATCAATTCATCTATTTGATTTTGTATTGCTATCTTAGAGTTTTCATCATCTACTTCTTCAAGTTTTGCTTCCAATTCATTTATTTGCTTATCTAATTCCTTAATTTCTGGCAAAAGGGGTTCTATATATTCCTTGTAATACTCTTTATTTTTATTCAATATATAATCTTTGGGATCTGCTTCAATTCTGGGAATGGTTATGACCACATCTATTTTCTGCCCAACTTCCAGATCTAAATTCATATTGGACATTTGATTCATCTCTAGCATTATTTCATTTGGTGCCTGAGGATAACGGCCCTTATATAAAGAAAATCTGCCCATATCTATTAAGTCCTCATTAAAGGTGCCTATTATCCCACAATTTGATTCACCTATAATAAGGCTGACTCCAGCTTTATCTATCTCAGGTTCATTTATTAATCTATCTAAAGTTTCCTTGTCACTTCCTAGATAGGCAGCATGCCATTGGCCATATAAGTCAAGACGTTGTTCAAGCTTTGTCTTTTCTGTACTAGACTGAAAAATAGTTGATGCTACAATGAATATGAAAGATAGGGTTATAACTAATTTTAATAAGAAGGTATCCTTTTTCCTTCCCTTTAATCCTTTCTTTGCAATATCTCTCAATATACTAGCCCCCTTTTTTCATTGATTTTTACTACATAAGCCTTTCCCCAAAGCTAATTGCATCCTCAATGGAAGTAATCCTTCCATCTGAAATAGTTATAACCCTGTCTGCTTCTGCAGCTATTTCTAAATCATGGGTTACTAGTACAATGGTTTGATTAAATTTTTTGGCAGATTCCTTAATAAGTTTAATTACCTCCTGGCCTGTTTTCTCATCTAAATTGCCAGTAGGCTCATCAGCAAGAACTATGGCCGGTTTTGAAATTAAAGCCCTGGCTATGGCAACCCTTTGTCTTTGTCCACCTGAAAGCTCATCAGGATAATAGTTTAGCTTTTCCTCTATATCTAAGGACTTAACTACTTCATTGAAATGGTCCATATCTGGCTCCTTGCCATCAAGGTGAATGGGCATTAATATATTTTCAATAACAGTATGTTCCTGTAAAAGGTTATAGGCTTGAAATACAAAACCTATACGCCTCCTGCGCAGAACTGCCAGTTCTGAATCCTTTAAGTCAAATACACTTTGCCCTTCTAGATATAGCTTGCCTCTGGTGGGCTTGTCCAGACCTCCCAATATGTGTAGGAGGGTGGATTTCCCAGAACCGCTTTTGCCAACAATGGCATAAAATAAGCCTTCTTCAATTTCTAAATTGCAAGGCTTTAGGGCATGGACCTTTAAAGGGCCCTTACCATATATCTTTTCTATATTTTCAGTCCTAAGTATTACTGCCATAAAATTTCCCTCCGTCTTTATGATTTCAATACTTGCATATAAATCTATAAATCCCAATATTTTTTTACATTATATCAGAAGATTCTCTCAAAATTCTCTCTTTTTGTATAATTATTTTAATATTTCTATGATAATAAAAATTCTCCCCTCAAGGTAGGGTATTATAAAAAATATTGCTACCTTGGGGGAGCATATTTATCCTATTTCAAGAATAAATAGATTGAAACCATAACAAAAGCAAGTGAAATTAAAAAATTTATTGTAGAAAAAGTTCTATTCCTCTCTTTTAATTCAAGTCTATATAACACCTCCTAAAAAAGGTAGGGAAATATCCCTACCTTTTTTATCCCTATTCAGCTGTTACTGTTCCTTCTTCAGCCATTCTCCTGTAATTTTCATATCTTTCTTTAGCGTCCTTTTCTGCTGCAGCAAATAGTTCTTCTGCTTCTTCTGGGAAGGTACGTTTCAAGGAAGTATATCTTACTTCAGTTTCTAAGAAGTCTCTTAATGGTTTTGTTGGCTCCTTAGAATCTAATATAAATGGATTCTTGCCTTCTTCTTTAAGTCTTGGATCATATCTGTATAGATGCCAGTATCCAGTTTCAACAGCCAGTTTTTCCTGAGCAATACTTGTTCCCATTCCACCTCTTATACCATGGTTAATACATGGAGCATAAGCTATAATTAGTGATGGTCCATCATAGGATTCAGCTTCTTTTAGTACCTTTAGTAAGTGGTTCATATTAGCACCCATAGCCACTTGTGCCACATATACATATCCATAGGACGCTGCAATCATTCCTAGGTCTTTCTTTCTTACCTTCTTACCAGAAGCTGCAAATTTTGCAACTGCTGCTGTAGGTGTAGCCTTTGATGATTGACCACCTGTATTGGAGTAAACTTCAGTATCAAATACCAATACATTTACATCTTCTCCTGATGCCAGTACATGGTCTAATCCACCAAAGCCTATGTCATAAGCCCAACCGTCTCCACCAAATATCCATACAGATTTCTTAATTAGATAATCCTTTAATTCTCTAATTTCCTTGAGTATTGCCCTTCCTCTTTCATTAGCTACTTCTTTATCTAATTTGGAAAGTATTAAAGCTGTTGCTGCCTTTGATGCCTTAGCATCATTTTTACCTTCTATCCATTTACTAAATACCTCATTTATTTCTTCATCTATATTTAACTCAATAAATTCCTTCATTAAATCTTCTAATTTATTTCTTATCTGTTTAACAGCTAATGCCATACCATATCCATATTCAGCATTATCTTCAAATAAGGAGTTAGCCCATGCAGGTCCTTTGCCATCCTTATTTGTACAATATGGTGTTGATGGTGCACTAGCTCCCCAGATTGATGAGCATCCAGTAGCATTGGCTATTATCATTCTATCTCCAAATAGCTGTGTTACAAGTCTTGCATATGGTGTTTCACCACAGCCAGCACATGCTCCAGAAAACTCTAATAATGGTTGCTTAAATTGGCTACCTTTAATTGTATCATCTGAAATTAAATCTTCTTTTGGCTCTACCTTTTCAATTGCATAATCCCAGTTTACAGATTCTACTTCATATTGTTCTTCAAAAGGCTTCATAATCAATGACTTTTTCTTAGATGGGCATACATTTGCACAAGAGCCGCATCCTGTACAGTCTAATGGAGATACCTGGATTCTAAATTCTAATCCTTCTAATCCTTTGCCTATAGCCTTCTTAGTAGCAAATGTTTCTGGTGCATTTTTCTTCTCTTCTTCATTTAATAGGAATGGTCTAATTGCTGCATGAGGACAAACATATGCACATTGATTACATTGTATACAATTATCTATTTGCCATTCAGGCACATTTACAGCAATACCACGTTTTTCGTAAGCTGCAGTTCCATGTGGGAAGGATCCATCTTCTCTTCCAACAAAAGTACTTACAGGAAGTTTGTCTCCTTCTCTTCTATTCATTGGAATTACAACATTCTTTATAAATTCTGGTACTTCTTTTTCTTCTACTACTTCTTTATCTTCTGCATTCTTCCATTCTTCTGGTATATCTACCTTAATTAATGCATCAATTCCCCTATCAACAGCTTCATAGTTCATCCTGACTACATCTTCGCCTTTTCTTCCATAAGCTGCTTTAATTGATTCTTTTAGGTATTTTACTGCATCTTCTATAGGTATTACATTGGATAGCTTGAAGAAGGCTGATTGCATAATCATATTTGTTCTTCCGCCAAGACCTATTTCTTGGGCAATCTTAGTAGCATTTATGATATAGAAGTTAATATTGTGCTCGGCTAAATATCTTTTCATTGAAGCTGGTAAATTTTCATCTAGCTCATCTACACTCCAAGTAGTATTTAATAGGAAAGTTCCTCCATCCCTTAATCCATCTAATAGGTCATATAGATGAACATAGGATTGTTTTGAGCAAGAAATGAAATCGGCTTCATCAATTAAATATGTTGACTTAATTGGACTAGGTCCAAATCTTAAGTGAGATATTGTTACACCGCCAGATTTCTTACTATCATATTCAAAATATCCTTGAGCGTACATGTCTGTATTGTCGCCTATAATCTTAATAGCGCTCTTATTGGCTCCAACTGTACCATCAGAACCAAATCCCCAGAACTTACATCTAATTGTTCCCTCTGGTGCAGTACTAATTTTCTCTTTTACTTCTAAAGATGTATGGGTAACATCATCTATAATTCCTACAGTAAATCTATCCTTTGGATTCTCTTCCTTCAGGTTGTCAAATACTGCCTTAATTTGTGAAGGAGTAGTATCCTTTGAGCCTAATCCATATCTTCCACCTACTATTACTGGTCTTACATCCTTATCGTAGAATACGTTTTTAACATCTAAATATAGAGGCTCTCCAATTGAACCTTTTTCCTTAGTTCTGTCAAGAACTGCAATCTTCTTCACAGTTTTTGGCATTACATCTAAGAAATGTTTTACTGAAAATGGTCTGTATAGGTGAACTACTATAACTCCAACCTTTTCACCTTGTTTCATTAAATAGTCTACAGTTTCTTCTATAGTTTCAGTAACTGAACCCATAGCTACAATTATTCTCTCTGCTTCTGGATGTCCATAGTAGTTAAATAGCTTATAATTTCTTCCAGTTAACTTGTTTATTTCATTCATGTATTCTTCTACTACATTAACTATATTTTCATAATATGGATTTGAAGCTTCAACAGATTGGAAATAAATATCTGGATTTTGAGCAGTACCTTTTGTGTATGGTCTTTCTGGACTTAGTGACCTGTTCCTAAATTCGTTTAATGCATCATAATCAACTAATTTTGCAAGGTCATCATAGTCTAATACTTCAATTTTTT
>JAAYHM010000051.1 GCA_012735405.1 Tissierellia bacterium | reverse complement strand
TCCCCTGGCAGCATTATATCTAATAGTATTAAATCAGGAAGAGGGTTTTGGAATAAATCCCTTCCACTTTCAAATCCTTTTGCTTCAAAACCATTGCTTTTTAAGGCATACAGGACTAATTCCCTAATATCCTCATCATCTTCAATAATATAAATTAGAGGCATCTAATCAACTCCTAATATACATAATGCTCCCCTACAATGGCATAATAAACCCATTCAGCAATATTTTGAGCATGATCTCCTATTCTTTCAAAGTATTTTGCTATCATTAAAAAGTCTATTACCTGTTCCTTATGTTCCAAATCCTTTCTTACTATATCTATAAGTTCATTCTTAACAATATTAAATAGCTCATCTACTTCATCGTCTAGCTTAATTACTACCTTGACCAGTTCTGTGTCCCTTTTTACAAAGGAATCTATGCTGATTTTTACCATTTTAATTGCTACATCAGCCATTTGAGGTATGTGAACAATATCCTTTATATAGGCAGTATCAGCAAGCCTAATTATTATTTCACAAATATCTGCTGCCTGGTCTCCTATTCTTTCCATATCTGTAATCATTTTTAGGGCAGCTGAAATAAGCCGTAAATCTCCAGCAACAGGCTGTTGTCGTAAAATTAGCTTTAAGCATCTTTCCTCAATGTCCTTTTCCTTTTGGTCTATTTCATCGTCCTTTTCTATAATCCTCTTGGCCAGTTCTACATCCTGCTCTTTTAAAGCTGCTACGGCTGCATTAATGGAGCTTTCAATTAAGTTGCCCATTTCAATAAGCTCATCATTTAAATATTTTAATTCTTTTTCAAATCTGCTTCTCATAAATTTATCCCCCCTGATATTAACCAAATCTACCGGTTATATAATCTTCTGTTCGCTTATCCCTTGGTACTGTAAATATATCTTCAGTTTTCCCAAATTCAATTAATTCACCACTTAATAGGAAAGCCGTCTTATCCGATACCCTGGCTGCCTGTTGCATATTGTGGGTTACTATAATTATAGTATAATCCTTCTTAAGTTCTTGAATCAAGTCTTCTATCTTTGAAGTAGAAATAGGGTCAAGGGCTGAAGTAGGTTCATCCATAAGCAGTACTTCTGGTTCTACAGCTAGTGCTCTGGCTATACATATTCTTTGCTGCTGGCCTCCAGATATTCTTAAGGCATTTTGCTTTAATTTATTCTTTACTTCATCCCATATGGCAGCCTGCCTTAAGCTTTTTTCAACTATTTCATCCAGTTTGGATTTACTCTTTATACCATGGGTCCTTGGACCATAGGCAATATTATCATATATGCTCATAGGGAAAGGATTGGGTCTTTGGAATACCATGCCAACCCTCTTCCTTAGTACATTAACATCTATATTATCCTTGTATATATCCTTTCCATCAAGTAATATGTCCCCTTCAATTCTGCATTCCTCTATTAAGTCATTCATACGGTTAAGGCTTTTTAACAGGGTGGATTTACCACAGCCTGAAGGCCCTATTAAGGCTGTTATTTCATTTTTTTCAATATTTATATTTATATTTTTTAAGGCGTGAAAATCACCGTAGTACAAATTCATATTTTTTATAATAAACTTACTCATTTTCATTCCCCTTTGTTAATTTAGTAGTTAAAAATGTAGATAGCCCATTTATAATTAGTACTATTAGCAAAAGTATTACTCCTGTTGCGTAGGATTCATTTACATGGAATCCTTCTGTAGACAGTACATACATGTGAAGGGCTAAGGTTCGTCCTGAGGAAAAGAGCCCTTCCGGTATTTTAGTAGCAGTTCCCAGTGTAAACATTAGGGCTGCAGTTTCTCCGATAATACGGCCTACAGATAGTATTATTCCAGATAGTATGCCTGGCATGGCTACAGGAAGTACTATTTTAAAAATAGTTCTTAGCTTTCCTGCTCCCAGGCCAAAGCTTGCTTCCCTGAGGGAATCATTTACAGACATAAGGGCTTCTTCCGTAGCACGTATAATTAAAGGAAGTACCATGATGGCCACCGTAAAAGCACCTGCCAATAGGGAATACTGAAAATTTAAATAGATTACAAAAAACAACATACCAAACAATCCATATACTATAGAGGGAATACCTGATAGGGTTTCAGTAGCTATCCTTATAGTTTCAACTAATCTACTTCCCTTTTTAGCATACTCTACCAGATAAAAGCCTGTAAATATACCTATTGGTGTAGCAATTAAAAGGGCTAGTCCTACAAGCATAAGGGTAGTTATCAGGGCTGGGAAAAGAGATACATTTTCTGTTGTATATTCTAATTGGAATAAGGATGGCCTTAAATTGGGTATACCCCTAACTAATATATATCCAATTATGAAGAATAAAACGCCAAAGGTTATAAGTGCAGACAGTTTAACTATAAATCTTATGGCCTTACTCAATTTTTACTCCTCCTCTTTACAATTAAAAAGCTTCCATTGATAATTAATATAAATATAAATAATACGGCAGCCGTTGCAATTAATGCTTCTCTGTG
>JAAYHM010000050.1 GCA_012735405.1 Tissierellia bacterium | reverse complement strand
CAATCCAATAAAGGGACCCAGTACAAAGACCAGATTAAAAAATCCTAGGGAAACTGCTGCAAGAATTGCAGAAAAAAGATTTTTCGTAGAAGGATTATTTTCAGCATTATTTATTCTATAATTTGCTTTATAGGATTTAGCGATTGTTTTTGGATTGCCTAACTCCTTTGCAATTTCTTCTTCTGTTTTTCCCTTAGATAAGCCTACTTCAAAATGCTCTTCATAATCATATAGTATGTCTTCAACTTCAGCCGAGGGAAGATTTTTTAATTCTTCTTTTAAAATTGTTATAAATTCATCCCTAGTCATCTAACTCACCCCTTATTATCTTATTAACTCCTATTGAAAAAGCCTCCCATTCTTCCAAAAGTTCCTTAAATGCTTTTTGCCCTTCATCAGTAATCTTGTAATATTTTCTAGGTGGTCCTTCTGGGGATTCCTGCAAGTAGGTAGTAACATATCCGTCTTTTCTAAATCTGCGTAGAAGAGGATATATGGTGCCTTCTGATATGTTTATAAATTTTGATATATATTCAACTAGTTCATATCCATAACAATCTCGTCTGTTTAAAAGGGATAGGACGCAAAGTTCCAATACTCCTTTTTTAAATTGAATATTCATAGGCATTTCCTTTCATTCATATTTAACTATATTATATATTATACTACCTTACATTGCAAGGTAGTATAAAAAATAAAATAGCTGCAAGAGCAGCTAAAAATTTAGTCCTTCTTTATGAACACTAATACTTAATGCTATGCCTATACATAGTAGGTTGATTAGCTGGAAGGTACCTCCATAGCTCATAAAAGGTAAAGGAATTCCTGTTATAGGCATAAGTCCAATGGTCATTCCAATATTTTCCCATACATGGAATAAAAACATGGCGGCAAAGCCTATTAATACCATGGAACCAAAGGTATCTTTGCAGTTTTTAGCTAATTTAATGAGTCTATACAATAATACAAAATATAGAATTATTAAAGCTAATCCACCAATTAAACCCAGTTCTTCTCCTACTACAGCAAATATAAAATCTGTTTGTTTTTCTGGTATATAGTTGTATTGGGTTTGGACACCTTCAAATAGGCCTCGTCCAAAAATCTTTCCTGACCCTATAGCTATTTTTGATTGCATAGCTTGATAACCTGACCCTGATAAATCACTTTCAGGATTTAAAAAGGAGAATATTCTTTTTTTCTGATAGTCTTCAAGTCTAAGCCAAATAATAGGTAGACTTACTAGTCCAGCTAAAAAAGCATAACCAAAATATCTTAACTTTAATCCTGCAGCAAATAGCATTGCTACTATAAAGAAAACAAATACTATAGCTGTTCCCAAGTCTGGTTGCATTAATATTAAAAGTATTGGCAAACCGCATAAAGCTAGTATTTTTAAAAGTGTAAAAGGTTCGTTTATTTTAGATTTATTCTTTTCAAGTAGTTTGGAAAGAAAAATAATAATTCCAACTTTACATATTTCAGATGGTTGAAAACCAAAACTTCCAATATAAAGCCAGCTATTGGCACCCCATTGTTCTTCACCTGTACCAAATAATACTACTGCCACCAGTAAAACTATACTTACTATATAAATAGGTATATAAAGTTTTCCTATTATTTGATAATCCATCAGAACCAATATTAAGATACCAATAAAGCCTAAAATAGTAGAAAGGGTTTGGACCTTTACATATCGGTCATTTTCGAAAGATAAAGTTGCGGACCTTATCATTATAATTCCATATATACAGAGCAACAATACAGTTATAAACAATACAAAGTCAAAATTCTTAAAAGCCTTTCTTTTTAAGTTAAACAT
The DNA here is from genome assembly GCA_012735405.1 of Tissierellia bacterium. Taxonomy (GTDB): domain Bacteria; phylum Bacillota; class Clostridia; order Tissierellales; family Tepidimicrobiaceae; genus JAAYFE01. Next base: position 24,705 of record JAAYHM010000050.1, on the reverse strand, counting down.
ATTTATGCTCCTTTACATATTGCTAGAGAAATTATATCATATTTTAATGGTATGGTATATAATTTCTATCTATAAAAATCTATAGTAGCAAAATTAAGAATCAATAAAATTATAAAAAATTATTTTATAAGCAGTATGAGAAATTATACTAGGAAAGTAGTTTTTCAATATAAGAAAGGATGGTTAAATGTACATAGGATGCCATTTGTCAATTTCAAATGGGTATGAAAATATGGCAAAAACTGCAGTTAGTATTGGAGCCAATGTATTTCAATTTTTCAGTAGAAACCCTAGGGGTTCTTCCAGTAAGGCTATTGATATGGAAGATATTGATAAAATGCAAAAAATATTAAAAGAAAACAATTTTGGGCCTATACTAGCCCATGCACCCTATATACTAAATTTAGCTTCTTATAAGGGAAGAATATATGGTATGAGTAAGGCTATACTGAAGGAAGATTATGAACTATTAAATAGTATTGCAATATCATATTTTAATTTTCATCCAGGAAATCATGTAGGAAAAGGTGTAGAATATGCAATAGAAAGAATAGCAGATGCATTAAATGAAATAATAACAGGGAATGAAAATACTATGATTTTACTTGAAACTATGTCAGGGAAGGGGACAGAGGTAGGTAGAAGTTTTGAAGAGATAAAGGCCATTATTGATAGGGTAAAATATAATGAGTTAATTGGAGTTTGTTTAGACACTTGCCACATATATTCTGCAGGATACGATATAGTAAATGACTTAGATAGAGTACTGGAGGAATTTGATGATATTGTAGGATTAGATAGATTGAAAGCTATTCATTTAAATGACAGTATGATGGAATTTGGCACAAATAAGGATAGGCATGCCAAAATTGGAGAAGGAAGCATAGGATTAGAAGCTATAAAAAATGTAATAAATCATCCAGCATTAAAGGAACTACCTTTTTATTTGGAAACTCCAAATGACTTAGATGGTTATAAAAGGGAAATAGAACTTTTGAAAGGACTTTATTATGGACATTAGACAGTATATAATTGATAAATCAAAAGAATTGAATATAGACATGATAGGTTTTACAGATGCTGAACCATTTGATAACTTGCGGGACTATCTTATGGAAAGAAAAAGACTGGATAAGCAGACTGAATTTGAAGAAACTGATATAGAGAAAAGAATAAATCCAAAGATTGTATTCCCTCAGTGTAGATCTATTATTGCAATAGGCATATCCTATAACAATGATTATAAAGAAAAACCAGATTATAAACTAAGGGGTATTATATCCAAGTCTTCATGGGGGATAGATTATCATATTGTTTTAAGAAGTAGAATGGAAAGTTTAATAGATGAAATAAAGAAGATGACTAATTTTACCTACCAATACTTTGTAGATACAGGTCCACTAATTGATAGAGAAATCGCAAGAAGGTCTGGTATTGGATATTATGGGAAAAATTGTTCAATTATAAATGATAAATATGGTTCCTTCATATTTATTGGATATATATTGACAGACTTAGATATTGACGTGTATTCAACACCTAAGGAAAATGAATGCGGGGATTGCAACCTATGCATTAAAGCCTGTCCAACTGGTGCGCTGGAAGGTGCCTTTAGGGTTAATCCAAAGAAATGCATATCCTATTTAACCCAAACAAAACATAACATTCCCTACGATTTAAGGGAAAAAATGGGATGCAAAATATATGGATGCGATACTTGTCAAATGGTATGTCCAAAAAACAAGGGTGTATTTAAACCAAATCACAAACAGTTTATACCTAAGGATACAAAAGGGTATGTGGATATAGAAAAATTGTTATATATATCCAAAAAAGAGTTTGATAAAATTTATGGAAAAATGTCTGGAAGTTGGAAGGGGAAAAATATACTTAGAAGGAATGCTATTATAGCTTTAGCAAATAATAAGAATAAAGATAATATAAAACTTCTTTTGCCTTTACTGAGGGATTCAAGTCCTATGATTAGGCAATATGCTAATTGGGCAATAAAAAGGCTGAAAGAGTAAAATATTTTTTTCACAAAAATCTTCCAATTGATAAAAGATATGTTATATTATAATTAGTTCAATAAAAAGGAGGGAAAAGCAAATGTCTAATGTTCACGAATTAAATTTCTTAAAGGAAAAAATAGAAGAGCTTAAAAAACAAGGAGTTTACAGACAATTACCTGTATTAGAAGGTCCCAATGAAGCTGAAATAATATTAAATGGCAAAAAAGTCATTAATCTAAGTTCAAATAACTATCTAGGCTTTGCCAATCATCCAAGATTAAAGAAGGCTGCCATAGAAGCTGTTGAAAAATATGGAGCTGGAGCTGGTGCTGTAAGAACAATAATTGGAAACATGTCAATTCATGAAGAGTTGGAGGAATTGTTAGCTGAATTTAAAAGAGAAGAGGCTGTATTTATATACCAGTCAGGCTTTAACTGCAATGCAGGAACAATTCAAGCTATTACTGAAGCTGGGGATTTAATTATATCTGATGAATTAAACCATGCTTCAATAATAGATGGTTCAAGGTTAAGTAAGGCAGATAGAAAAATATTCAAGCATTCAGATATGGATCATTTAGAAGAAATATTAAAGGAAAACAGGGCAAAATATAAAAATGTTCTCATAATAACAGATGGTGTATTTAGTATGGATGGAGATATTGCTAAACTTCCTGAAATAGTTGAATTAGCCGAAAAATATGAAGCAATGACCTATGTAGATGATGCTCACGGTTCAGGAGTTTTAGGTGAAAGTGGAAGAGGTACAGTAGATCATTTTAACCTACATGGAAGGGTTGATTTTTCTATTGGTACTTTATCTAAGGCTATAGGGGTAATAGGAGGATATGTAGCCGGATCTAAGACAATGTATGAATGGCTAAGTCACAGGGCAAGACCAGTACTTTTTAGTACATCATTACCACCTGCTGCTGTAGGGGCCATAATGGAAGCTGTTAAAATGCTTATGGAATCAACAGAGTATACAGATAGACTATGGGATAATGCTAGATACTTTAAAGAAAAACTAGGAACTTTAGGATTCAATACAGGAAATAGTGAAACACCTATTACACCAGTTATAATTGGAGATGAGGCAAAAACAATGGAATTTAGTAGAAAGCTACTAGAAAACGGAGTATTTGTTTCAGGCATTGTATATCCAACAGTACCAGTAGGAACAGGTAGAGTAAGATGCATGGTTACTGCAGGCCATACTAAGGAACAATTAGACAGGGCTGTTGAAGTATTTAAGAAAGTTGGAGAAGAAATGAGAATATTATAAAGAGGACTTTGTCCTCTTTTTTTATGGCTAAATTGGGAATAGTTAATGTCATATACAAAAATGGATTTTAAGAAGAATTTTCTTATGCTATAATTAATAGTTGGTATTAGCAGCAATATTTTCTATTATTGAGGTGAGCATGTGAGAGTAGGAACTTGTGAAGTAAAAATTTTAATTTTAGAATCAAATTCACTAAAGGATAAAAGGCAAATTGTAAAAAGTATAATAGGGAAAATACAGTCTAAATTTAAGGTTTCAGTTGCTGAAGTTGGATTAAATGATAGCTGGAAAACTTCAGCCATTGGATTTGCATGTGTTACTAATGATCCTGTTCATGCAAATCAAATAATAAATAAAATAATTAAATTTATTGATGGAGATAATAGGGTTGAAATACTAGATTATAGTATAGAAATACTATAGGTGATAAAATGAAAGAAAGATTAAATAAAGAAGAAGCAAAAAGGGTAATTGAAATACTTTTAAAGACTTATCCAGATGCAAAATCAGAACTTAATTTTTCTAATTCCTTTGAACTATTAATAGCTACCATACTTTCTGCTCAGACAACGGATGTTCAGGTAAATAAAGTTACAGAAAAACTGTTTAAAGAATTTAAAACTCCTGGGGATTTTTTGAAATTAAAAGAGGAAGAGTTGGCTGAGAAGATTAGAAGCATTGGATTTTATAGAAATAAAAGTAAAAATATATTGGCTACATGTAAACTACTGGTAGATAAGTATAAGGGTCAAGTTCCTGATACACGTGAGGAACTTATGAAGCTTCCTGGAGTTGGTAGAAAAACTGCTAATGTAGTATTAAGCAATGCCTTTGGCAAAGATGCCATTGCAGTTGATACTCATGTATTTAGGGTGTCTAATAGGATAGGCTTAGCTAATAGCGACAATGTATTGGATACAGAAAAAGAATTGATGGATATAATAGATAAGAATATATGGAGCAAGGCCCACCACCTATTAATATTTCATGGCAGAAGAATTTGTAAAGCCAGAAAGCCCTTATGTCATAAATGTCCTTTAACGGAGTACTGTCTTTACTATAAGAAGACTTCCATGGATAAGGAATTGTAAAATATTAGGATTTTATTTTGCAGCTAAGGTATATATTTTTATTAACTATCCTTTAGAAATGTAATAGGAGCTAATTTAGAAGAATAGTATTATAGTAAAAAGCTCTGGGAGGCGTAAATGAGGGGGATAGTTAATAGAAAATATACCTTTAAACTTATTATATTGACATTGTGCCTTATTATTCTATTAGGAACATACTCTTTATTTAGAATTATAAATTCTAACTTAATATATGAAGGAATTAAGGTGGATGAATTTAATGTATCAAATATGACAAAAGAAGCAGCTGTAAAGCTTCTTAAAGACAAAAAAGAAAATATGAAAAAAAGAAGCATTAAGCTTATGTATAATGATATGGAATATAATTTTTCCATTGAAGATTTAGAATTCAAATTTTTATACCAGGAAGCAGTAAATGAAGCCTATAGAATTGGAAGAGAAGGCAATATATTTAAAAGGCTTCTAGATATAATAAAGATAAGATATAAAGGGGTTAAAATAGATTTAAAGTTTGTATATAATAAAGATATAATACAACAAATTGTAGAAGAAGTATCTAGTGAAATAAATGTAGAAGCAAAAGATGCTGAGTTTCATATTAATAATGGTAATATATATATTACCGATGAAGTAGTTGGAAAGTCTGTTAATAAGGATGAACTGATTAAAACAATTGAGGAAAATTTATTAACAGCAAATACAATAAAAATTCCTGTTAAAAGTACCATGCCAAAGTTATCCAAGAGCTTATTATCTAGAATAAATGGTATAATTGGAGAGTATTCAACTTCCTTTTTAGGAAGCTCTCCAAATAGAATAGAAAATATAAGACTTTCTGCTGAAAGCATTAATGGTACTATCTTGTTACCGGGACAGATTATGTCCTTTAATGAGGCTACTGGTCCCATACGAGAAGAATTTGGATACAAGGATGCTACTGTAATAGTTGGAGGTCAATATACATCTGGGGTAGGGGGAGGAGTTTGTCAGACTTCCACTACTTTATATAATGCTCTAATCCTGGCAGGAGTTACAATTTTAGAAAGATCTCCCCATTCTATTCCACCCAGGTATGTTGACTTAGGACGTGATGCAGCAGTAGCTGAAAACTTACTAGATTTAAAGTTTAGAAATGACTTTGATTATCCTATATATATAGCTACAGAAACAAAGAACAATAGAATTTTTGTATACATATACGGGGATATAAGCCATAGGGACTATACTATTAAAATAGAATCAGAAGTAATGGAAACTATTAAGCCAGGAGAGGAGCATATAGTAGATGAAAAGTTAAAGGCAGGTGAAAAGGTATTAGTACAGGAAGGCAGGAATGGTTATAAGGTTAGAATTTACAGATATATAATTAAGAATGGTATTATTGTGGATAAAGAAATTATTAGTACTGATTATTATAAGGAGAAAAACTATATATACAAGATAGGTAGATAATAATATGAAGGGAGTAATGAAGACATTGGAGCAATTATATGACAAAAATGTAAATTGTCCAGTTTGTAATCACGAATTTACGACAAAGAAAGTAAGAACCAGATCTTTGCGTTTAATAAAACAGGATACAGATTTTATGCCATTTTATCAAGGGGAAAATCCAATTAAATATACTGTGTTTGTATGTCCCAACTGTGGATATGCAGCTACCGAAGAGAAGTTTGATTCTATTTCCAACTGGTCCAAAGAAAAGATTCAAATAGAAGTATCTTCCAGATGGAAAAAAAGAAGCTATGGAAATGTAAGAAATTTAGATGAGGCCATAGATGCATGTAAACTTGCCTTATATGAAGGGCAACTACTGGAAGAAAGCAGATTATATTTAGCTTCTATAGCTTTAAATATAGCCTGGCTTTATAGATTAAAAGAGGATAATAATGAAGAAAAAAGATTTCTGAAAATTGCCAAGGGATTATATGAAGAAGTCTATTACAAAGAGAATTTACATGATACTAATATGGATGAATTTAAATTAGCCTATTTAATAGGTGAACTTGGTAGAAGATTAGGAGATATAGAAAATGCAATTAAATGGTTTAATATAGTTGTATCAAAACCTGCTTCCAATTCCAATCCAACCATAAGGAAATTAGCCATAGAGCAGTGGAGGTTTATAAAGGAAGGTAGATTTAATGAATGTGAAATACTATAGTTTTGGAACACCTATAGGTGATATGTCCATACTTTTTTCAGAAAAGGGAATAGTACATTTAAATGTTAAACATAAGGATGATATCCATCTACTGAAAAGAAAATATGGACAAGTTATGGAGGTAGATATTAAAGATTATAACTATCATAAAGAGATAATAGAATATCTTACAGGCAGCAGAAAAGAGTTTACCCTTCCATTGGATTTAAAAGGTACCTTTTTTCAAATGAAGGTTTGGAAGGAATTAATTAAAATACCTTATGGACAAACTAGAACCTATAAGGACATTGCAAAGGCTATAGGAAACCCAAAAGCCTATAGAGCTGTAGGAAATGCTTTAAATAAAAATCCAGTACTTTTGATTGTACCATGTCATAGGGTGGTAGGTTCGAATGGTCAGTTGACTGGATTCGGCGCAGGAATTGAATTAAAAGCCTGGTTGTTAAATCTGGAAAATGGCTTATGTAAATAAGGGTAAAATTTTGTTGACTTATTGATTTTTTATGGTATATTAGATTTTGTGACAAGATTAGGGGGAATGTTGTGAAGTACAAACTGGTAGCAATAGACATGGATGGCACATTGTTAAATAGCCATGATAATATATCAGAAAGAATCAGATATGCTATAAATAAGGCTATAGATAAAGGAATAAAAATTGTATTATCAACAGGAAGAATATATTTATCAGCTTTATACTATAGAAGTTTAATAGATTTAAATAGTCCTATTATAGCTTGTAATGGAGCCATTGTTTCTAATCATAAAGGAGATGAAATATTATATAAAAGCCATATTAACAAGGATATACTTAGAAAAATAATAAAATTAGCAGAGGACAATAATGTCTATTACCATTTTTATGATTTATCTACTTTTTATTGTAAAAAAGGAAACAATAATTTTGCAAAATATTATGAATATTATGAAGAAAACTTTAAAAAACAGGGAATAAATATAATTGGATTTGATAATCCTAGTGAAATAATAAATGTTAATTCAACTTATTATAAATTTGTAATTATTGAGGATGATATTGATAAACTACAATACTTAAGGGGAAAAATGGAACAAATAAAAGGTATAAGTGTATCAAAATCTTGGCATAACAATATGGAGATAATGAATGAAGGAGTATCTAAAGGTAAAGCCCTTAAATTTCTTGCTCATATGCTCAAAATAGATAATGGAGAAATTATAGCCATAGGAGATAATGAAAATGATGTTTCTATGTTCAAAATTGCAGGTTTAGCAGTTGCTATGAAAAATGGTGATAAAATTGCCAAAGAAAATGCCCATATTATAACTGATACTAATGACGATGATGGGGTGGCTAAGGTAATAGAAAAATATATTTTAAAGTATTAAAGGAGAGCTGTTTATGGCTATAAATATAGTTTTAGTAGAACCTGAAATACCACAAAACACAGGCAATATTGCTAGAACATGTGCTTTAACCTATTCCAGTCTTCACCTTGTAAAACCCTTAGGTTTTTCTGTGGATGATAAACATTTGAAAAGGGCAGGGCTTGATTACTGGCCACTGGTAGATATTCATTATTACGAAAATTTTCAAGAACTTATAAATAAATATTCTGATAGAGTTTTTTATTTTGCTACAACTAAGGCAGAAAAATTCTATACCGACGTAAAATATGTAGATGATTGTTTCATAGTATTTGGCAAGGAAACTAAAGGGTTACCTGATTATATACTGGATAGATACTGGGATAGGACTATAAAAATACCAATGAGGAAGGATTTGAAAAGGTCTTTAAATCTAGCTAATTCTGTAAATATTATCCTGTTTGAGGCCTTAAGACAATTAAACTTTCCAAATTTAGTATAACTAGCATATTTTTTATAGATTTTATAATTTATTGAGGAGGGAACAAATGGATATAGCGTTACCAGTACTTGGTGGTTTAGGACTTTTTCTCTATGGAATGAATACCATGGGGACAGGCCTTGAAAAAGCAGCTGGGGAAAGGTTAAAAAGACTTATAGAATTACTTACTAATAATAGGCTAATGGGTGTAATAGTTGGTGCTGTAGTTACAGCTATTATTCAAAGTAGTAGCGCTACAACTGTAATGGTAGTAGGATTTGTTAATGCAGGTTTAATGACATTGCCTCAGGCAGCAGGAGTTATAATGGGAGCAAATATAGGTACAACTGTTACTGCTCAGTTAATTGCATTTGATTTAACAGATGTAGCTCCCTTTGCAGTAGCCTTAGGTGTAGCAATTTTTCTTGTAGCTTCAAATAAAAGGTTGAAAAGTATAGCAGAAATACTCATAGGTTTTGGAATTCTATTTATTGGAATGGATATGATGGGTAGTGGATTAAAGCCTTTGGCTGGTAATCCAGTTTTTACTAAAATATTATCAAGTTTAAGAGATCCAGTTTTGGGAATACTAGTTGGTTTAGGAATGACAACTTTGCTCCAAAGTAGTAGTGCTTCCATAGGACTATTGCAAGCATTAGCATCACAAGGTCTGGTGGATATGCAAATTGCTTTTCCTATTCTATTTGGAGATAATATTGGAACCACTACAACAGCATTAATATCAAGTATAGGAACAAATAAAACTGCAAAAAGAGCTGCAATTGTTCATTTTATATTTAACTTTGTAGGCACTATAATATTTATGTTTGGTTTAAGATATCCTATAGAAGCAGTTGTAGTAAGGATTTCACCTCTAGATATACAAAGGCAAATTGCTAACGCTCATACTTTATTCAATTTAGTTAATGTTGCTGTTCAACTTCCTTTTGCAAATTTCTTAGTTAAGATAGCTACTAAATTAGTACCTGGTGAAGAAAAGGAAGTAGAAGAAGTAAGGTTGAAATATCTTGATTCAAGAATTTTAGAAACTCCATCTATAGCCATAGGTCAAGCAGTAAAAGAAGTTACTAGAATGGCTCAAATTGTTCAAAATAATTTAGAGTTAGCGTGTAGAGCTTTTATAAATAAAGATGAGAAATTAATTGAAGAAGTATTGAAACAGGAAACTGTTATTAATAAGTTAGAAACTGGGATTGTAGAATATTTGGTTCAATTGTCTAAGGAACCATTGACAGGAGAGCAACATTCTAAAATAACTGAACTAATAAATGTGGTAAATGACGTTGAGAGAGTGGGAGATCATTCAGAAAATATAGCTGAATTAGCTCAGGAAATTATTGAGGGTAATCTTCCATTTAGTGATATTGCTGTTGTTGAAATGAATAATATAACAAATAAGGCCATTGAAGTTTTTAAAAATGCAGTTGAATCTTTTAAAGATACAAATTTTGATAAAGCTAGACATGTTGTTAAACTAGAAGAGGAAATTGACGAATTAGAACAAGAATATAGAAGTAATCATATAAAAAGGCTCAATGAACAAACTTGCAACATACATGCAGGAGTATTATTTTTAGACTTATTAAGCAATTTGGAGAGGGTTTCTGACCATTCATTAAATGTTGCTTATTACGTGTTAGATGCCTTAAAAAACAAAAAATAAAAAAATAAAAAAATAAAAAAATAATGTTGTATTTTTTCAAATTATATATTATAATATTAGTGCATAAATGTTAAGAACTTGACAAATTCATATGGTTGGGATGACGAATGCGGGAGAGACCAGTTTATCTGGCGCCGAAGGAGTAAGTCATAGACTTGCCGTTTATGATGAAGCTCTCAGGCAAAAGGACCGTATTCCGACTAGACTCTGAAGAGCGTAAGCGCCGAAGGAGCAATCCTTAAAAAGGAGAAACTCTCAGGCTAAGGACAGAGTAGAAGGCAATATTTATACTTTCTGCTCTTTTTTAATGCTTGAATTTAAAATTGTATTTTATTGAAATATTTATTGGGTACAATATATTTGGGCACAATATGTTATGTAGTGTTGAAAAAAATATTTAAATTAAATGTAAATTTATTGTATAATTACATAAAACAGGTTTATTATACAATATTTTACTATTTAACTCTGTAATTATTCCAACAATTAGGATAAAAGGAGGAGCAAGAATGTCAGATATTTATGATGTTATAATAATTGGCGGAGGGCCAGCGGGACTAGCAGCAGGATTATATGCTTCAAGATCCAGACTTAAGACACTGATACTTGAAAAAGAAAAAATGGGAGGACAAATAGTAACAACTGATGAGGTAGCTAATTATCCTGGATCCATAGAAAATGCATCTGGACCATCATTAATTAAAAGAATGGTTGAACAGGCTGAAGAATTTGGAGCAGAAATAAAATTGGATGAAATCAAGGAAGTGGATTTCGAAGGAAAAATAAAAGTATTAAAAGGAAGCAAGGGAGAGTACAAGGCTAAGTCAGTAATCATTGCTACTGGAGCTCAACCAAGAAAAATTGGATGCCCAGGCGAAGCTGAATTTACAGGCAGAGGAGTATCATACTGTGCAACTTGTGACGCAGCATTCTTCGAAGACATGGAAGTGTTTGTAGTAGGCGGTGGAGACACAGCAGTTGAAGAAGGAATGTATCTAACAAAATTTGCAAGAAAAGTTACTATAATACATAGAAGAGATGAACTAAGAGCTGCTAAATCAATTCAGGAAAAGGCCTTTGCAAATGAGAAAATGCACTTCATGTGGGATTCTGTGGTAAAAGAAATAAAAGGTGATGGAATAGTTGAATCAATGGTAGTTGAAAATGTTAAAACAGGTGAGCTTACAGAAATAGTAGCAGATGAGGAAGATGGAACATTTGGTATCTTTGTATTTATAGGATTCTTGCCAAATACACAACTATTCGAAGGTATAATTGATATGGAAAATGGTTATATTGTAACAGACCAAGACATGAAGACAAATATACCTGGAGTATTTGCAGCTGGAGACGTTAGAGCCAAATCATTAAGACAAGTAGTTACAGCTACAGGTGATGGAGCTATAGCAGCTATTCAAGCTGAGAAGTATATAGAAGAAAATTTTGAAGAATAATATTTAGGAGGGGTCAAAATGATAGAATTAAACAAGGAAAATTTTGAAGAGGAAGTACTAAAGGCAGAAGGTCCAGTATTAGTAGATTATTGGGGACCAACATGCGAACCTTGTAAAGCATTAATGCCACATATTCACGAATTAGCTGAAAAATATGGAGATAAAGTAAAATTTGCTTCACTTGATATAACAAAGGCAAGAAGATTAGCTATAAAACAAAAAGTATTAGGTTTACCAGCCATAATCATGTACAAAGATGGTGAAGAAGTAGAAAGATTAGCAGAATCAGAAGCAACAGCAGAAGCAGTAGAGGAAATGGTTAAAAAATATATCTAATTAAATTTGCTGATGAACTTAATTTCAAATTCCTTCGGGGATTTGGAATTAAGATAGATATTCTTTAACAATAAGGGGAGGTGAAGACATGCGTCTTGAATTAGGTCACGTAAATATTAGTGACGTTCAATTTGGTGCAGAAACCAAAATTGAAAATGGCGTACTGTATGTAAATAAAGAAGAATTAATTTCCTTAATTAAGGAAGATGAGCACTTAAAAGAAGTAGACGTAGAAATTGCAAGACCTGGCGAAAGTGTAAGAATTACACCTGTTAAGGATGTAATTGAGCCAAGGGTTAAGGTTGAGGGTCCAGGCGAGATCTTCCCTGGAGTACTAGGAAAGGTTGAAACTGTTGGAAGTGGAAAAACTTATGCACTTAAAGGATGTGCAGTAGTTACAACAGGTAAGATTGTAGGCTTCCAGGAAGGTATAATTGACATGACTGGACCAGGAGCAGAATATACTCCATTCTCAAAAACAAACAATGTGGTGTTAATATGTGAACCAGTAGATGGTTTAAAACAACACGACCATGAAAGAGCAGTTAGATTTGCAGGATTAAAGGCTGCTAAATATTTAGCAGAAGCTGCAAGAGAAGTAACACCAGATAAGGTAGAAGTATTTGAAACATTACCACTTCTAGAGCAACTAAACCAATATCCTGATTTACCAAAGGTAGCATATGTTCAAATGCTTCAGTCTCAAGGATTACTTCATGACACTTACGTATATGGAGTAGACGCAAAACAAATAGTTCCAACAATCTTATATCCAACAGAAATAATGGATGGAGCTATAATCAGCGGAAACTGCGTATCTGCATGTGACAAGAACACAACTTACCATCATCTAAATAATCCAGTAGTTGCAGATTTATATGAAAAACATGGTAAGGAACTAAACTTTGTAGGAGTTATAATAACAAACGAAAATGTGTATCTAGCAGATAAGGAAAGATCATCAAACTGGACTGCTAAACTAGCAGAATATTTAGGATTAGATGGAGTTATAATATCTCAAGAAGGATTTGGAAACCCAGATACAGACTTAATCATGAACTGCAAGAAGATTGAGCAAAAAGGTATTAAGACTGTTATCATTACAGATGAATATGCAGGTAGAGATGGTTCTAGCCAATCCTTAGCTGACGCTGATCCATTAGCAAATGCAGTAGTAACTGGTGGAAATGCAAATGAAATAATAGAATTGCCAGCAATGGATAAAGTAATAGGAAGTTTAGAATATATAGATACTATTGCTGGAGGATTTGATGGAAGCTTAAAGGAAGATGGTAGCATAACTGTTGAACTTCAAGCTATAACAGGAGCTACAAACGAGCTTGGATTTAACAAGATGTCTGCTAAAGGATTCTAATATAAAAATCATAGCATAGATAACAAAAGTAAAGAAAGGAGAGTTGGCATGTCAATATTCAATGAAAACACAAAAGTGATAATCATTGGCGATAGAGATGGCATACCAGGACCAGCTATCGAAGAATGTGTAAAAACTACTCCTGCAGAAGTAGTGTTCTCATCAACTGAATGCTTTGTCTGAACTGCTGCAGGAGCCATGGACTTGGAAAATCAAAAGAGGGTTAAAGAATTAACAGAAAAATATGGTGCTGAAAATGTAGTAGTTATTGTAGGAGGAGCTGAAGCAGAAGCTGTAGGTTTAGCAGCTGAAACTGTAACAGCAGGAGACCCAACTTTTGCAGGTCCATTGGCAGGAGTCCAGTTAGGACTTAGAGTATATCATCCAGTTGAACCAGAATTCAAAGAAGCTGTAGATCCAGCTGTATATGATGAACAAGTAGGTATGATGGAAATGGTTCTAGATGTTGATGAAATAATTGAAGAAATTAAAAGCATAAGAGAGCAATATTGTAAATTCAACGACTAATTCCCTGAGATAAAATACAGAGAGGGGGGAAAGTAATGGGGAAAATTAAAGTTGTTCATTATATAAACCAATTCTTTGCTGGAATTGGTGGAGAAGAAAAAGCTGATATTAAACCTGAAGTAAGAGAGGAAGTTATTGGGCCAGGAATGGCTTTAAATGCAGGTTTTAAAGGAGAAGCAGAAATAGTTGCTACAGTTATTTGTGGTGACAGCTATTTCAACGAAAATGTTGAAGAAGCAAAAGCTGAAATATTAGAAATGGTTAAAAAATATGAGCCAGATTTATTCATAGCAGGACCAGCATTTAATGCAGGTAGATATGGAGTTGCTTGTGCTACAATTACAGCAGCTGTACAAGAGGAGCTTGGCATCCCAGCAATGACTGCTATGTATGAAGAAAACCCTGGTGTTGACATGTTTAGAAAAGATCTATATATTGTAGCTACAAAGAACAGTGCTGCAGGTATGAGAGATGCAGTTAATAAGATGGTTCCTTTAGCATTAAAGTTAGCTAAGGGAGAAGAAATAGGAACACCTGACGAAGAACATTACCATGCTAGAGGTATTAGAAAGAACTTCTTTGCAGATAAGAGGGGTTCTGCAAGAGCTGTGGATATGCTTATTAAGAAGCTAAAGGGAGAAGAGTTCCAGACAGAATATCCAATGCCAGACTTTGATAGGGTTGAACCAAACCCTGCAGTTAAAGATATATCAAAAGCTACAATTGCTTTAGTAACATCTGGTGGTATTGTACCAAAAGGAAATCCAGACCATATTGAATCTTCATCTGCTTCAAAATATGGTAAATATGATATAGAAGGATTTGAAGACTTAACAAGTGAAACCCATGAAACAGCCCACGGTGGATATGACCCAGTATATGCAAATGAAGATGCAGATAGGGTATTACCAGTAGATGTACTAAGGGAAATGGAAAAAGAAGGCAAGATTGGAAAACTACACAGATATTTCTATACTACAGTTGGAAATGGAACTGCAGTTAAGAATGCAAAAGCATTTGGAGAAGAAATAGGTAAAGAACTAAAAGAAGCTGGAGTGGACGCAGTTATACTAACTTCCACCTGAGGCACCTGTACACGTTGCGGTGCAACAATGGTAAAAGAAATTGAACGTGCAGGATTACCTGTAGTTCACATGTGTACAGTAGTACCAATTTCATTAACCGTTGGAGCAAATAGAATTGTACCAACAATAGCTATTCCTCACCCACTAGGAAATCCAGCATTAGATCCTAAGGATGAAAAGAACTTAAGAAGGAAGTTGGTAGAAAAAGCATTAAAAGCACTACAAACTGAAGTAGAAGATCAAACTGTATTTGAAGACTAAACTAAAAATGGGTGATTGTACAATCACCCATTTTTAAAACTATAATATTATTTTAATAATATACAAAAATTTACGTATAATTAATCGGAGGTGGCAGTAATATGAATTATGCAGTTGTTAAAGGAACTAGCTACATTTTAGTACATGCTAGGGATATGGTAATTCACAATGGGACAACTCAAACAACAGAAAGAGTAATTAATCCAGATTCAGAATATCTAAAAAAGTTACCAAACCATTTACGTAGCTTTGAAGATGCAGTAGCTTATCTACCAAACCAAATTTATATAGGAAATTATAAACCAGAAGAATTAGAAAAACATCCACAACCATGGTATGAAAATCCAGTAGAAGGTGCAGACAGATTTGGAAAATATGGTGAAATAATGCCAGAGGATGAGTTTATTGGACTTATAAAGATTGTAGATACTTTCGATTTGGTAAAACTTACTGAGGAATTTACAAATGAAGTAAAGGCTAAATTAGAAGCTCATCCATTAATGAGAGAAGATTTAATTGCAAGATTAAAAACTGGAGAAGATATAAGTACAATTGAAAAATTAATCGAAGAACAAGGAGCTGAACCTCTTTTAACAAATGGAAAACTTGTGGGCTGTGTAAAGAGAGCTCATGATGTAGATGAAAACTTAAGTGCTCATGTATTGTTAGAAAACCTCGTATCAAAAGCTTCTGCAGTATTAGCTGGATTAAACCTAATTGCAAAGAACAATATAAATCCAGAAGATATAGAATATGTAGTAGAATGTTCAGAAGAAGCCTGTGGAGATATGAACCAAAGAGGTGGAGGAAACTTTGCTAAATCCATTGCAGAAATTGTTGGATTTAAAAATGCTACTGGTTCAGACACAAGAAGCTTCTGTGCTGCACCAACTCATGCCTTAATAGTAGCAGCTTCCTTGGTACAATCAAAAGCAGCTAAAAATGTAGTAGTTATTGCTGGTGGTTCAACAGCAAAACTTGGTATGAATGGTAAAAACCACGTAGAAAAAGGAATGCCAATACTAGAAGACATGGTAGGAGGTTTTGCAGTACTATTAGGTGAAAATGATGGTGTAAATCCAATCTTAAGAACAGACCTAATAGGTAGACACACAGTGGGAACAGGTTCTTCACCACAAGCAGTTATGTCTTCATTAGTAACAACACCATTAGAAAAAGCTGGACTAAAGATTACTGATATAGATAAGTATTCAGTTGAAATGCAAAATCCAGAAATTACTAAACCTGCTGGAGCAGGAGATGTTCCACTAGCCAACTATAAGATGATTGGTGCACTAGGAGTAATGAGAAAGGACCTAGAAAGATCTGAGTTAAATGACTTTATTAAGAAACATGGAATGTCCGGATGGGCACCAACTCAAGGTCATATACCTTCAGGAGTACCATATCTAGGATTTGCTAGAGAGGACATTCTAGAAGGAAATATTCAAAGAGCTATGATAGTAGGTAAAGGAAGCTTATTCTTAGGTAGAATGACTAACCTATTTGATGGTGTATCAATAATGGTAGAGAAGAATCCAGGAAAAGTTGAAGAAGAAAAAGGAGTATCTGAAGAAGAAATAAGAAAACTTGTTGCTGAATCAATGAGAGAATTTGCTTCTCATCTACTTCAAAATTAGAGGTGATAAAATGGCAGAAAACAACGTAAAAAAGATGATAGGAAAGGTATTTAATGACATAGCTGATGCTATAGAAACTGGCCAATTTGGTCAAAGAGTAAGAGTTGGTATTACAACCCTAGGCAGTGAACATGGTGTAGAAAATGTTATAAAAGGTGCGGAAATAGCCCAAGAAAGAGATCCATCAATAGAAGTTGTACTAATTGGGCCAAAGTCTGACTCAAAGTTGACCCAAGTAGTTGTAGAAAATGAGGATGAAGGTTATAAGAAGATGGAAGAAATGCTAGATAATGGTGAATTAGATGCATGTGTAACTATGCACTATAGCTTCCCTATAGGTGTTTCTACAGTAGGTAGAGTTGTAACTCCAGGAAGAGGTAGAGAAATGATTATAGCAACTACTACAGGTACTTCATCACCTCATAGGGTAGAAGCTATGATCAAAAACGGAATATATGGAATAATTACAGCAAAAGCTTTAGGAATAGAAAATCCAACAGTTGGAATACTAAATGTAGATGGTGCAAGACAAGTTGAAAGAGCCTATTTAGAGCTTATAAATAGAGGTTATAATATTAATTTAACAGAATCTATAAGAGCCGATGGCGGAAGTGTTATGAGAGGAAATGATCTACTTGCTGGAGTACCAGATGTTATGGTAACAGACACACTAACAGGTAATATATTGATGAAAGTATTCTCATCCTATACAACTGGTGGAAGTTATGAATCTCTAGGATATGGTTATGGACCTGGAATAGGCGAAGGTTATGATAGGGTAATACTCATTATTTCAAGGGCATCAGGTGCTCCTGTTATAGCAAATGCAATAAGCTATGGAGCAAGTGTTGCTAAAGGGAACATTAAGGAAATAGCTAAAGAAGAATTTGAAAAAGTAAATAAGGCAGGACTTAAAGAAATATTGGCAGAATTAACAAAGACAGAGAAGAAGGCTGAGGATGTTGAAGAAGTAGAAGCGCCACCAAAAGAAGTTGTAACAGAAGAAATAGCAGGTATAGATATTATGGATCTAGAAGATGCAGTTAGAGTACTATGGAAAGAAGGAATATATGCAGAAAGTGGAATGGGTTGTACAGGTCCAGTAGTATTAGTTAGTGAAAACAATTTAAGTAAAGCAATGGAAATACTAGCTAAAGCAGGATATGTAGCTAATCCGTCCAATATTTGCTAATAAGAACCGCTCCCTATAAAAGGAGCGGTTCTTATAGGGTTTATGGTTATACTTTACACATTGAAATGTAAGGAGAAGTATTATATAATGAAAATGTTAAAGAAATATACATAGTATATTTTCAGCACAAATATATATATAATTTATGATGAATAAATTATATATAAGGGTATTTATTTAAGAGAACAAAAAAGGGGGAATTTAAGTGAAAAAGCTAGTATCAATTACCTTGGTAATGGTATTATTAGCCATTAGCTTAACTGGATGCGGCGGAGCAGATGGAAATCAATCATCTAGTGAAAGCTATGAAATTGTACTTATTACGGATAAAGGAAATATTGACGACAAATCCTTCAATCAAGGTTCATGGGAAGGAGTAGTAGAATTTGCAACAAAAGAAGGCATTTCACATCACTATATTAAGCCAGAAGAAGCTTCAGATGCTGGATATTTGGCTGCTATAGACCTTGCTGTACAAGGAGGAGCAAAGGTAATTGTTACACCTGGATTCTTATTTGAAGTACCTATATTTGAAGCACAATCAAAATATCCAGATGTTAAGTTTATTTTGCTAGACGGAGCTCCACATGATCCAGATTATACAGATTTTACCATCAAAGAAAACGTTGCTAGTATAATGTATGCTGAAGAACAATCTGGATATTTAGCTGGTTATGCAGCTGTAATGGATGGAATGACCAAATTAGGATTTATGGGAGGTATGGCTGTACCAGCTGTGCAAGCTTTTGGTTATGGATACTTACAAGGCGCTGAAGATGCAGCCAAAGAACTTGGTCTACCAGATGGTTCAATAGAAGTAATATATCACTACACAGGAAACTTTGAAGAAAACGATACAAACAAGGCAACAGCTAGAACTATGTATCAAGAAGGAGTAGAAGTAATATTTGCTTGTGGTGGATCTGTTGGTAAATCTGTAATGTCAGCAGCCAGCGAAGCAGGAGCTAAGGTTATAGGGGTTGACGTAGACCAAAGATATGACAGTGAAACTGTTATAACATCAGCTACAAAAGGACTTGCAGCTTCAGTAATTCAAGTTCTTGAATCCATATACAAAACTGACAGTTGGGATCAATATGGAGGAAAGACAACATATTTCAATGCAGCTAACGATGGTGTAGGTTTACCTACTGAAGTAATTGGAGATGAAAATGCAGATGCATTTGATAGATTTGAACAATTCACAAGAGAACAATATGAAGAAATATATGCAAAACTTGTTGATGGCACAATAACTCCAATTCGTTCAATAGAAGTTGCAGACCCATCAGGATATGCTACAGCTGAAGAACTTACAGAAGGTTTAAATCTTGTGAAAGTTAAGGTTACTACAAGGTAATTTACTACATTAGCTTATGAGAATATATTGAAAATGGAGGAGGTTAAAAATTCCTCCATTTTCAATATGAAATTTTCATATATAATAAAAAAATAAATGGTGAAAGTGGTTGATATGGGAGAATATATAATTGAAATGCTTAACATAACAAAAATATTTCCGGGGATTGTTGCTAATGACAACATTACCCTAAAACTGAAAAAGGGAGAAATACATGCACTTTTAGGAGAAAATGGGGCAGGAAAATCTACTTTAATGAGTATATTATTTGGTCTTTATCAGCCTGATAGTGGAGAAATAAGGAAAAATGGGAAGGTTGTACAGATAAACAATCCTAATGATGCTAATGACCTGGGCATTGGGATGGTACACCAGCACTTTAAGCTTGTAGATATTTTTACTGTTCTAGAGAATATTATACTTGGTGTTGAGCCTAATAGGATGGGTTTTATTCAAAAAGAAGAAGCTAGGAAAAAAGTTGTGGAATTAAGTGAAAAGTATGGTTTAAAGGTAGATCCGGATGCCTATGTTGAAGATATAACTGTAGGGATGCAACAAAGAGTTGAAATTCTAAAGATGTTATATAGAGATAATGAAATACTTATATTTGATGAACCTACAGCTGTTTTGACACCACAGGAGATCAGAGAACTTCTTCAAATTATGAAGGGCTTCGCCAAAGAAGGAAAATCAATACTATTTATTAGCCATAAACTTAACGAAATAATGGAAGTTGCTGATAGGTGCACAGTTCTTAGAAAAGGTAAATGTATTGGTACTGTTAATGTCAAAGATACCACTAAGGAAGAGCTATCAAGAATGATGGTAGGCCGCGACATTAGCTTTAAAGTTGATAAAAAAGAAAGAAAACCAGGAGATGTAGTACTTTCAGTTAAAAATCTTAATGTGGTATCAAAGACTCATGGTAAAAATTTAGTTAAGGATGTTTCCTTTGATGTAAGAGCAGGGGAGATAGTATGTTTAGCTGGTATTGATGGAAATGGTCAAAGGGAGATTGTTAATGCAATTACAGGCTTGGAAAAGCCTACTTCAGGTACTATAATCCTATGTGGCCATGATATAACTAAAGCTTCCATTAGGGAGCGTTCTATTAGAGGTATAAGCCATATACCAGAAGATAGACATAAACATGGTTTAGTATTGGACTATAAATTAGAAGAAAATCTGGTTCTCCAAAGATATTGGCAAAGAGAATTTCAAAATAGAGGATTTATTAAATTTGATTCTGTTAGAAAATATGCTGAAAAACTTATAGATAAGTTTGATATTAGATCCGGCCAAGGACCAATAACAATAACAAGAAGTATGTCCGGTGGAAATCAGCAAAAAGCCATTATAGCCAGGGAGATTGATAAGGACCATGAGCTTCTAATAGCAGTTCAACCTACAAGGGGCTTGGATGTAGGTGCTATAGAATATATACACAAGCAATTGATTTCAAGACGTGATGCTGGTAAGGCAGTATTGCTAGTTTCTTTGGAACTGGACGAAGTTATGGATATAAGTGACCGTATTTTAGTTATATATGAAGGAGAAATTGTAGGGGAACTTGATCCTAAAACAACGACTGTTGAGGAATTAGGGCTTTACATGTCTGGTGCAAAACGTGATAATGTAAAGGAGATTAATGATGGAAGGGAAGAATAATATTTACAATGATAATAAATTTAATATAAGAAACATGATGAATAAGGGAATATTATCTTCATTTTTCTCAGCACTAGTGGCTGTATTTCTTGGTTTAATTATTGGATTCTTTGTAATGCTTATTGCGCTACCAGCTAATGCCTTAATAGGATTTAGGCATATAATTGTAGGTGGTTTAAATCGTATTGGTGATGTTTTCTATTATGCTACACCAATATTAATGACAGGTTTATCTGTTGGATTTGCTAATAAAATGGGGCTATTTAATATTGGTGCCTCTGGACAATATACCATGGGAATGTATTTTGCTCTTTATGTGGCTTTTATGTGGGATTTGCCAGACAGCATTCATTGGATTGTAGCGTGTTTAGCAGGTTTTGTAGGAGGAATGATTTGGGGCGCAATTCCAGGAATATTTAAAGCATTTTTGAATGTAAATGAAGTAATTACATCCATAATGTTCAACTATATAGGTATGTACTTGGTTGACATGCTTATACAAGGAAACTCTGCCATGTATGTATCTGATAAAACCAGGACTCAATATATACCTGCTGAAGTTCAGATGCCATCTTTAGGGATTCCTAATTCTAATGTGAATTTAGGAATTATACTGGCAATTTTAATAGGAATTCTACTATATATAGTTCTCCAAAAAACCATCTTTGGTTATGAACTAAAGGCAACAGGATTTAATAGGTTTGCCAGTGAGTATGCAGGTATGAAGGGTAAGAGAAATATCATAATTACAATGGCAATTGCAGGTGGACTATCAGGTCTTGGAGGTGCCTTTGGCATATTAGCACCATCTGGTATAGCTGGAAGTAGTATGACCTACGAGCCTATTAATATAATAGCTCCCGCAGGATTTAATGGTATTGCAGTTGCACTTTTAGGAAATTCACATCCTATAGGTATTATTTTTTCAGCTATATTTATTTCTTATATACAACGTGGAGGTACCTTGGCAAGCTTGGCAGGCTATAAACCTGAAATAATAGATATTGTTATTGCTGTCATAATATATTTTTCAGCTTTTGCTAATATTATGAACACTGCAATATTAGGTTTTATTGTTAGACATTTTGGGAAAGGTCGAAAAAGTGGAAACACTTTAGCTAATGATGATATAAAGGAGGCGGAATAATGGAAACTGTATATTACCTGATTCAAAATACGCTTCCTGTAGCAATACCATTGCTTCTTGTAGCATTAGGTGGTATGTTTAGTGAAACAAGCGGGGTTGTAAATATAGCCCTTGAAGGTATAATGCTTTTTGGAGCTTATTTTGGAGCTTTATTTGTCTATTTTGTACAGGATTCTGGCCTGGATCCTCAAACAATACTAGTTTTAGGTATGCTTATAGCTGCAGTAGCAGGATTGATTTATTCTTTACTTTTATCTTTTGCAGCAGTTAACATGAAAGCAAACCAGGTTATTACAGGGACCTCCCTTAATATGTTAATACCAGCAATTATACTATTGTTCTCAAAAATGTATTTTGATAGTGATGGTGTTACTACAAGCATTAATTTTTATATACAGAAAATACCAGTACTAGGAGATATACCAGTATTAGGGAGGATGTTTTTTCAAAAGACATATATTACAGTTATTATAGGTTTTATACTTCTTGCTATAGCCACCCTAATATTTTATAAAACTAAATTTGGTCTAAGACTCCGCGCCTGTGGAGAGCATCCTCATGCTGCCGATTCAGTAGGTATAAATGTATATAAAATGAGGTATGCTGGTGTATCTATTTCAGGAATATTAGGAGGTATAGGAGGCTTCTTTTATTCAGTTGGGGTCATGGATGGAAATGTAAATGGCCATACAGGTGTGGCAGGATTTGGATTTTTGGCTTTAGCAGTAATGATTTTTGGACAATGGAGACCAGGGAAAATATTATTTGCATCATTATTCTTTGCTTTCCTCAGGACTTTAGCTTATTCGGTCTCTTTGATACCATTTTTATATAATTTAGGGATTAATCAAACTTATTATAGAATGCTACCTTATGTAGCCACCATGGTAGTACTTGCATTTACTTCCAAAAAATCCAGAGCTCCTAAAGCTGCAGGAATTCCTTATGATAAGTCATTAAGATAGATAAAAACATCAAAACTTTTAACCTCAATACAAGTTAAAAGTTTTGATGTTTTTTTGTGCTTTATCAGTTTTTTTGGTATAATAATACTAACAATACAATATGTATATTATTAGTAATCTATATGTTTACAATCTCAAATTTGGGAGTGAGCTTGATGAAATTGGGATACAATCTAGCATTGGAACAAGTTCAAAAATTAATAATGACACCTGAACTAAGACAAGCTATACAATTACTGCAATTTAATTGCCAAGAACTTAATGAGTACATAAAAAAAGAAATTGAAGAAAATCCAATGTTAGAGCCTATTAATTTGGAAATAGAATATGAAAATATAGAGGATTATCACAGTAAAAAAGATGAAATTGACTGGAAAGAATTTATTGAAAGATATGATGATATTAGTTATAAGCCTGAAGTGGAAAAAAATGAAAAAGAATATAATTATGAAAATTTTATAAGTGCCTCATCATCTCTAAAAGAGTATTTATTGTTTCAATTAAATGTATTAAAATCAGATGCCATTGATTATATAATTGGAAGAACAATTATAGAAAATATAGATGATAATGGTTATTTGATGGTATCAGTAGAAAAATTGTCAAAGGAAATCGGAGTTAATTGCAAGAGAGTTGAAAACGTTTTAAGTATCATTCAGACCTTTGATCCCTGTGGAGTAGGTGCCAGAAATCTAAAGGAATGTCTTTTAATACAGGTAAAAGAAAGAAAGGTAAAAAATCCTCATGTTGAACAAATTATAAAAAATTATTTGGATGATATAGCTCATAATAGGCTTTCTAAGATTGCTAAGGAATTAGATATAGATGAAAAAGAAGTACAAGAAATTTGTGATTATATAAAAACTTTAGAGCCTAAGCCAGGGAGGCTTTATGAGGATGGTTCTGCTGATGTGAAATATATTATACCTGATGCAATTATAGAGTATATTGATGGTGAATATGTTATAATTTTAAACGATGTTACAGCTCCAAGATTAAATATTAATAAATTTTATAGGGAAATGCTTAGAAAAGAAATGGATATAGAAGCCTCTGAATTTTTGAAAGAAAAGCTTTCATCAGCCATGTGGCTTATTAGAAGTATTGAGCAGAGAAGAATGACCATATACAATGTAGTAAAATCTATTTTAAAACACCAAAGGGAATTTTTTGAAAATGGAGAAAAAGCTCTTAAGCCTTTGACATTAAAGGAAGTTGCTGATGATATTAATATGCATGAGTCAACAGTAAGTCGTGCAACAAATGGAAAATACATACAAACTCCTAGAGGATTATATGAATTAAAATATTTCTTTAGCAGTGGACTTTCTACAAAGGAAGGAGAAGATATATCATCAACAAGTATTAAGGCTATGATCAAGGAAATCATAGAAGATGAAGATCCTAAAAAGCCATTAAGTGATCAAAAAATATCTAATATGCTTAGGGATAAGGGGATTAAAATTTCAAGAAGAACTGTAGCCAAATATAGGGATGAAATGGGTATTCCATCATCTACTATGCGAAAGAGGTACTAATTACATTTATGGTTTTATATTGCACTTATAAACTATTTCTATTTTAAAAGTATAAGGTAAAATAGAAGCTCTGTATCGTTTAGAGCTTTTAT
>JAAYHM010000012.1 GCA_012735405.1 Tissierellia bacterium | reverse complement strand
CAGGAAGTATTCCTTCAAATTTATATCTCCCTTCCAGATTATAAATTTGATAATTTTAAGGGATGGATCAGCAGAATTGCAGCTAACAAGGCTATAGATTGGAAAAGAAGGAAAGTAAGCAAATTTAAAGAGGAGGCTGTGGAGGATACAGAGGCCATATTTGATAGGGAGAACTTAGGAGAGCATAAAACACCGGAGGATTTATTAATAGAAAGGGAATATAGGGAAAAAATCCGGAGGGTATTTAAAAGTATGCCGCCCATATATGAGGATGTACTTATTAAATTTTACTTTCAAGACAAATCCTATGAGGAAATAGCAGAGGAAGAGGGAGTTACTGTAAAAACAATAGCTTCAAGGCTTTACAGAGGACGAAATATTTTAAGAGAGAAATGGAGGGTTGAAGAGGATGAAACACTATGACCATATAGAATGGATTCTATATAAGAAAAAGCTTTTTCCAGAAGAAAAGATGCTTAAAATGGAAGAGCACCTGTATAGCTGTGACAGGTGTTTAGAGACTTTCCTTTCTCTCGTAGACAATGAAGAAATAGATAAAGCCAATAAAGATTTATCTATAGACTTTACAGACCAGGTAATGGCTAAGATTGAAAATATATACCATATGCCAAAGCCTAAAAATAATAAGGCCAACAAAAAATACAGGGAAATATTTATCTACTACACAGCAGTAGCTGCTGTTACTCTTGTTTTAACAATGGGGGGCATCTTTACCAGACTGGTGGATACACTGCCTCAGGTGGCTCAGTCTACCACCACTGTGGAAGCTATAGAGATACCAAATATTGTGGCAGATGTATCCGGAAGAATAGTAAATAAAACAGCAGATTTTATAAACAATTTTGAAGTGACTAATATTGAGGAGGATGAAAATGAGAGAGAAAAGTAAGTTTATAACCTTTTTATTGTCCTTTATACCAGGGCTGTCCCATCTATATCTGGGCTTTGCCGATAGGGCTGTCATATTTCTTCTGGTATTCTTTGGAACAATAGCACTTACAGCAGGTTTAGCATTTATAACCTATAGAAATGCCTTTCTAGCGATTTTAATTATAGCCTTGCCTATAATATGGTTGGTGGCCTTACTTGATGCCTTTTCCCTGGGAAGGAAGATAAGGCTATACAGGCACAATAATGAGAATGGTGGAGAGTCAAACAGTGCTGTTGAAATTAAGGAATCCAATAGAAAGGTAATAACCCTGGCCTTGTCAACAATTCCAGGAGCAGGACACATGTACCTGGGATTGCAGAACAAGGGATTGACCTTAATGGCAATATTTTTATTTACAATATTCTTTATGGGATGGTTAAGTTCAAGTTTATTCCTATTTGTACTTCCCCTAATATGGTTTTACAGCTTCTTTGATGCACTCCATATAGTTAATGGTACTAAAACTGACGAGGAGGACTTTCTAGCCTTTTTCCCAAAAATAAAAGCAGAATGGGTAGGCTGGGGGCTTATATTCATTGGTGTGTTGATTATAGTAGAAAGGATCATATATCCTTTAATTCCATACCAGATAAGAAACTATATTCAAACATCCATAGTATCCATAATATTCATACTTGGTGGGATCAAGCTCTTAGTTAAAGGCAGGTCCATGGAAAATGGAGAGGAAGGTGAGGACCTATGCCAAAAAGACGAGTAGGAACCATTTCCATGGCCATAGTGCTTATTGGCTTTGGAATCCTAATATTCATATCCCAAATAAGCAAAAGTTCTGCCCTGGAATGGGGTATTAAATTTTGGCCAGCCATCCTGTTATTACTTGGTGGCGAGATACTCTATTACAGCTACAAATACAAGGATGAAAATGTAAATATAAAATATGATATATTAAGCATATTTATAGTACTATTAATAGTTGGTATGAATTTAATACTATATAGTATTGTGGAAATAGGTGTCATTGATAGAATTTATGCTGCAGCCACATCCCAAAACTTTAACTATCAAACTTCCTTAAAGGAAGTGGAAATAGGTGATGATATTAAGAAGATAGTTATAAATCCAAGGAACCAGTCTGGCTTAACCATAAGAACAGGAGAGGGCAATAAGATAATATCCACCTGTTCAGTAAATATAACAACAGATAGTGAAGAAAGTGCCAAAAGTTATTTGGATGAAGAATATATCAAAGTGGACAAGGCAGGAGACATAGCCTACATCACCTTTGCTGGCAGAAGTAGCTACAATGACGGCCTATATGGCGTAAATCCCTATGGATTTGAGCTTATATTACCAGCAGATAAGGAAGTGGAAATTATCAAGGCCAATGAATTGGAACTAATACTGGATAACATAGGCAGTGATTGGATAATAGATGATGTAAGCTATGCTAAGGTAAGGCTGGGTGAAAATATAGACCTTAAAATAAATGCCTTTATAGATAATGCAGAAAATCTTGGAGGAAATGCAAAATGGAATATTACAGAAGGCAATGGTGAGGATGGATCTAATATAAGGGGACAATTAATATATGGAGAAGGAACATATACAATAAATATACTAAACTCCTATGAAGTAGAGGTATATGGTATTCATCCTTAAATAGCCTGTATTAAAAAGCAGGTTTTAGGAAAATAAATGGATACAAGTTTATTTAAGAGGAGAAATTTTATGAACAAGGATGGACTTTTT
>JAAYHM010000222.1 GCA_012735405.1 Tissierellia bacterium | reverse complement strand
TAGCCAAGATTATTCCCCCTTTAATTTACTTACCTTCCAATTACCTATCTTACTAATACTATTTATATACTTAAACAATACCCAATATTTATATTTAAAACTTAATTTTTAGTTTTGTAGGTAAAAAATAAAAAAGGCATCCTATTTGGACGCCTTTATTTCCTCGTATCCAAGGAGGAAAAAATTAATGAGTTCTTGTATGAATATGAAAAAAGTCACTCTATTGTATGTCAAACAAAACAAAAAAACTCTTGTAACCTAGCAAGTGCAATGGTTTTCTATTGGTGCAACTAGAGCGTATTAGTACAAAACTACAATTAGTAAGTCAATGTGTTGTGAACCACTTAAAAGGCAAGGTTCTTGTCCTGCCTTTCTATACTATGCTAACTTATAGATGTTAAATGAACGAACATGCTTTAGTCCTCTATATTAGCCTTAATGCTCTAAGGCTATTCTCCTTCCTTTCAATATATCCTTTTTCTTCTAGCTTTTTTAAATACCTATATATACTGTAGCCATAGATGTATAGCCTAAAATATTTCCCAACTCTCTTATATAAGGACTAAACCCATTTTAATCTATGTACTGCATTATTACATTTTATACTTTAGCTTCCCTCCAAATTCCAATGAAAAACTACTTGTACTTTCATCTTAAATTTATATCAACTTCCCCTCCACTTTTTAAAAATATTTATTAGCTATTTACTTGTTATTTCTGTATTATTTCACAAAATCCTTTAATTAACTTTTGATAAAATTCGACTTTAATGCAATATAAAAAAGCCCTGGATTATTCCAAGGCTTTTTATCCAAATCCACATAGGTAGGTTAATAATCAGAAATTGAGCTTTG
Organism: Tissierellia bacterium; assembly: GCA_012735405.1. Taxonomy (GTDB): domain Bacteria; phylum Bacillota; class Clostridia; order Tissierellales; family Tepidimicrobiaceae; genus JAAYFE01. Next base: position 1,901 of record JAAYHM010000222.1, on the reverse strand, counting down.
GCGCGAATTGGCAGAACTATAGTCTCAATTCCTCATTGGAAAATCTTCCCTTTTTTTGTTTCCTTTTAAGTTTTAACAATTCTTCTAGGTCTTCCTCTGTAATCTTATCCAATTTTCTTCACCAACCTTTGCAGCACTACTGCTAATTCTTCTCTTGTTACAGGATCCTTTGGCCTAGTACCATCTAAATATCCTTCTTTTTTTGCCCAATCCCATGCTTCTTTTGCCCAATTAGATGGTTTATCCTTATCCACTTCCTTTTCCTCCTTTAACTTATATAATTCAGTTTGAACCATATTCAAAAATCTTTGCCATCCCAGATCTAGTGTCCTATGGGGACAATATTTCCCCGAAAAATCTTGATGTTTCTTTACTCTATCAACTCCCCAGTTTTTTTCATCTAACTTATACGCTATAAACTTTGCAGCTAACTTTTCAGCTTCCTCAAACCTTTTGCCACCTGATTTTGAATAGCATATTTCAATACCTATACCTTTTCTATTTCCTGGACCATTGCCATCTCCTGCATGCCAGGCATTGCGATTTTCTAAAATACCTTGCACTATTTCCTTATCGTCTATAGCATAATGAAAAGATATTTGATCATTGTTTCTAATCATGTAAGCTATCTCATCTCTAGCACTTGCATCATTAGCGGTATTGTGTACTACGATGAATTCTGGATCCATAGTATATGGACATTTTATTTTGTATTTAGATGGGGATACTAAGTTTTGGATAACTTTCATTGTTTCACCCCTTTAAATAATTCAGAAATAAGAAAATAATACTTATTACTACAATGATGTATCCGATGTAGTCTATTCTGCTGCTTAATTGTGTGTTAACCTTTTCTTAGATTTTATTAATTTTTTCTGTTACTTCATTAATATTTTCTCTTAGTTCATTATAATTTCTGATAAGAGTTTTGGTTTCTCTCATTTCTAATCTTAGTTCTGTTACTTCTTGTTTAAAACACTTAAGCATTTCATATAAATCCTTGTTTGCATACCATTGTTTTTGATTCTCCATTCTGCAGCTCCAAAGACAAAATAAAAAGAACCTGCTTTAAGCAAGTTCCTTATATCAATAATTATTTAGTATACTATTTCTCATTTTTAAATCTTCCAAACATTCTTTAACAGGATAGTAATCTTTTAATGAATCTTTATAACTATCCCATGTATTTTTAAATTTATATAAATAAAATATAATTATAAATACAATTACTCATTCATTATCTGTCAAATTGAAATCAAAAGATGATATTTCTTTAATTCTAAATAGAAAAATGATAATCAAATAGTATTTAAAACTCTAGATTTAGCTATAGAAGCAAATCCAGGAGTCAAGCCAATGATTCATAACAAAAAACCCTTGCAACCTATTAATTGCAAGGGTTTTTTCTTGGTGTACCTAGAGGGACTCGAACCCCCAACCTCTTGATTCGTAGTCAAGCACTCTATCCAGTTGAGCTATAGGTACAGATAAATTTATGGTGGAGGCGACACCCGGATTCGAACCGGGGATAAAGGTTTTGCAGACCTCTGCCTTACCACTTGGCTATGTCGCCTTAATTGGTGCACCTAGGAGGATTCGAACCCCCGACACACGGATTAGAAGTCCGTTGCTCTATCCAACTGAGCTATAGGTGCAAATAAAGTGGAGCGGGTGAAGGGAATCGAACCCTCGCAACCAGCTTGGAAGGCTGGGGCTCTACCACTGAGCTACACCCGCATTAAATTTTATATTTATTTTATTGTGAAAAATTTTGCCACCAAAGGTGGCATTTAATGGAGCGGAAGACGGGATTCGAACCCGCGGCCCTCGCCTTGGCAAGGCGATGCTCTACCACTGAGCCACTTCCGCAAAATTAATTGATAAAAACTAATATATAATGC
>JAAYHM010000049.1 GCA_012735405.1 Tissierellia bacterium | reverse complement strand
ATAGGTTTTTATCCTCCCTGCTTATTAGCTACAAGGGTAGAAAAATACTGATAGATTGTGGGGAAGGTACCCAGGTTTCCATGAGAATGCTTAAATGGGGATTTAAATCTATTGATCTGATACTTATAACCCATGAACATGGGGACCATATACTAGGTCTGCCAGGCCTTCTATCTACCATAGGAAATAGCGGGAGAGAAGAGCCTGTCACTATAATAGGGCCAGCAGGTATTAAGAAAATTATAGAAGGCCTTTTACTGTCTATTAAGTATAGTCCCTTTGACATTCAAATTGTAGAAGTGGGAGAGCAAACCCTTGCCCTTGATTTTACTGAAGAAGGTGTAAGCATAAGGGAAGGTATGGAAAATGATGATTTTTGTGATTTGATAATTTCCACCCTTGAGCTTGACCATTCTGTAGCCTGCCTTGGCTACAGCCTTTATGTACCCAGAAAGCCTAAATTTAGTGTAGATAAGGCAAATGCAAACGGGGTACCCAAGGAAATTTGGAAAAAGCTCCAAAATGGCAAATCAATAGTTTATGAAGGGGTATACTATGAACCAGGTATGGTGCTGGAAGGGAAGAGAAGGGGCATTAAAATTAGCTACATAACAGATACCAGACCAGATGATAGAATCCCTTCTTTTATTGAGAACAGTGACCTATTCATATGTGAAGGGACCTATGGCCATGATGAAGATATGGAGAAGGCAAGAAGAAATAAGCATATGACCTTTTCTGAGGCAGCCGGATTAGCCTGCAGGGCCAGGGTAGGGGAGCTGATTTTAACCCACTTTAGTCCTTCCCTGGAGGAGCCTGGCTTATATATTGAAAATGCAAGAAAAATATTTGAAAATTCTATGGTAGCCTATGACAGGCTGGTTAAAAGTATTAACTATAATGAAAGATAATTTTAACTGAATTGTAACAAATATTTTTATCCCCCTGAATAGTATATAGAAGGGGGGATTTATAATGATATTAACAAAAAAAATAGTAACTGTAATAATAGCACTTGTAATAATACTTTCAGGAGGAAGTTTTTCAGGAACAGCAGAAGAGGAAATTATTGTAGAAAATATAGTGGAGAATGCTGAAACAATAGAAGAAGTACAGGAAGAAGTAATAGAAGGGTTACAAGGGGAAGAGGAAAAAAAAAATAGAGGATGTAGAAGAAGAGGAAATATTGGAGCTGGAGGAAAAAATACCCTGGACGACCTATGACAAGGAAATGGTGAAGGCAATTATAGACAGGGGGTATAATGGGACTGTACTGGAAGATAGGAATGCAATACTGAAATTTCAGGCAGAAAATAATCTGTTGGTGGATGGAATTGTTGGTGATATGACTAAGGAGGCCTTAACAAGGGAATACAAGGTAGTTTATGATATAGTGCCTGAGTCTTTTTGGGAAAAGGAGTGGATAATAGTAGTAAATAAAAGTAAAAAGATACTGACTGTATATAAAAATGGGGAAGTATATAAAAAATATCCTGTGGCCTTGGGAAAGGAATCATCACCAACTCCTGATTATAAATTTAGGATAATAAATAAAATAGTAGATCCCTATTGGGGAGGCATGGGAGGAAAATATAAACCAGTAAAAGGTGGGGATCCAAAAAATCCCCTAGGTAGAAGGTGGCTGGGTTTATCTACGGAAAAATATTGGGGATATGGAATCCATGGCAATTCTGACCCCTTTTCCATTGGAAAATATATATCTGCTGGCTGTATAAGGATGATAAATGAAGATGTGGAGGAATTATTTGAATATATACCTGTTAATACTGAGGTTTGGGTAGGTACTGAAGAGGTATTGGAAAGCTGGGGCATTAAGCAGTGTATTGAATATAAGGTTTTGCAAGTTGCATATAATAACTTTCTTTATTGATGCTAGGCATCAGTAAAGAAAGTTATTTTTATTTGAATTTTATACTTTAAATCTGTTCAAATTTTGTGTATAATGAAATTTATAAAAATTACAATTTCATTCACAGTAAAATATACAAAAGAAGGAGTTGATTTTATGTTTCCAAAGGATGTAGTAACTGCTACTAGTTTAGATTCCCTTCTATTTTCTATATCCCTTCTGGGATTATTAATTTTCATAGGAACAATTTTAAGACTAAAGGTAGGTATATTTAAAAGGTTATTCATCCCTGCATCTTTAATAGCAGGTGCTTTAGGTATTATTTTGGGGCAATACGGTTTGGGAATATTGCCAAAAGAGATAACAGATACTTGGGGTGCTTTGCCAGGCAGGCTTATTACAGTAGTTTTTGCCCCCATGTTAATGGGAATGGAAATCCCCAATGTGAAAAAGGTATGGAATAAGATTGCTCCCCAATTGTATTTTAGTTATATAGGAGATTTTATACAGATAGCAATTCCCTTTTTAATTTCAGCTCTTATCTTAGAGCCTATTTGGAAGGTTAATGTAATGTTTGCATCCATTGTTGAAATAGGCTGGGCAGGAGGGCATGGCACTGCTGGTGGTATGATTGATGTTTTCAATGCCATGAACTGGCCGGATGGAGGAGACCTGGGCCTTACCTCTGCAACAGTAGGCCTTTTTATGGGAATTGTTGGAGGTATGACAATTATTAACTATGGAGTTAGGAAGGGCTATACCTCTGTTTTAAAATCTGAAGACCAAATTAAAGGTGATATAAAGGGAGATATAATCCCTCATTCCAGGAGAAAGGCCAATTCCATAGGTACCTTAAACAATGATATTGTAGAATCCTATGCCTTCCATCTTGCCCTGATAGGTATTGCCATCCTAATTGGATGGATAATGCAGGCCTTAATAGAAAACTATATAGGTATAGAAATGCCCCTATTCCCAATGGCTATGATAGGTGGGTTGATTGTTCAATTGCTTATATCTAAAACTGAATTTAATGAAGCAGTTGATCCTCAGACCTTCCAGAGGATTCAAGGAATGGCCTTGGACTTTCTAATAGCCAGTGCTGTTGCTTCCATTTCAATACCGGTAGTTGTTAAGTATGGAATTCCCTTCTTAATATTGATGGTGATAAGCGCTGTACTCTTGCTATTTTTCTTCTTCTGGGCAGGACCTAGAATGTTTAGAACCAATTGGTTTGAAAATGCCATAGTAAACTATGGATTCCTTTCAGGAGTTGCTGCTGTAGGTTTAATGCTTTTACGTGTATCAGACCCTCATATGGAAACAGAGGCTGGGGAATCCTTTGCTCTAAGAACTCCACTCTTTGAACCATTGCTGGGAGGAGGCCTTATTACTTCCTTACTACCAGTATTTGCAGTCAAATATGGCTCCCTTAAGGTAGGAATAGCCTTTCTGATTTTAAGTATTTTAGGCTTAATATTAGCTAAAGTGACAGGTTTTTGGAATAATACTGAAAAAGCATAAGGCAGACTTTTATTGAAAAGTCTGCCTTATGCAAGAGGGAGCAAAATAAGCTTTGATTCTTATGTTGTTTAAGCTGGCTATAGTACTTTAAGCTCTTCTATAGGCATTAATATTATACCCCTAAATATTTTTAATTAACAAGAATATTCAAATTATTTTAAGAATTTTTTGCATTTAAATCTATAATCTTTAAAATTACCTCCACAGCCTTCTCCATACTTGATAAGGAAATGTATTCATATCTGCCATGGAAATTATGGCCTCCGGTAAATATATTAGGGCAGCTTAATCCCATATAGGAAAGCCTTGCTCCATCAGTTCCTCCCCTTATGGGGCTTATTAGAGGTTTTACTCCTACTTCCTCCATGGCCCTTTTAGCCAGTTCGATTATTTCCATTCTATCCTTTATAATTTCCTTCATATTATAATAAGTATCCTTAATGTCTAAGGTAATTATATTTCCATACTTATAATTTAAAAATTCAACTATCTTTTCCAAGGTTTCCTTCTTTTTATTGAATTTTTGCATGTCATGATCCCTTATTATATAGTATATTTCAGTTTTTTCCACATTTCCATTGAATCCAACCAGGTGGTAGAAGCCTTCATAGCCTTCAGTAAATTCTGGTCTTTCATTTACAGGAAGCATATTATGCAGTTCTATGGCTACCTGCATGGAGTTTACCATAAGATTTTTAGCAGTACCAGGGTGTATATTCGTACCTTGTATACTTATATTTGCACTGGCTGCATTGAAGTTTTCATAGTTTAAATCCCCTATTGGTCCTCCATCTACAGTATAGGCAAAGTCTGCATTAAATTTTTCCACGTCAAAGTGATCTGCGCCCCTTCCTATTTCTTCATCAGGAGTAAAGGCTATTTTTACAGTACCATGGGGTAGCTGGGGATTTTCAATTAGGTATTCAACTGCAGTGATAATTTCTGCAATTCCTGCTTTATTATCTGCACCAAGAAGGGTTGTTCCATCTGTAGTTATTATGGTATGGCCAATGTAATTTTTAAGCTCTGGAAATTCTGAAACAGATAATATTATATTTTTTTCTTCATTAAGGACAATATCCCCTCCATCATAATTTTCAACTATCTTAGGTTTTACATCCTTTCCGGACATATCTGGGCTAGTGTCCATATGGGCGATAAATCCAATGGTAGGTACCTTTTTATCTATATTGGATGGTAATGTAGCCATTACATAACCTTTATCATCAAGGGATACATCTTCAAGACCTAAATCTTTTAACTCTTCCACTAGTTTTCTTGCAAATTCAAGCTGTCCCTCAGTACTAGGACTTGTATCTGAATTTGCATCAGAAGTGGTTTCTATTTTCACATATTCTAAAAATCGCTTCAAAACTTTGGACATAGTTCAACCTCCCTTAATATATTTTGCTTTCATATACCCATATTATCACAAATAAATTAAATTTCGAGACTCAAATTTAACATATTTGTAACAATTGTAATCATGATAAATTGATATAATATATATATTGTTATTTTGGTTTAATAAAATGTTTAGATTTACAAGTTATGGATAGAATATATCTTACACTTATTAACTGGAAGGATGAAAAGATGAGCATTGAAAAACATAATGAGGACCTGAAACAAATGTTAAAAGAAGAAATTGAAGCAAAAAGGAGAATTTTAAACAGGATGATAGCAAAAGGCGTGGATAAAAAAGATTTGTTAAGATTTAGTCAGGAATTGGATAAGTTAATTGATAAATACTATAAATTGGATTTGGATAAAAAATAAGCAGAATCTATTAAGATGCTGCTTATTTTAAAAATTATATAAAAATTAAAAATAATATTAAGGCAATAATTACTAAAGCAACACCAAAGACCCAATAGAGAGCTTTTTTACCTATGAAGAAAAATTTCAAAATACCACCCCTCCAAATACTATGTATTATAATCTATTTAAGAATTTGCAAATATATGCAAATATTTTAAAATAAGATTTTACTTATTGCTATAAAATGGTATCATATATATAAATATAATTTTATCTACCTGGGAGGGATAAAATGGCGCTAAAAATACTTACTGACAGTGGATGTGATTTACCTGAAGATATAATTAAGGAATATGATATATATGTTTTTCCAATTTTAGTTATAGAGGATAATAAGGAATACTTGGATGGTGTGACCATAAAGCCAAAGACCTTGTATGACAATATGAGGGAGGGCAAATACTATAAAACATCACAAATACCTCCAAATGCCTTTGAGGAAAAATTTGAGGAAATTGCTAAAAAGGGAGAAAGTGCTATTTATATAGCCTTTTCATCAGGCCTTTCAGCTACCTACCAATCTGCAGTTTTAACCAGGGATTCATTAAAGGAAAAATATCCGGACTTGGATTTAACTATTGTTGACTCTAAGGCTGCATCCTTAGGCTTTGGATTGATAGTATATAAGACTGCCCAAATGGCTAAGGAAGGTAAATCCAAGGAGGAAATTTTAAATATGTTAGATTTTTACATAGAAAATATGGACCATGTATTTACTGTAGATGACCTGGAGTATCTTTTTAGAGGTGGCAGGGTTACTAGAACCCAGGCCTTTGTGGGGGGACTACTAAATATAAAGCCTATACTGGATGTTACAGAGGAAGGCAAGCTAAGACCCTTGGAAAAGGTCAGGGGTAGGGGAAAGGTTCTTAAGAGGATGCTTGAATTAATGGATGAAAGGGCTAAGGAGGCGGATTTCAGCAAGCAGGTAATTGGTATAAGCCACGGAGACGATATGGATAAGGTTATGAAGCTGAAGAATATGATTGAGGAAAAATATAAGGTAAGAGAGTTTGTTATAAACCATATAGGCTGTGCCATAGGTGCTCATGCGGGGCCAGGAACTATTGCCTTATTCTTCATGAAAAAGAATTATGAGGAATAAAAGTAAATAAAAAGCTATGAAAAAAACTATGGACAAATCCAATCAAATGTTATATAATTATATTGCTGATTGGATAAGCTCCTTTAGCTCAGTTGGTAGAGCACCTGACTCTTAATCAGGGTGTCCAGGGTTCGAGTCCCTGAAGGAGCACCATAGATATTAAAAGCTTGTAGCCAAATGGTTACAAGCTTTTAATATATTTAGACTTAAACAGCCTCTTAATTTTTTAAGGGGCCTTTATTATATAGATCTACCTTCTAAATATAAGGTACAGTATTAATATGACTGCTATTATCGGTATAAGTGGAATTAAAAGTCCTACGGTTATGACTGAACTTACAAAGGCCCATATTACAAAGAGGATTATCAATGGTAAAAATAATATAAAACAACCAATTCTCATCTAATTAGTCCCCCTGAATATAAAAGTTTTTGCTTCTTCTTTCATTATACTCTATATGTTTAGGATATTCTTTATTTTTTTCGAAATATTGATAATAATAAAAGTTATTGTTCATATAGTAGCCCTTAGGGTATATAATAATAAATAAAAAGAAATAGGTGATAAGGTGAAAACTATAGCTGCCTTTTTCGATATTGACGGAACTATATTTAGAAACTCACTAATGATAGAGCATTTTAAAAAACTGATGAAATACGAGATATTAGATCCTGCTCTTTGGTACAACAAGATAAAGCCTGTGTTTGAAGAGTGGGACAAGAGATATGGTGATTTTGATGATTACTTAGATACCTTAAGTGAAGTTTATATTGAAGGCCTAAAAGGGGTAAACAAGTCCTTTATTGAGTTTATTGCTGCCCATGTAATTAATCTAAATGGAGATATGGTGTACAGATATTCCAGGGAAAGGATAAGATGGCATCAGAAAAATGGGCACAAGGTATTTTTTATATCTGGAAGCCCTGATTTTCTGGTGTCAAAAATGGCAGAAAAATATGGGGCTACAGAATACAGAGGGACAACATATTTAGTAGATGAAAATAACAACTTTACTGGAGAAATAAGAAAGATGTGGGATTCTGAAAACAAGTTTAAAACCATATCTGAATTTCTTGAAAAGTATGATGTAGATTTAGACTCAAGCTATGCTTATGGAGATACTGTCGGAGATTTATCCATGCTAAATATGGTAGGCAACCCTATTGCCATAAATCCTAATAGGGAGCTTTTGCTAAAGATTAGGGAAAACAAGGAGCTTTTTAATAAGATCACCATCATAGTAGAAAGAAAGGATGTAATATATAAATTAAGGCCGGATGTGGAAATACTGTAAAAATTAAAGAACCCGTAAAGGGTTCTTTAATTAGTTAGCTGTCAGTATTGTTATCGTCGTTGTCCTTAGTGTTAGTAGCCTTATTATTGGTTTTGTTGGTAGTCTTTGTGGTATTTTTACTATTTGATTTATTTTTCTTTTTAGCCACAATAAACCTCCTCTTTTTATTTTTTAAATAAGTACTTATTAGTAGTATTCCAAATAAATTAGAAAATATTATTTATAAGGAGATTTATTGTTAAAATTTTAAATTTTCCAGTTCCCTTAAGAAGACAGAAGGCTTTGTTTTCCTGTCATTTTTACTGTCTAAGGTAATCAAGGTTAAATGCCTTTTAGCCCTTGTCATGCCTACATAAAAAAGCCTTCTTTCTTCTTCCAGCTGTTGAATTTTTCCCCTGTTAAATTCATCTATACTTGTAGCAGTAGGGAACTCTCCATCTATTAAATCTATCATATAGACCCTCTCAAATTCCAAACCCTTGGCTGAGTGAATAGTTGAAAGGGTAACCCCCTTTTTCATCCTGTGAGATCTAGATATAAGGTGATTTAAGTATTTTAATCTTAACAAAAGCTCATCAATACTATTTAAGGGCTTGGCAATAATTTTTAAATAGCCTAATAGGTCTTCCAGGGAATCAAATATGTATCCAAATTTCATGGAGTTTTCCTTTAGATAGTCCCCATATCCTATGGTCTTTTCAATAAGGCAAATTCCATCATAGGGCTTCATTTTAGAAAGCTTTTTAAAATTAAGCTTTAAATTCAGGAAGTTTTTTCTGTAGAATTCATTTATACCAGGTATGTCCAGCAGGGTATCAAAAACCGACTGCCCCCTACCATTAGCCTTAACAAAATGGAGCTGATTTTTTGAAATAAATCCATCCATTTTATAATATATATTTTCAAAAGCTTCAATATTGGTATTGTCCTTGGCTAGCAGGAAAAAATAGACCACATCTTCAATAAGCCAGTGATTAAAAAATTTTAGCTTCATATCCTTAATATAAAAGGGAATGCTGTTCCTTTCTAAATATTCAATGATTCCAATGGAAGAAATATTGTTTCTGTAGAGTATGGCAGTGTCCTCATATTTATTATGTCTCTTTAGCTCCTCAACTATAAATTCATATTGCTTTGCCATTGAATTTACCTTCACTATATTTATAGGTTCACAAAGTGGATTTTCAGTAATTATATCCTTATTATATCTTAATTTATTTTTCTTAATGAATTTATTACATACTGTAACTATGTTTTTTGAAGACCTATAGTTTCTCTCCATGAAAAATATTTTTCCATCCTTGTATACTTTGTTAAAATCCAGCAAACCCTTTGGATAAGCTCCTCTGAAGCTATATATGGACTGGTCATCATCTGCCACTATAAACAGGTTATTCCTGGGATGGGCAACAGTCTTTATAATCTCCATCTGTACCTTTGATGTATCCTGCCCTTCGTCTACTTGAATATATTCATATCTGTTTCTATACTTTTCTAAAATACCCTTGTCCCTGTGTAATATATCCAGGGCCAGTGTAAGCATATCATCAAAATCCAACAGCCTATTTGCCCTTTTATAATCTTCATAGGCTTTAAATATATGTTCAAAATTTTTAATATCAATTTTATTATTGGATAGAAACTCCTCTGGACTAAGGAGCATATTCTTTATATATCCGATGGAGTTTAAAAGGGTTTCAAGTCTTTCTTCAGTTATATGCTTTTTATTAATGGAATAATATATGCTTTTTAATAGCTTAAACTTGTTAAGCTCCTTGTTTTCATCCTCTATAAGGGTATATCTAATCCTATTTTTGAAAGCATATTCCCTTATAAGGCCATAGCTAAAGCTATGTATAGTGGAAAAGCCTACAGGTATATTAGAAATATCACCATATAGACTTTTAAATCTATTTTCCATATCCCTGGCAGAAGCTCTACTAAAGGTAATAGACAATATTTTTTCCGGAGATACATTATGGTTTAATATAAGATTTGCAGTTCTATGTATAAGTACTGTAGTTTTTCCTGCACCAGGTACTGCCAGTACCAAAGCAGGGCCCTTTACATGGAATACAGCTTTTTTCTGTTCCTTGCTTAAGTTCATAAAAACACCTACTTTATCCATTTTCCATTTAATTATTGCTATGTATGTTGATAATAAATACAAATTAGTAAATATCATATATTGAAAGGCATATTTAAGTGTATTTAGTAAGTATATATTTATGATAAATATACGTTTAAAATATTTAATAAAAAAATATATTTATAATAGATATACCTTTAAATGTATATTTAATAAAAAAATACAGTCGATTACTGTTTCGACCATGGATAACTTTTACAGCTCATGAAATAAAAAATCCTAAAATTCGCAAACTCGCTACGCTCAAACAAGCGAATTTCTTAACGGATTTTTTATTTCATTTCGCTGAAAGTTATAACCATGGTCTGCAAATGTAATCTCCTTGTATTTTTTATTAAATTATTTTTAGCTGGGTGTACTTTTTTAGGTTCTTTTATTTGGATTATATTTAATCGACTGTATTTTTTATTTAATTATACTTTAGCCGGATGTATATTTTTTGAGTTCGCTTATTTGCATTATATTTAGACGATTGTATTTTATTATTAAAATATACTTTAGCCCAGGATGTATATTTTTCAGGTTCACTTATTTGAATTATATTTAAACAATTGAATTTTTTTATTAAATCATACTTCACCCGGATGTATATTTGCTGAATCTGTTTTAATTTAAATTATACTTTAACCAACTGTATTGTCTTAAAATTTTCTTAAAATCTATTAATTAATTTATCATAAATTTTTAATATAAAAAAGCACAATAATGTGGTATTATTTTAAGAAAGAATCTGGGTAATATAAAAGTAACATAGGATAAGGTGGTAACATGAGAAATATACTGAAGTCCTTTGATGAAAAGTTTATATTGCTAATAAACGAAAGGATGAAGACTAAATTTCTTGATAGATTCATGGTTAAGTTTACTAACTTTGGCAGTGCAGTCTTCATCTCTGTATTTACATTTATAATAATTATATTTGGAAATGAGGATTGGAGAAATACCGGTATTCAAGCTGCTACAACCTTAGCCATTAGCCAATCAATTACCTATGGATTAAAAAGCCTCCTTGGAAGAGAAAGGCCTTACAATATATTAAAAAACTTAAATACCTTTGGCATAGTCCTGAAGGACTATTCCTTTCCCTCAGGCCATACTTCAGCCAGCTTTTCATTAGCTACTACCATTGCTTTAAATAAGCCTGTTTTGTCTGTACTTGTATTGACTATAGCCTTAATAGTTGGCATATCAAGGGTATACCTGGGGGTGCACTATCCAACGGATGTAGTGGCTGGAATGGTTCTGGGGGTGGGTTCTGCAGTCCTTGTCCACTTATATATATTTTCTTATGTGGTCCGATTTATTAATTCCTTGGCAATTTAATACGGATTAAACAAACCCCTTCAGTGGTATATATATTATAATATAAAAGTGAAGGGGTGATATTATGTTAATGAGCAATTTTCTTAAAAGCAGAAGTTCAATAAGGGAATATAAAAACAAGAAGATAGATGGAGAAACAAGGGCTTCTATCCTGAAAATATTTGAAGACTTGGAAGAGGAAGCTGGAGGTAAATACTTTAATTTTATCCTATTTGAAGAAGGGGAAAGGGTATATGGGCTTCTTAAAGGATTGGCAGGTTATTCAGGAGTTATGATTGAAAGCCCCCATTATATTGGAGTAAGACTAAAGGAAGTAAATGATGAGTCCATAATTAATGCCTCCTATTATGCAGAAAAGCTTATGACAAAGCTAAGCCAATTAAATCTGGGAAGCTGCTGGGTAAATGTTAAGGATGTAGATAAGGGGATTAGGGCCCAAGCCTTTGGGGAAGAGAACAAAAATATAGGATACATAATAGCCTTTGGATATCCAAAAGCTAAAAATCCATTTTTACACGAGCCCTTTAGCTCTAGGGTTAATATTCAGGATATAGTATTTGATGAAGAAATAGGCAGGCCAATATCCATGGAAAAATTGGAGAATAGAGGATTGGATGACTTATTTTACTATATTAGATTTGCACCATCTAACTACAATAAGCAGCCCTGGAGATTTATATTAAAAAATGACAGGGTTATTTTACTATTAGAAAGTTCAGAGGATGGCAAAACAGACCTTATGGATGCAGGAATAATAATGTACTATTTTGTTGAAATGGCAAAGACTATAGGTATTAACAGGCAATGGAATATTACTGAAAGTGTGACTATAAATCATGATGGAAAAAGTTATAGGCAAATAGGAGAATTTCTGTTATAAAAGCAGCTTAGGCTGCTTTTTTATATAATATAGGGAAAATGGCTGGAATTTTTGTTAGAGTATTGTTAAAATATAATAGAGGTAGGATGACTGATGACTTTCTTGGGATATGATTGACATAAATTGGTGTTCATATTAAGATACGTTTACTAAGTATATGCATGAAATTTAAAGGAAGTTAAGGAAGGGGATAACTTATGTTAGAACAACAATCAGATTTAAGTAAAGAATTATCAGATTTATTAAATGTTAATAAGAGATTATCAGCAACTGAGCTGGTTATAGAGGCGATGAAGCAACTTCTTATGTCAAAGAAGATAAAGCCAGGAGATAAATTACCCAGTGAGAAGGAAATTGCCCAAATTATAGGTGTTAGTCGTGGTTCTGTAAGGGAAGCCATGAAGATACTTTCTGCTATTGGCATTGTAGATATTAGACAAGGAGACGGGACCTATGTATCTGATGCTTCAAATCAGGGCTTATTGGATCCACTCTTATTCAGGTTAATGATTAATTATGATGGTATTAAGGAATTAAGAGAATTTCGTGAGATGATTGAGTTTTCCATTATGAGAGCAGCCATTTCCAATGCCGAGGAGAAGGATATTGAAGATTTAAAAGAAGCATACAACTATGCAGTCAAAAAAGTTGAAGCAGGGGAATATAAGGATGAGGTAATAATAGAATGTGAAAAAAGATTTCATGATGCCTTAGGCAAGGCAACTAGAAATAAGCTTATGCGGATAATATACAACTTTATATTTGAATTATACATTCCCAATATAGTTAAAAGACAAGAAGATGGAAAAGCAGGAGAAAGAGCATTAATTAGCCATAAATTAATGCTTGATGCCATAACCCAAAGGGATATAGGGAAAGGGGAACAGGCAGTTAAATATGCTGTTAAAATTTGGATAGACGATATTGATACAGTAGAAGGATAAGATATTTATATTGCATACCAATGAAAATATATAAAATAAAGTGTTACAACTTTTAGCATCTATATATGTTAAGAAATTGTAACACTTTATTTTTTTGTTTTTTATTGGAGAATTACATCATTTGCTGCAAAAGTTTTCACAAGCCAGTTTTTCTTTTGTCAAAATTAATTGACATATAAAAAGCATTATGATATTATGGTCCTGTGATTAAACATCAGATGTTTAACATCATAGGTATAATGTAAGATATATAATGTATAATGTACAATGTCCTAGGAAAATGGTTTCCTTAACAAAAAGATATTACTAAGATATTATATATTTTTTTATTAAATTGCAAGATTATTTTTAAAATAAAATATCTAAATTACAACTATTTTGTAAAGGAGGGATATTAGGGGTTAAACTTAAGTAAAATTAAATTCATCTGAAAATTTGCAAATAATAAAAAATCAGGAGGTTATAAAGATGAAAAAAATTATCTCTATTTTATTAGCAGCAATTATGTTATTTTCATTAACTGCTTGTAGTGGTGGAGATAAAAAAGCTTCTGGAAATGGTGATGAAAAATATGTTATAAGAATTGGTACAACTACAGAGCCAGATGGCCACTATATTAAGGGATTAGAACAGTTCAAAGAAAAGGTAGCAGAGTATACAGATGGAAGAGTAGAAGTAAGACTTTATCCAAGCAGCCAGTTAGGTAATGAAAGGGACCTAATTGAAGGAGTATCTGTAGGAACAGTTGAAGGAGCATTAATTTCAAGTGCACCATTATCAACTTTTTCTCAAGATTTTCTACTATTTGACCTACCCTTTGTTATAACTGATATAGAAGCAGCATATGAATTCATGGATGGAGAATATGGACAAGAAATTTTAGCTTCTCTTGAACCAATAGGCATTAAAGCTCTTGGATTCTGGGAAAACGGTTTTAGACATGTAACAAATAATACACGTCCTATAGAAAAACCTGAAGATGTAAAGGGATTAAAAATTAGAACAATGGAAAGCCCAATTCACATAGCATCCTTTGAAGAACTAGGTTCCATACCAACTCCAATGGCATGGGGAGAAGTATTTACTGCTTTACAACAAGGAACTATCGATGGTCAAGAAAACCCATTAATGATAATTGAAACAAATAAACTATGGGAAGCAGGCCAAAAATACATATCATTAACTGGCCATTTCTATTCACCAGCAATTTTCATACTAAACAAAAATTTATTTGATAGCTATCCTGAAGATATAAAAGAAGCAATTCTAAAAGCTGAAGAAGAAGCAAGACAGTGGGAGAGAGAATATAGTCAAGAGCTTGATAAAGAATTAATTCAGGTATTAATAGACAATGGTGTTGAAGTTACAGAAGTTAATAAGGATGAATGGATTGAAGCATTAAAACCAGTATATGATAGATTTGAAAATGAAATAAATCAAGAACATCTAAAAGCTTTACTTGAAAACCAATAGTATATGCTTTAACTCCACAAAAGAAGACCAAATAAAGGAGGTTAAAGAGATATAAATGAAAAAATTTTTTGATTTCCTGGACAAATTCGAGGGCAAGTTTTTAGCCCTCCTCATAGGACTTATGGTAGCTGTTATATTCTTGTCAACTTTTTTAAGATTTACAAAGCTCGCTGTTATACCCTGGCTAGAGGAGCTGGCAAGATATCTTATGATATGGATTGTTCTTATAGGAGCAGGATCTGCGGGGAAAAACAATCAACATTTTACAGTTGATAATTTTGTAAAGGCACTTCCTAAATCTACACATAAACCCCTTTTTATATTAAGGGCCTTACTTATTACAGTATTTAGTGGGATAGTAGTATATCTTTCATTAGATTTAGTTGGTTCTATACAAGCAATGGGACAGCTTAGTCCAGCATTGAGAATCCCTATATGGTTGATCTATCTTGCTTTACCCATTGGTTTTATCCTGCTAGCAGTTCATAATTTACGCTTTTCCTATGAAAGGCTAAAAGAAGAACAGTAGTTTTAAGAAACAGAAGAAGATATAAAATTTGGAGGGAAAAAGATGGCTGGGATAATGTTTGGAGTATTAGCAATAATGCTACTGTTAAATGTGCCCATAGCAATGTCGTTAGGTCTGGCAGTTCTTGTAGCATTGTTGTTTGGAGCTGAAGGGACTTCAGCTGTGGTTGTAGTACAAAGAATGTTTACTTCACTGGATAACTTTACCCTTATGGCTGTACCCTTTTTTATACTATCAGGTGATTTGATGGTAAAGGGCGGTATTTCCGAAAAGCTTATAAAGTTTATGAAGATGTTACTAGGCAGAATACCAGCAGCCTTATCTGTTATTACAACAGTATCATCTGCCTTCTTTGGTGCAATATCAGGTTCTAACCCTGCAACAGTAGCTGCCATAGGGGGAATTATGATACCTGAAATGGAAAAGTCCGGATATCCAAGTTCTAAGGCAGGAGCAATTGCAGCTGCATCTGGTACCTTAGGGGTAATAATACCACCTAGTATTTCAATGGTAACCTATGCAGTTATAACTGGAGCTTCCATTGGAACTATGTTTATTGCAGGAATAGTTCCAGGACTACTATTAGCCCTATCCCTTATTATTGTAAGCTTTATTAAATGCCCAAATTATGAAAAACAGGAACAGGAAGAATTTAGTTTTAGTAAACTAGGGAAAGCTTTTATTGATGCTATATGGGCTTTACTTATGCCAGTTATTATACTAGGAGGAATTTATGGTGGAGTATTTACTCCTACAGAGGCAGCAGCAGTGTCAGTAGTATATGCAATAATAGTTTCCATATTTATATATAAGAAGCTTACATGGAAGGATTTGCCTGAAATATTTACAAAATCAGCAATAAGCTCAGCAGTTGTTCTGATAACACTGGCTTTATCATCACCATTTTCATGGGTAATGACCAGTGAACAGGTTCCAATAAAGGTAGCAGAAACAGTATTAGGTGCCTTTAGTAGTAAAATAATTATATTACTCTTAATTAACTTTGTATTGTTATTCCTGGGATGCTTCCTAGAGACTCAGTCAATAATAATGCTTATGACACCAATGCTATATCCTTTAGCATTAGAATTAGGAATAGATCCAATAGCTTTAGGAATTATTATTGTAGTTAACACTTCTATTGGTATGATTACACCGCCTATGGGAGTAAATATGTTTGTTGCAAGTGGAATAGCAAAGACCAGTATAGGTTCTATTGTTAAGGATATAATGCCCTATTTAATAGTTGAGTTAGTAGTAATGTTTGCAATGACTTATATTAATGAAATAATTTTATTCTTACCAAGATTAATGGGATTATTGTAATAATTTACTAAATATATAAACTAGTGAAATTAACAGAAGGGGAGTGATTAAAATTAGAAGCCATATATCAACTAAAGGACTAGAAAGAGCAACACACAGAGCTTTGTATTATTCAATGGGATTCTTACCAGAGGATTTGGACAAGCCTTTGATAGCAATAGTTAATACACAAAATGAAGCAATGCCAGGACATGTCCACTTAGATACTATAGCAAAGGCGGTAAGGGAAGGAGTAATAGAAGCAGGAGGTACACCTGTAGAGTTTCCTACAATAGCCATATGCGATGGTATAGCCCAAGGGCATTATGGAATGCACTATCCTCTTGCAAGTAGGGAACTAATTGCAGACTCTGTTGAATGTATGATGAATGCCCATGCATATGATGCAATGGTACTAATAACCCAATGTGACAAGGTAACTCCGGGTATGCTTATGGCTGCAGTAAGATTAAATATACCAGCCATAATGATCAGTGGAGGACCTATGTTGGCAGGATGTTTTGGTGGGGAAAGGAAGGGTTACACAGATTTAATTGAAGCACAAGGAGAAGTTCAAAGAGGTTTAATGACTAGAGAAGAGCTATCTGAATTTGAACAATGTGCCCTACCTGGATGTGGTGCCTGCAACATATTAGGAACTGCAAATACTATGAACTTCCTAACTGAAGCCTTAGGCATGGCCTTACCAGGAAGTACAATACCTGCAGTAACCGGCAAAAGACTGGCCCTTGCCAAGGAAACAGGAAAGAAAATAGTTGAGTTATTTAAGAAGGATATTAAGCCTAGGGATATTATAACTGAAAATTCCCTATACAATGCCTTGGTAGTAGATATGGCCATAGGAGGCTCATCTAATACATTACTTCACTTACCTGCCATTGCCCATGAAGCAGGCATAGAATTTGATATGGAAATGGTTAAGGAAGTAAACTTAAAAACACCTCACTTAGTAAAATTAAAGCCAGCCGGAGACCATTTCCCAGAGGATCTAAACAGGGCAGGTGGAATTGCAGCTCTAATGAAGGAATTAAAAGAGCTAAACCTACTGAAGGACAATCTAACAGTTACTGCAAATACAGTATTTGAAAACATCAAAGATGCTCAAGTACTGGATAGGGAAGTAATAAGAGACTTAGATACAGCCTATTCAAAAACAGGAGGTATATCCTTATTATATGGTAATTTGGCACCAGATGGATCAGTATGCAAAAAAGCAGGGGTAGCACCAAGTATGTTTAAACACAGAGGACCAGCTAGAGTATTCGATAGGGAAGAAGAAGCAGTAAAGGCCATATACAATGGAGAAATAAAAGAAGGAGATGTTGTAGTTATAAGATATGAAGGTCCAAAGGGTGGCCCAGGCATGAGGGAAATGTTGACTGCTACATCTGCAATCATAGGTATGGGATTAGGTGAAAAAGTAGCACTTATTACTGATGGTAGATTTTCAGGAGCTACTCGTGGAGCAGCCATAGGCCATGTTTCACCAGAAGCAGCTGAAGGTGGACCAATTGCATTAATTGAAGATGGAGATATTATAAGCCTGGATTTAGATAAAGGGGAACTAACATTGGAAGTAGACGAGGAAGTACTTAAAGAGAGAAGGGAAAAATGGCAACCACCTAAATCTACCGTACAAAAAGGCAGCTATTTAGATAGATATTCTAGACTAGTAAGCTCTGCAATGAATGGAGCAGTATTAAAATAATTAAAGGGAGAGTGAATAAGATGGCAAAGAAAAAACTAACAATTCAAGAAATTTTGAATAGGAAAAATAGCAAAGATAAGATTGGTATGGTAACTGTATATGACTACCAAATGGCAAAATTAGTAGATGAATCTGATTGTGAAATGATCCTTGTAGGGGACTCCCTAGGAATGATTGTTCAAGGATTAGATGGTACAACCCATGTAAATATTGAAGATATGGAATACCACTTAAAATGCGTAAGAAGAGGCGCTCCAAATACATTCATAGTTGCTGATATGTCCTTTATGTCCTATCAGGCTAGCAAGGAAGAGGCTATTAGAAATGCTGGAAAATTAATGAAATTAGGTGCTGACTGTGTAAAAATGGAAGGCGGCCTTGGCATAATGGACAAGATAAAGGCAGTAACAGAAGTAGGTATTCCTGTTATGGCACATATTGGGTTAACTCCACAAACTGCAGCAGCTTTAGGAGGTTTCAAATTACAAGGTAAAAATAAAGAAACTGCAGAAAGATTGGTTAAGGAAGCTGTAGCGGCTGAAGAAGCTGGAGCCTTCTGTGTACTTGTAGAATTAGTACCTGCAGAATTAAATGAGCTAATTGATAAATCTGTAAGCATTCCTGTAATAAGTACAGGTTCAGGTCCTTCTGCAGTAGGATTTAACTTAAATGCTTACGATATGCTTGGAATATTTAGTGATTTCAAACCAAAATTTGTAAGACAATATGCTCAATTAAAGCAAGTAATAGTAGATGCATTTAATGCTTGGAATGCTGATATTAAGAGTGGTTCATATCCAGCAAATGATGAAGCCTTCCATATGAAGGAAGAAGATCTTCCAAAGCTTGATTAGTAGTTAAATACAAATATTAAATTCAGGAGGGAAAATAATGGCTAAGAAAAAAAGTATATTAGATTTATACAAGATGAAAGAAAAAGGAGAAAAAGCAACCTGGGTAACAGCCTATGATTTTCCAATGGCTTCCTTTGCAGAACAAGCAGGTATTGATATGATACTTGTAGGGGACTCATTAGGAATGGTTGTTTTAGGCTATAATGGCACTGAACCTGTTACAATGGATGATTGTGTATCCCATTGTCAAGCAGTAAGACGTGGAGCCCCAAATACATATATAATAGGGGACATGCCTTTTGGTTCTTACCAAACTTCTGATGAAGATGCAGTAAGAAATGCAGTAAGACTATTAAAAGAAGCAGATGTTGATGCAATAAAACTAGAAGGTGGAAGACGTGTAGCAAGTAGAATAAAGGCTATATCTGATGCAGGAATCACTGTATTTGGCCATATTGGATTAACCCCACAAAGTTCAGGCCAATTAGGAGGCTTTAAGGCTCAAGGTAGAACTGTAGATAGTGCAAGGGAACTGATTAAGGATGCAATAGCTGTTGAAGAAGCAGGAGCACGTGCCTTACTATTAGAAGCAGTACCACCTGAAGTTACAGAATTCATATGGAAAAAATTAAGCATTCCAGTGTACTCAATTGGTGCAGGTTTACCATGTGATGGTCAATTAATTATCTGTGGTGATATGTTAGGTATGTTCCAAGCCTTTACACCAAAATTTGTAAAGAAATATGCAAATATAGCTGAAGTTGTGATAAATGCATTTAAAGAATATGCAGATGATGTTAGAAATGGAAGATTCCCAGAAGATCAACATGTTTACCATATAAAAGACTCAATTGAAGACTTTGAAAAGCTATTTAAAGAATTTGAGTAATTACTGATGTAATAAAGTGTTTCCGCATGCTTGCCTATGTTAATCAAGGGGGATGATGTATTTGAAAATAGCAATTATTGGTGCTGGGTCAATGGGTAGTATTTATGGAGGTTTTCTTGCAGAAGCAGGAAATGAAGTGTACTTTATTGATGTATACAAGGAACATGTTGATAATATAAATAAGCATGGCTTATATATTGAGGATCCCAATGGAATTAGATATATTAAGGGAATAAAAGCTACTACTAATGCTGAAGAAGTTGGAGTAGTTGATTTGGCTATAGTATTTGTAAAATCTACAATAACAGATATAGCAGTGCAGCAGAACAAATCTATTATAGGAGAAAACACAACTGTGCTGACCCTCCAAAATGGTTTAGGTAATATAGAAAAAATTTCTGCTGTTGTACCTGTAGAACAGATTATTGCCGGTACAACCTCCCATGGTAGTAGTATGCTAGGTCCAGGCAAGGTAAGACACGCTGGCCATGGGGATACTGTAATTGGCGAACTAGATGGAAGTATAACGGATAGGATAAACCTAATAGCTAAAACATTTAAAGAAGCAAAACTGGACCCAGTAACAGTATCTGATAATGTAATGGGCGTTATATGGGATAAACTATTGGTCAATTTAGGAATTAATGCAGTAACAGCCCTAACTGGCTTAAAAAATGGCCAAATACTGGATTATCCTGAAACTGAATGGATAGCAGTAGAAGCTGTAAAGGAAGGGGTAAAAATTGCAGAAGCTAAGGGAATTAAGCTTGGTTATCCTAATGCAGTAGAGCACTTTAAAGAAGTTGCAAAAAATACTGGAGAAAATATCTCTTCAATGCTGGCAGACATTTTAAATGGAAGAAAGACTGAAATAATGAATATAAGTGGAGCCATAGTAAGAGAAGGAGAAAAATACAATATTGATACGCCTGTAAATAAAGTGCTTACTAATCTAGTTTTAATGAAGGAAAAGATGTAAAAAAAAGCTTGCAACTTTCTATAAGTTGCAAGCTTTTTTAATGGATACTTTTATTGTTCTACTATTGTTTTATAGGCCAGGTCAAATAATTTTTTTAGATTTTTCTTATTTGTAGTATAATAGTATCTATTTTTTATACTTGGTTCAAAATTTAGTATTCCAAGATTTAATAACAGGTTTAAATGATATGATAAGGTGGCAGTTGACAGATTGAAATAATCTGCCAACTCCCTGTTATACCAGGGACGTTTACTGGTAATTTTAATAATCTCCAGCCTGGTTTCATCAGACAGAGCCTTAAATAAATTAATACACTGTTCTTGATTTAGCTTATGATTAAATTTGTGCTCAATTGAATGGCCAAATAGGATTACAAAAGTGTCATCAACATAATAATGAAAAAGGCCCAGATCTATGTAAAAGCTTTCAATCATCCTTAATTTCTTTTCTTTAGTAATAAATTCAGTATAGTCGGCTAAGCCTATAGTATTTAAAAAATCAATAGGATCTTTTTGAAATAATTCATTGTGTTTCCTGCATTTTTCTTCCATAAATTTGTAGACCTTTTCTTCAAAGGGTTCATAATATAAGCGATAAAAGGTTTCATATACTTCTATAACTTTGTTCTTATATTCTTCTGGATGATTCTTAATTAGTATAAAATTCAAGGCCCTTTCTTCATCATATCTGTTCATTAAAGCATTTTTTATTAGTACATCATCACTGTTAAAGGGCAGGTCTATATCAAATCTATTAAATATTAATCTGATTAATTCATTTGCTTCTAAGGATTTAAGATACTCTATTAGTATTAAAGGTTCCTTTAAATCTTCTTCCAGTATTATTTTAACGGCTACATCTATCATATCTATAGTAATAGTAGATATAAATATTAAATCATTCCTAAAAATGGGAGATATATTATCATCTATATATTTGAGCCATTCCTTTACTTTTTTGCTTGGAGCGAAATCCAAAATATTTTTAGGTAGATTTTCCTCAATTATATTTCTTCTCCAGTTTACTTCATAGTACCTATTAATTGCATATTTAAACATAGCTTCTACAAATTCTATGGCCTTATTATATTCAATTTTGTAATTCACCTAATTAACTCCTTTCATTCTTGTAAATTTGTTTACTATATTGGACATTTATATAATGATAACATAATATTTTTAAAAATGAAAGAAGTAAAAGGATGGTAGTTAAATTTCTAACAATATTGTAAAATTAAGAAATTACAGTAAATTCATAAAAATCCAAGCTTTACAAAGATTAGTTAAAATAAATGGGAAAATACAAAGAAATTCATATATATGCGGATAAAATGGAAATATTAAGGGAAAATATCCCATCAGGGTGAAAAACTTAATTTTTAGCCTTAATATTAATAAATTGCTGAAAATAATTGCACTAAGGGAAAATAAGAAGATTTTAAGGAATTAGAAGGATGTTAGAAAATATTGACACATGTTAGAAAATATTCTATAATTAAGCGGGTAGTTAAAAATTTAACTACACCCTATTTATTTTACAACATATATACAAAAAACAGGAGGGATTTCGATGAAGAATAAAAAATTTTTATCCCTGTTTCTTGTACTAACTCTAATAATAACTGGGTTAGTAGGATGTAGTGGCAAAGAAGACCAGGAAACAGGAGGAGAACCTGTAGATGAAGGACAAGTATCAAATGGCTTAGACAGTGAACAGTATCTTAATTTTATTTTAGATGCTGAGCCAAGTACATTAGATCCTTCTAAAGGTTCAGACATGTATTCAAATAGTGTACTAGTTAATGTAATGGAACCATTAACAAGATTAGAGGAAGATGAGAACCAAAATACCAAATTAGTACCAGCCGGTGCTGAAGAGTGGGAAGTAAGTGAAGATGGTTTAGTTTGGACTTTTAAATTAAGAGAAAACTATTGGTCAGATGGGGAAAAGGTTACCGCCCAGGATTATGAATACGGTATTAAAAGAAGTGCAGACCCAAATACAGCATCACCTTTCTCATTCTTATTAACTCCTATAAAGAATGCGGAAAAGGTAATTGCTGGAGAACTGCCAGTAGATGAACTAGGAGTTAAGGCTTTAGATGAAAATACTTTAGAAATAACCCTTGAATATCCAACCCCATATTTTGAACAATTAACTTATCAAAGGGTAATGTTTGCACAAAGAAAAGATATAGTAGAACAATATGGAGATACTTTTGGTACAGAACCTGATACTCTGGTATATAATGGTCCCTTTGTGGTTTCACAATGGATACATAATAGTGAAGTAATTTTAACTAAGAATCCAAGTTATTGGGACGCAGATTCAGTAAATCTGGAAACAGTAAGCTACAAAATAATAGAAGACAGGAATTCAGCTTATAATTCATTAGCAAACCGTTCTGTAGACCAGGCGGGTGTTAACGATCCAGATTGGTTAAAGAGATTTTCAGAGGATGAAAATCTAAATCATATTGAAGTAGTTAGACCATCTGTAAACTATGTATTTTTCAATACACAAGATGAACTGTTCCAAAATGCTAATGTAAGGAAAGCATTTTCTCTTGCAATTGACAGGGAAGAAATAGCAGAAGTAATATTTAATGGAGTACATGTTCCTGCATATGGCTGGACACCACCAAGTGTGTTAATTGGTGAAGACGAATATAGGGCAAAGGTTGACGAGCCACTAAGAGCTATCAAGGAACAAAATCCAGATCCAAAGGAATTATTAATTAAAGGGTTGGAAGAGCTAGGCATGGATACAAATCCAGAAAATTTAGATGTAACCTTCTCCTTAGGAGGAACAGACCAGTGGTTTAGAACCTTTGGTGAATATATACAACAAGTTTTCAAGAAGAATCTTGGAGTTGAAGTAAAAATTGAACAATTAGAATGGCCAATATTCGATTCAAATGTTAACAAGGGAGAGTTCCAAATAGGATACATGGCTTGGACAGCAGATTACAATGACCCATCAACTATGATGAATTTATTAGAATCAACCTCAACAGCCATAAGAACTGGATGGAAAAATGAAAGATATGATGAATTAATAAGATTAGCTGGTCAGGAATTAGACCATGGAAAACGTTTAGAATACTATAAGGAAGCAGAGGAAATATTAATGGATGAATCTCCAGTTGCTCCGGTAGTATTTGCAAAAACTAATGTATTCAGATACAAATACGTAAATAATGTTGGAGTAACAGATTTCAATACACAAGGCTTTAAATATGGATTTACTCAAGGCAGATAAGGAAGGGGAAGATAGTAGTTTGTCTGTGGACAAACTACTATCTTAAAATCTAAGGAAGGAGAATAGCATTAATGGGCAGATATATAGTAAAAAGAATAATATACATGCTATTAACTTTGTTTATTATAACAACCATTACATTTTTTTTAATGCATAGCATACCTGGAGACCCATTGGCACATATGGCTAAGAACTTACCAGAGCAGGTAAAGGCAAATTACTATAAAAAATATGGTTTAGATCAGCCAGTCATAGTTCAATATGGAAAGTTTTTAAAAAATGTATTTACGGAAGGAAACCTGGGAGAATCCTTAAGATACCCTGGCAGATCTGTTACTGAAACGGTACTGAATAATTCCAAGGTATCAGGAAGGGTTGGGGTACAAGCCATATCATTAGGAATTGTTATTGGTATTACTTTAGGTATAATTGCTGCACTTTTTAGAAACAAGTGGCCTGACTATCTTGTTATGTTTATTGCAATTCTGGGAGTGACAGTTCCTTCATTTATAATTGCTTCATTGTTGCAATATACTTTCACAGTTAAATTTCAACTATTACCAACTACAGGATGGGGAGATATGAAACACACCATTCTTCCTACTATTGCCCTAGCTTTCAGTCCAATAGCTACCTATGCAAGATATATGAGATCAAACGTATTGGAAGTAATTAACCAGGACTATATACTTACAGCTCAAGCAAAAGGTGTTGGTACCTTTAGTCTGATAACAAAGCATATTCTTAGAAATGCTATACTTCCAGTTATTACCATACTAGGCCCACAAATAGCCGGAATATTTACGGGATCCTTTGTAATAGAACGTATATTTGGAATTCCAGGTCTAGGTTCCTATTACATAACTTCCATTAATGATAGGGACTATACTATGATTATAGGAACTACCGTTTTTTATGCAGCTATATTTGTAGTGGCTCAATTAGTGACAGACATATTATATGGAATAGTAGACCCAAGAATAAGAGTATCAAATGACAATGAATAGACGGGAGGTTTAACCATGGAAGCAATTCCAAAGGATAAATTTAGAAGAGTTGAAATAGATTCTAAGGAAGCAGAAAAAATGGCAAGGCCACAAATAAGCTATTGGCAGGATGCCTGGAGAAGATTAAAAACAAATAAGGTGGCTATCTTGTCCTTAATTATATTATCTCTGATTATAATTATGTCCATTATAGGACCAATAATTAGTGGATATGAGTATGAAGAGGTAGACCCTAAAAGTTTAAATCAGCCTCCAAGTAGTGAACATTGGTTTGGGACTGATGAATTAGGAAGGGATTTATTTTCTAGAGTTTGGCAGGCAGGTAGGGTGTCTATAATAATAGGTATTACAGGAGCACTTATATCTGCAATAGTAGGTACTATTTATGGTGGAATTGCAGCCTACTTTGGGGGTAAAGTAGATAATATTATGATGAGGATAGTGGAAATACTTTATAGCATTCCCTACTTATTGGTTGTAATATTGGTTTCAATAGTAACAGACTCAAAAAGTTTAGGATCTATGTTAATTGCTCTAACCTTAACAGGCTGGTGTGGTACTGCCCGTATGGTTAGAGGGCAGATGCTACAGATAAAATCTCAGGAATACATAATGGCAGCTGAAACACTTGGTGTAAAGCCATCAAAAATAATCATAAGGCATTTAATACCTAATGTATTGAATGTATTAATAGTATCTATAAGCTTTAGTATTCCTAATTATATATTTTCAGAATCCTTTTTATCCTTTATAGGACTTGGAATACAACCTCCCAATACTTCTTGGGGTGCATTAGCATCAGCAGCACAACAAAAATTTATATTTTATCCATATCAATTATTTTTCCCAGGCTTGATGATTGCTTTAACAATGCTATCTTTTACCCTTTTAGGTGACGGTCTAAGGGATGCACTAGACCCAAGATTAAGAGAATAAGGGAGGAAAGGAAAAATGGAGAAAATACTTGAAGTAAAAGATTTAAATATTTCATTCCATACCTATGCAGGAGAAGTAAAGGCTGTAAGGGGTGTAAGCTTCGACTTACATAGAGGTGAATCCCTGGCAATAGTTGGAGAGTCTGGCTGTGGTAAAACGGTTACTGCAAAGTCCATAATGAGATTATTAAAGGAGCCTCCAGCAGAAATAAAACCAGGTTCTCAAATAATATTTGATGGGAAAGAAGATATAGTGAAAATGAATAGAAAAAGGCTAAAGTCCTTTAGAGGTGCAGATGTTAGCATGATTTTTCAGGATCCTATGACTTCTCTAAACCCTACCATGACTGTAGGTAAACAGATAATGGAAACATTGCAGATACACAAGGGAATGAATAAAATAGAGGCAAAAAAAGAAGCAATTGAGCTTTTAAAAATTGTAAATATACCTAATCCAGAAGTAAGGATAAACAATTATCCCCATCAACTTTCTGGAGGAATGAGACAAAGGGTCATGATAGCCATGGCCATTTCATGTAATCCAAAGATTCTAATAGCAGATGAACCAACAACTGCATTGGATGTTACTATACAGGCACAAATAATGGATTTGTTAAATGAATTAAAAGATAAATTTAATACAGCCATAATATTGATAACCCATGACTTGGGAGTTGTAGCTAATTTTGCAGATAAGGTACAGGTTATGTATGCAGGAGAAATAATAGAAAGAGGTACCAGAGAAGAAATTTTTTACAAGAGTATGCATCCTTATACCTGGGCATTATTAAATTCAGTTCCCAGATTGGACACTGAGAGCAAGCAGGAATTATATTCTTTAGGAGGTACTCCACCAGATTTAATCTTACCTTTAAAGGGATGTGCCTTTAGTTCCAGATGTGAATATGCAATGGAAATATGTTTGGAAAGAAAGCCTGAAACAACCCAGCTATCTCCTACCCATAGTTTATGCTGCTGGTTACAACACCCTGATGCACCTAAAGTTAATCGATCAGAAGTTGTGAGAGGTGAAATAAATGGCTAAGGAAAATCTTGTAGAAGTGGTGAATCTAAAAAAATACTTTAATGTTGGGAAGAACAAGGTATTAAAGGCTGTAGATGATGTGAGCTTTAATATAAAAAGAGGAGAAACTTTAGGATTGGTGGGAGAATCTGGCTGTGGTAAAACTACTTGTGGAAGGACTATACTCGGTCTTTATGATGCTACAGATGGTCATGTGTATTTTGATGGAAAAGATGTACATGCTATGGGGAAAAAGGATAAGCTTAATTTTAAGAAAGATGCACAGATGATTTTTCAGGACCCTTATGCATCTTTGGACCCAAGGATGACCATAGGGGAGATAATTGGGGAAGGTATGGATGTGCATTTTAACTTAAGTAACAAGGAAAGGGAAGAAAAAATTAATGAACTGCTTCATACAGTTGGATTAAATCAGGAACATGCTTCCAGATTTCCTCATGAGCTATCAGGTGGGCAAAGGCAAAGGATTGGTATAGCAAGGGCCTTGGCGGTAGAACCTAAATTTATAGTTTGTGATGAGCCTATATCAGCCCTAGATGTATCCATTCAGGCTCAGATAGTTAATCTATTGATAAAGCTGCAAAATGAAATGGGACTTGCCTATTTGTTTATATCCCATGATTTATCCATGGTAAAACATATTTCAGATAGGGTAGGGGTTATGTATCTAGGTTCAATAGTAGAGTTGGCCCCAAGTGCTAATATATATAAAAAACCGCTACATCCTTATACAAAGGCCTTAATATCAGCCATACCAATTCCAGATCCTAAAATAGAAGATACAAGGAAAAGGATTAAATTGGAAGGAGAAGTTCCAAGCCCTATTAATCCACCAGCAGGATGTAAGTTTAATAAAAGGTGTGTATATGCCATGGACAAGTGTAGTCAGATTACACCTGAGTTAAAGGAATTGGAAAAGGACCATTTTGTAGCATGCCACTTATATTAAATTATACAGCTAACCAGATTGCCATAGTTGGTAATCTTTCACCAGACATCTATTATTGACTCCCCCAGTAACATAGATGTCAATATATTTATAAAAACACAGTTTTCATAATGGAAAACTGTGTTTTTTATTTGCCTATATTTCTCATATATCTATTAATTACAAAATATTATTATGTAATAATTAAATTATTTCACCAGGTGGTTTTGATGTATTTATATGAAAAATTAAATTTAAATATAAAAACAGGAGAGATTATATCCTTAGTAGGTGGAGGAGGAAAGACTACTACTCTTTATATGATAGCCAATGAATTAAAAAATAAAAACAAGAAAGTATTAGTTACTACAACTACGGCTATTTATAGTCCTGAAAGAGGATATGATTATTATTTTTTAGGGCTTTTACATGACTATTTCATACCTAGGGAAGGAAGTTGGCACAGTAAAGCCTTTTTATTAAGGTTTACAAAGCCTAGGACAGGCTCATAATGTGCGGACCAGGCCATATAGCAGAAAAACTGTGTAAAATTGCTCATGTACTAGGATATGCCATTACAGTACTGGATCATAGAAGGGATAGATTAAATGCAAAATTGTTTCCTCATGTAGAAAATTTTGTACAAGGTGACATAAAAGAAAATTTAAGAAATATACATATTGATAGTAAGACTTATATAGTAATTGCCACCCATGGCCATAAATTTGACCAGGATTCCTTAGAGGCAGCCTTAGGAAGGGGTGCTAAATATATTGGCATGATAGGAAGTAAAAACAAAATTGAAACATGTTTTAATAATTTAATAAATAAGGGGTTTAAAGAAGAGGATCTATCAAGGGTTCATACTCCCATAGGCTTAGATTTAGGGGGAGAGGCTCCAGAAGAGATAGCCTTAGCTATTATGGCGGAAATTCAAGCTGTTAAATATGGAAAGGATGCCCCATATCTTTATAAAAGTAGGTGAATGAATTGAAGCTGGAAAGTAGATTTTGGATGACAGTAGATGGGAAAAAGGTATTTGGTAAAGGGCCCTGTATACTCCTAAAAAACATTGACAGATTAGGAAGCTTAAACAAGGCAGCCAGGGAGATGAACATGTCCTACAGCAAGGCCTGGTCTATTATACATGGGGCAGAAAGGGCTCTAGGTTATGCCCTTGTAGAAACCAAATCTGGTGGATTGGATGGGGGAGGCTCTTTTTTGACAGTGGAGGCAAAAAGGCTGGTGAGGGCCTATGAAGAGTTTTCAAAAGAAGCAGAAGAGCTTGTAAACAAACTTTATGAAGATTACTTTAAGGACTTCTAATTTTTTACTGGCGTTATACTAACACAAGAACAACGAAAAAGGAGACTGCTAATGAATATTTTGGATAAGGATAATAAAAAAACATCTATATATCCATTTGTAATACTGTTAATTATAATATTTGTCCTATCCTTTAGCCTGGGCAGATATCCTATTGATGCAAAAACCCTATTAAAGGTATTTTTATCAAAAATACTACCTATAGAAAAAAGTTGGGAGGACACCATTGAAATTGTAGTTTTTCAAGTAAGACTTCCAAGGATTATAGCCGCCCTTTTAGTAGGCTTGAGTTTATCCCTTTCTGGAGCAGTATATCAGGGCATGTTTAAGAATCCCCTAGTATCACCGGATATATTGGCAGTGTCAGCAGGTTCTGCCTTTGGGGCAGCCTTAGCCATATATTTTTCCCTTACTACCACTGGAATTCAGGCATTTGCCTTTTTATTCGGGATAGTGGCAGTGGCCTTAGTGTATTTTATCAGCCAAAAAATAAAGGCCGATCCCATAATGGCCCTGGTTATTATAGGTATATTAATAGGCTCCTTGTTTAATTCCTTTGTGTCCTTAATAAAATACCTGGCAGATACAGAGGACAAATTACCTGCCATAAGCTTTTGGCTGATGGGAAGCCTTTCTGGAGTTATGGCAAGGGATATAAAGGCTGTTTCCATCCCCATATTTTTAGGGCTAGTTCCTTTATATATATTAAGATGGAGACTAAATGTTTTGACCCTTAGCGAAGAAGAGGCCAAATGCCTGGGACTGGATGCTGGGAAAATCAGATTAGTAGTTATTATCTCCTCCACCCTAATGACGGCTGCAGCAGTTTCCATTAGTGGCATTATTGGCTGGATAGGCCTTGTAATACCCCATTTAGGCAGGATACTGGTAGGACCAGACTATAGAGTACTAATCCCTACTACTATCTTGCTGGGTGGCTCCTACCTGCTTTTAATAGACAATATAGCCAGGACCTTAACTACAGTGGAAGTTCCCCTTGGCATATTAACTTCCCTAATTGGAGCGCCCTTTTTTATATTTCTGCTGCTTAAGAGAGGAAGGAGCTAATATGTTAGAGGTTAGAGATTTAAGCTGTGGCTATGGAAAGGAATATATTTTGGAAAATGTAAACTTTACTGCTAAATCAGGGGATATAGTTTGCATATTAGGTTCCAATGGTTCAGGAAAATCTACCCTAATAAAAAGCATAATGGGGCTAATAAGGCCTCTAAAGGGAGAGGTCCTGATAGAAGGAAATTCTATTTTAAACTGGTCCTGGAAGGAGAGGGCCCGGTTTATTAGCTATATCCCTCAGTCCTTTAGCTCTACTTTTCAGTACAAGGTTAAAGACATAGTGTTAATGGGAAGGACATCCTATTTAAATTTTTCATCTACCCCCTCTAAGGAAGATGAAATCATAGCAGATGAAGCAATGAAAAGCCTTAAGATTTTGCATTTAAAGGATAAAATATACTGCCATTTAAGCGGGGGAGAAAGGCAACTGGTAAAAATTGCCCAAGCTTTAGCCCAGCAGGCAAAAATAATTATAATGGATGAGCCTACAAATAATTTAGATTTTGGCAATCAAATGCTTATGTTAAAACATTTAAAGGAATGTGCAGAAAAGGGCATGACCATTATAATGTCAACCCATTCTCCCGAACATGCCTTTCTATATGGAACTAAGGCCCTGCTAGTTAAAGATGGCAGGGTGATAGAAATAGATAATCCAAATAAAAATCTAAGGGAGGTGGATTTGGAAGGCCTGTATGATGTGAAGCTAAAGGTTTTTAAGTTAAATTTTAAGAATAAAATGATAAAAATGTGCATACCAATGATTTGAAAGGAGAAGACAAGATGGCAAAAAGGTTTATTTCTATATATTTGATTTTGATGCTTCTATTGACCCTATTAGTTGGCTGCAGTACTGGAGGAGCTAAAGATGAAGAAGGTATTGCAGTGGAAGATATAAAAACTGAGGAAAATACTCTGGAGGAAGCAGAAGAAAATAGAGGTGAAGAAATAGAAGTAGTGGATATGGCTGGAAGAGTTGTCAGACTTCCTAAAAAGGCAGATAAGGCTTTTGCCACTAAGCCTACAGGGACTATCCTCCTATATACTCTAAATCCTGAAAAGATGGTGGGCTGGAATTATGAGCTGAGGGAAGGAGAAAAAAGATTTATATCAGAAAAATATCACAATCTTCCTAATTTAGGTGGTGCAGGCAAAAATGCCGTAAATATAGAGGAGCTTTTAAAGTTCAATCCGGATGTACTAATAATTATGGAGGAAGTAGTGGAAACCTCCCTGTCCATAGCAGAGGAATTGGAGGAACAAACGGGAATACCAACCATAATATTAGACTCTGATTTATTAAAATTAGATGAGGCCTATGAGCTATTAGGAAAGGTTATGGGAGAAGAAGAAAGGGCAAAAGAGTTGGCAGAATACTGCAGAAAAACCATATCCCAGGCGCAGACTTTAGCAGCCAGTATAGCTGAAGAGGAAAAAATAGGAGTATATTATGCAGAAGGGCCAGATGGGCTAGAAACAGAACCTTCTACTTCCTGGCATGCTGTAGTTATAGATTTAGTTGGTGGAAGAAATGTGGCAGAAGTGGAACTAAAAGCTGATCAAGGCAAGTCTCTTGTGTCTATAGAACAGCTCTTAAAGTGGAATCCAGACATAATTATATCCTGGGATGATGAAAGGGGAGGTTACTACTCAGGAATATTTGAAGATCCTACCTGGCAAGGTATAAAGGCAGTAGAGGAAAAAGAGGTTTATGAAATACCCAATAGGCCCTTTAACTGGTTTGACAGGCCTCCATCTGCAAATAGAATATTAGGGATCAAATGGCTGGGCAATCTATTGTATCCGGAAGTATTCAACTACGACATCAGGGAAGAGGTAAGGGAATTCTACAGCAGCTTCTATCACTATGAACTAAATGATGAGGAATTAGATGATTTACTTAAAAATTCAATAAGAAGATAATTTAATAATTTACCTTATATAAATTAATATGATAAATGAAAGGGGTATTTATATGGGCAAGAAGAAGCATATATTGGCAGTGCCAAATTTTAGCGAAGGAAGAAGGAAAGAGGTCATTGAGGAGATAGTAAGCGTATTTAAAGACAAGGAAGGGGTTAAACTGGTAAGTGTTGAGCCTGAATACGACTTCAACAGAACGGTGGTTACAGCCATAGGGGAACCAGAGCCCTTGAAGGAAGTTTTAATTGCCATGGCTGGTAAAGCCTATGAATTAATAGATATGAGGGAGCAGAAAGGAACCCATCCAAGGATTGGAGCCCAGGATACCATACCCATATTTCCTCTAAGAAATATTACCTTGGAAGAATGTGTAGAATTGGCAGAGGAAATAGGAAAGGAACTATTTGAAAAATACCAGGTACCAGTATTCTTTTCAGGCCAAAATGCCAGAACAGAGGAGAAAAGGAGCATCTCCTACATAAGGCAAGGCCAATATGAAGGATTAAAGGCCTTATTAGAAGATCCCAGCCATCCAGACTATGAAAAGAGGAAGCCGGATTTATCAGTGGATGGAAAGCTAAGTGAAAAAGCTGGTGCAACTATAGTAAGTGCTGATGTAGAAGGTTTAACTGCCTACAATGTATTTTTAGGAACAGAAGATTTAAGTATTGCAAAGAGGATAGCAAAGGCTGTCAGGGGGCCTAGTGGTGGATTTTCTACTGTCAGGGCTGTTGGAATTAAGTTCCCTGAAAGGGATGGGGTTGTAGTTTCAATGAATATGTTTGACTGTGCCAATACACCCCTTTATAGGGTATTTGAATTAGTAAAACAAGAGGCAAAAAGATATGGAGTACAGGTTATAGGCTCAGAAATAGTAGGTCCAGTAAAACTGGAATATCTGCTTAATAATCTTGAATACTATTTAGGCTTGGAAGGATTGAGGCAGGAACAAATTCTTGAAAGCCATTTAATGGAATAGTCTGAGTCCTTTATATAAAGTGCTTAGGAAGGTATAATTTATAAACAAACCCCTAAGCACTTTATTTTTCTTAAATTTCATATTGGATATTTAATTTATTTTCATATAATATAATATAGTAATAATTTCTTTCATATTTGTGATAAACTATATTTACATAAATAAATCAGAGGTGTAATAAATGAGAAGGCATCTAAGCAATATAGACAGAAGAAAAAATTATATAATTTTGGCAGAAAACTCTTATTTAAATGGGGATAAGAAAGGGGCTGTTAAATTTTATATTAAGTCTTTAAGATTCAAGGGGGATAAAAAAGAAAATATACAAATACTATACAATATTGCAATTATATATGATGAGTTGGATTTTCCTTTAAGGGCCTTAAAGGCCTATAAAAAAATTACTGAATTGGATAATAATCAAGCAGGTGCCTACTATGGAATGGCCACCATGTATGAAAGGCTAAAGGACTTGGATAAGGCCTTGGAAAACAATTTTAAAGCAACTGAGATAGACCCATTTTATGATAGGGCTTATTTTTATATAGCAAATATTTATGATGA
This sequence comes from Tissierellia bacterium, assembly GCA_012735405.1. Lineage (GTDB taxonomy): Bacteria > Bacillota > Clostridia > Tissierellales > Tepidimicrobiaceae > JAAYFE01. Next base: position 13,693 of record JAAYHM010000049.1, on the reverse strand, counting down.
AAAAGGGGATAGTGAAAAGGCTATATATTATTACAAAAAGGTTATAAACCTTAAGCCTGATGATTATATAGCCTATAACAATATGGGTTCCATATACGAGGAGAGGAATGAACTTAAAAAAGCCCTTTATATGCTTAGGAAGAGCTTAGAAATAAATCCAAAGTATTTTAGGGCCTTGTTTAATATGGGAGTTATATATAAAAAATTAGGAGACAATAAAAAGGCATTGGAATACTATGATAAGTCCATTGAGGAAAATCCCAAGTATTCTGATTCCTATTTAAATAAATCTGCAATATATATAGAGGAAGGGCAGTTGGAAAAGGCTATAGAAGTTTTAACAGAGGGCATAGAAAACAATCCCTATGCCAAGTATCTATACTATAATAGGGCTTGTTGTTATGCCAGGCTAAATGAAAAGGATTTAGCCATAAGGGATTTAAGAAAGTCTCTTGTACTATATCCTCAGATAATAGAAATGATTAGGGTGGATGAGGATTTGGATACTTTAAGGAATGATGCAAGATTTAAATCCTTGTTAAATCAGCAGGATATTAATATTCACAAGTAAAATATTATTATTTATAGAAAGGGAATGATATATGATTTTTATAAAAAATGAAGAAGAAATTGAAAAAATGAAAAAAGCAGGAAGGCTTTTAGCCCAGGTACACAAGGAAATTAGGAAGATGATCAAACCAGGAATCAGTACTTATGAAATTGACCAGTTTGTAGAAGAGTATATTATAAAAAATGGCGGCTATCCAGAGCAAAAAGGCTACAGAGGATACCAGTATGCTACTTGCGCTTCCATAAATGATGAAATATGCCATGGGTTTCCAAGGAAGGAACCTCTAAAGGATGGGGATATAGTTACTATAGATATGGTAGTAAATATAGATGGCTGGTTAGCCGATTCAGCCTGGACTTATGCCGTAGGGAATATATCAGATGAGGCCAAAAGACTTTTAGAAGTAACTAAAAAGGCCTTGTATATTGGAATAGAAAAGGCTGTAGTAGGTAACAGGATAGGGGATATATCCCATGCCATACAGACCTATGTAGAGGGAGAAGGCTTTTCTGTGGTTAGGGATTTTGTAGGCCATGGAATAGGGAGAAATATGCATGAAGATCCTCAGGTACCCCACTTTGGCATGCCAGGAAGAGGTCCAAGATTGATGGAGGGAATGGTTATAACCATTGAGCCTATGATAAATACAGGCAGATATGAATGTACAATAGATGATAATGGCTGGACTGCTAGAACCATAGATGGAGGCCTATCTGCTCAATTTGAACATACCATTGCTATTACAAAAGATGGGCCAATTATAATAACAGACCAGGAAGACTAAGACAGGGGAGGTTCTCTGTCTTATTTTGAATTACCTTGTCATCCTGAACCCTCCACCTGGTCTTTCTGAGCCACAGGTGAAGGATCTCCAAGTAAAGCTTTCTTAGCCAAATATTTTGAAATCATCCCTTTCTTTATTGTATTGGCTACTAAATATAGGATATTAGTTGCTTTTATCCATTAATGCAAAGCAAGCTAAAGGGATGATTCTCTGCCCTATTTTATATTTTGGAGGTTAAGTATGATTAGAGTGCTTATAGTTGACGACCAAGCCCTTATTAGGGAAGGCTTAAGCCTTATGTTAGGCCTATATGATGAAATTGAAATTGTAGGCCAGGCAAATAATGGGCAGGAAGCTGTAGATTTCATTGAAAACATAGAAGTGGATTTAGTACTTATGGACATAAGAATGCCTGTTATGGATGGAGTTGAGGCAACTAAAATAATAAAGGAGAAATACCCCCAAGTAAAAATAATAATACTCACCACCTTTAATGAAGATGAATACATATTTAATGGACTTAAAAGTGGCGCAGATGGATATATACTTAAGGATATCAGCTCCAGAAAATTGGTTGATACAATTAAGTCAGTATACAAGGGAGACCTGCTTCTCCATGGACATGTAGCCAAAACTTTAGCCAGTGCAGTGATAGATAAAAGGGATACTGAAAAAGAAAATATACTAAACAGATTAACAGCTAGAGAATTGGAAATAGCCAATCTGGTAGCCAAGGGGAAAAGCAACAGGGAGATAAGTGAAATTTTGTACATAACTGAAGGAACGGTAAAAAACCATGTCACCAAAATATTGGACAAGTTGGAATTAAGAGATAGGACCCAATTGGCCTTATTAATTAAAGAATTGAAAAATAAGATTTGAACCCTCCCATATTACTAAAGTCACATAAAAATCATTACCACAATCATTACTTTGGTTTGATGGAAGGATTAGCTTTCTATGGATAAGCGTAGATACTATGATATCTGATTTAAGCCATGAACAAAATAGGTCTGAAACCTTTGGAAGAGTAAATGAATCTACAAATAAAGGAAATTTAATTGGAGTAATACTGGGATTCTACATGGTAGCTTTTTTTGACGGTTCCTTTAGGTCTGCCTTTTTGTTATACTTAATAACAAGCCTAATTAGCCTTTATTATGCTATTACAAAGCTGAAGGAAACAAAGGATTTAAAGCCATATTATGAAGAGGAAAAAACAAATAAAAATAAGGATTTTAATATATTCTTAATCCTAATGGGGTTGTTTGCACTTATATTTAGTTTAACAGGTCATACCTATCTTATATATATAAGTGATAATATAACAGATAAATTTCATCTAATAGCCTACTTATTTTTACCTGGAGCAATTTTATCCTTATTTCTGCCTAATAAATTTGGGAAAATATCCGACAGGTATAGTCGGGAAAAAATATTTATTATAAGTATTTTAGCCATAGGAATATTATACCTTTTCATTCCAGCTGTAAAAAGCTACTCTTATTTTTTAATAATCAATACTATAATAGATATATTCTCAATCCTTGAAGGTCCTGCAGAATCTGCCCTTGTTATAGACATTGTAGGAGAAAATCAAAGGGGCAAATCCTATGGTAAGTACAAGTTTGCTGTTGGAATAGGTGGCATGCTTGGGCCTTTGGCAGGAGGCTATATTTATGAAAAGATAGGCAGTGAAGTTAGCTTTTATGTTAAAGGAGTTCTGCTTGTTATATTATGTGTATTTACAGCCATATACTTTAGAAAGTTAAAGGGAAATAGTCCACAAGATAAGGGAGAAGACCCCATTAGTACTGAATAGATACAGCCATGTATCCTTAATTGTTGGCGGTGATGGGATGGGAAAATGGTATAAATATATGGAAATTATAAGGTATGTGCTATATGCAACCTTTATTGTCATTATAGTTAACAGATATTATGACAATCTTGGTAATTTAATTTTATTTCTATCCTTATTTTTATTTGCTCTTACAAACGATATTTTAAGATATAAGGGCAAAATCAAGGCAGAAATAAATTACTATCTGTCTATTGTAATATCAATTATAATTGGTGGCATACTGGAGTTTTGTGTAGACGGATACCTGGAGGTTTATTTGTTTGTAATAATGGCGGAAATTCCATGGCTTATAAATAAAAAAGCTATAAAGGTTCTATATACCTTAAATGTATTTACTATATTGTTTGTAGCCTTATATCGTTCTTCAGTACGAGAGGGTATAGGAATTTTAGATATAATCAGGGAAGATTTTATGGGGCTTGTATTCAGCCTATTAATGATATCCTTTTTTAGTATCAGTATATTTTCCTATGTTGCTCTACTAATAGAAAGGAACAAGGTGTTAAAGTTGAATAAGGAAATTGAGAAGCTTACTATTACCAGGGAGAGAAACAGAATAGCCCAGGAAATACATGACAATTTAGGTCACAGCCTGGTAGCCCTTAGTATGAATCTGGATGTAGCAAGAAATATACTTGATAAGGATATGGATAAAGGTAAAGAGCTTATACAAAAATGTCAGAAGTTAACCAAAGACAGTATGAATAGCCTAAGGAGGGCAGTATATACACTAAAGGAAGAAAACCTATCCCAAGGATTGAAAAATGCCATTCAGGATTTAATCTATAATATAAATAACACTTCAAATATAACTATAGTATATAGGGGGGGATGAAAAGGTGGAGGATATTCCCCTTAAACATAAGAGCATATTATATACTACCATAAGGGAAGGATTAACCAATAGTATAAAGCATAGTAAATGCAGTCAAATAAATATAAACATAGGTGTTAGTGACAAAATACACTTAAGCATAAAGGATAACGGTCTAGGCTGTAAGAGTATCATAAAGGGAAATGGCCTAAAGGGCATAGAGGAAAGGGTCAATAAAGTTAATGGCCATATAGATTATAAGACTAAAGAAGGGCAAGGATTTGAGATTTCAGTTAAGTTGCCTTTAGAAAGTTGAAAAAAACCTTTTATATAGCCAGGCTGAATATATATTTGGAGAGAGCCATCTTTCCAAATATATTTTAGTTGTAGTATAACTTTACAAGCACAATTTATTCTACTTGAACACTTGTATTTTTTCATATACAATAACTTTCGAATACCGTAATAAAAACTGGAGGATGAAATGGAGAGAAATTTAAATTTAACAGAAGGCAAGATTACCAGTACCTTAGTCAAACTGGCCATGCCCATTATGGCTACATCCTTTATACAAATGGCATATGGTTTAACTGATACCATGTGGTTAGGCAGATACAGCACAGAGGCTGTTGCGGCAGTAGGAACTGCAGGGAATTTATTGTGGTTTGGTTCTGGCTTAATATTAATAAGCCAAATAGGATTAGGAGTTAGCGTTGCCCATGCTTATGGTAGAAGGGATATGGAAGAAGTTAAGAAGTATATATCCAGCGGCTTCCAGTTGGATATTTTTATTGCTATTCTGTATTCCTTATTTTTAGTTCTTTTTAGAAGAGAAATAATAGGATTTTTTAACTTAAATCAAAAAGAGGTCATTGAAATGGCCCAAACCTATTTATTTATTGTAGGATTGGGAGTAATATTTCAATTCCTAAACCCTGTATTCTCAGCGGTATTAAATAGTGGAGGCAATAGTGTAACCCCTTTTAAACTGAACACCATAGGGTTAGTTGCCAATATGGTTTTAGACCCAATTCTCATCTTTGGAATAGGACCTATACCCTCTATGGGAGCAGCTGGAGCTGCCATTGCCACCACCTTTTCTCAAGCTTTGGTTACAATAGTATTTATCTACATTGGGAAGAAAAACGGAGAAATATATTCAAGGGTTAAATTATTAGTTAAACCAGATTTAAAGTATATTAAGAGGATTGTAAAGCTGGGTGTTCCACCCTTTGTACAAACGGCAATTCATTCAAGTATAAGTATGATACTTACTAGATTTATTGCCAACTTTGGGGATGTGGCTGTGGCTGTTATGAATGTAGGATCTCAGATTGAATCCATAACCTGGTTGTCAGCAGAAGGCTTTGGTTCAGCTATTTCTGCCTTTATAGGTCAAAATTATGGAGCTAAGAAGACTGTTAGAATAAGGAGAGGTTATAAAAGGGGTATGCAGATATTGGGAACCATAGGTTTTTTTGCTTCCCTTTTATTGATATTAGGTGCAAAACCGCTTTTTAGCATTTTTACACCTGAGGATCCTATAGCTATAAGGGAAGGCATACATTATTTGAGAATTTTAGGTCTGTCTCAGTTCTTTATGGCTACTGAAATAGGCACTGCTGGTGCCTTTAATGGCCTTGGCAAGACCTTGCCTCCAACCTTAATCGGGGTTGTATTCAACCTATTTAGAATTCCAATGGCCTTAGCTTTAAGCAGCACCAGCCTTGGTCTATTGGGCATATGGTGGGCTATTAGCATATCCAGCATAATGAAAGGGACTGTCCTGCCAGCTTTATATTACTACAATATAAGAACCAAACTAGAGACAATAATTGAACACAATTGACTATTTACAAAGAACCAACCTCTACTCTAGTATTTGTAAACTTCCCCCAAGTGGACTATTATATTTGCAAATCCTTCCTACCAGCCGTAAAAATAAGACAGAGGAACCCTCCCTCTGTCTTCTAACTGCTTATGCCTCCAATGGCATTTACCTTTCTTGAAGCTATCACATCTACTCCTAAACCTAATATATTTTTTATAATAACTTGCCCCCTTTTAACAGGAGCAGAAATTTCTGTAGAATTTAATATTTTTAAACACTCTTCCATTTTGTTTTGAGGAATTGGAGCTGTTGTTTTAACAGGAAGGCGGCCCATATTTGCATTTTTAAGGAGAACCCTGCCTGTTAACACCTCCATAGGTTCAGCCATCATATGAATGGCAAAGTCTCTTCCTCTATTGCAGCTATTTCCTTCAACTGTTAAGCCTGAGGCTTCCTTTGGATCTTTGCTTATAATAAGTTCACATTCTACAGGGCATACCTTACATTTTTTTATTATCCTGTCCATAGTTTATTCCTCCTAATACTAGCACTATATAAATAATAATTATATCATATTATTAAATAATAGATAAGTATTGATAAAATTGTGTTATAATTAAAGCAGATACTTAATATACATTATGTTTCTCAGTGAACCATTAGAAGTTTTTAATAAATAAGCTGGTAATTGCTTATATAATAAAAGAAAAAGGAGTGATAAGATGGGCTTGACAGCTGAGGAAAAAATATGTCCTATTTGTGGTCAACCTAATAATTGTCAGCATGGGCAAGAAAAATGCTGGTGTCAGGAAGTTAAAGTATCAAAGCAAGTTCTGGACATGGTTCCAGAGGATAAAAGGGGAAAGGTATGCATATGCAAATCATGCATAGAAAAATATAATAATATGTAAAGGAGGTGATTATATTTAATGGATGTTTTAGAAGCAATAAATACTAGAAGAAGCATTAGAAAGTTTACTGGGGAAGTTATAAGTGATGAAGAAATAAAGACAATACTAAAGGCTGGATTTCAAGCACCTTCAGCCCACAATAGACAACCTAGAGAATATATTGTACTAAGGGATAAGGAAGTTTTAGAAGCAATTGCTGATTTTCATCAGTATGCCAAGATGCTCCCAAAGGCAGGTTGTGGAATTGTAGTTTGTGGAGATAAGAAATTGCAGCCTATATTTGGTTTTTTAATCTCAGACTGTTGTGCATCAATAGAGAACATGCTTTTGGCAGCCCATGGCCTAGGTCTTGGAGCAGTTTGGTGTGGAGTATATCCTATGGAAGAATTAATGAAGCCTATGGCAGAGCTATTAAATTTACCGGAGCATGTAGTTCCAGTAGGCATGGTTGTAGTAGGTAAAAAGGAAGAAGATAAGGAACCAAAGGACAGGTATGATGAGACTAAGATACACTTTGATAGTTGGTAGAATATGAAAAACACATACCGGAATAATTTAAGCATGGATATATTCAAATAAGAATAAAAAATAAAGGAGATTATAAAATGATGAATATTAAATTAGGCATGGGAGCCATGGGTGCAATTGGTACCTTAGGCATATTAGGATCTTTAATAGGTTTGGTAAAAGAAGTACTTATAATAATTTTGTTATTTAAGGGAATAAAAGTAGCTGATATTTATATTAACAAGAACAACAATTCTATTAATAAAGATCAATAGATAAGGAAAGTATTATTAAATTTTTTAATTTGATTTTTTTAATATTAGTAATAAAATAAGAAGGGACATAAAATTAATTTCTATGTAAGGAGTATGATAATGGGTGAACATAAACTAGATGCAAATGATATTTATGAGATACTTAGGGATAGAATTATCCATCTTGAATATGAACCTGGCTTAGTTTTAAATGAAACTGATATAGCTGAGGAATTCAATACCAGCAGAACTCCAGTAAGGAGTGCATTCAAACGTTTGCAAAGGGATAAATTATTAAATATAGTTCCAAGATTTGGAGCCCAGGTTCCTGCCATAGATTTTAAACAGATGAAACATGTTTTTGAAATTACCAGGGTATTGGATGCTTATGCTGCCAGATTGGCAGCAGAAAGGATAAGTGATGAAGATATTAAAAAGCTTGAAGAAATAGTATCCAGAATGAAAACCTATGATATAAGTAAGGACTACCAAAAAGCTATTGATGATGACGAAGATTTTCATCAAATAATATTTGCAAGCTGTGGCAATCCATGGCTACAGGAAATCCTAACATCGCTGCACTATCACACTGAAAGATTGTGGCACTATTGTGAGCCCTATTTTGATAGTATTGATCTTTTTACCGATACCTTAAGTAAGATACTTGAGGCAATAAAAAATAAGGATTATGATAGTGTAGAAAAACATTCAAGGGAACACATAGACGATTTTGTACTTAAGATTAAAAAGGAAATGTTATAAAAATAACCAAATCAGGTTTTAAATGGGAAAACATTTAAAACCTGATTTTTTTATTTACAAAAAATTTTATGGCAGAAAGGGCTATTTTTAGACAGAGATAAAAGATGGGAAAAACTTTTTTAAAAAATGCACTTGAAATACAATTGAAAAACATGTAGAATAATAAACAAGAACATATAATAAACATATAACAAACGATTAATAAACAATTAACAAACAAATATCAAACTTAAAAAACACACATAGAAAGGATGTGGGAAAATGTCCATATTCAATGAGAATTCAAAGGTAATAATCATTGGGGACAGAGATGGAATTCCAGGTCCAGCAATAGAAGAATGTGTTAAAACCACTCCTGCAGAAGTTGTATTTTCATCAACTGAATGCTTTGTCTGAACTGCTGCAGGAGCCATGGACTTGGAAAATCAAAAGAGGGTTAAAGAGTTAACAGAAAAATATGGTGCTGAAAATATAGTAGTTATTGTAGGAGGAGCTGAAGCAGAAGCTGTAGGTTTAGCGGCTGAAACTGTAACAGCAGGAGACCCAACTTTTGCAGGTCCATTGGCAGGAGTCCAGTTAGGACTTAGAGTATATCATCCAGTAGAACCAGAGTTTAAAGAATCTGTAGATCCAGCTGTATATGAAGAACAAGTAGGCATGATGGAAATGGTTTTAGATGTAGATGAAATAATTAAAGAAATAAAATCCATTAGGGAAGAATACACCAAGTATTAGGACTTGATAAGATAAATTTACTTAAGAACAATGGGAGGGAAAATCATGGACAAGAGCTTAAATTACAAAATAGTAACTAATAACCCAAGAGTAAAGGAAAATTATAAAGAGGTTATATTTATTGATGGCAGCTTTGAAGATGTACTACTAAGGGTTAGGGATTTAGTCCATAAAGGTTATGAGCTTATAAGCCATCCTTTGGGAGCAAGTATCCGAGTGATTTTCTCTCCTTACCGTTCCATTATAATTGGCAAAAAGTTAAATGAAATAAATGAGACTCATGTAGAAATCATAGAAAGCAGTATACAAAGTTATAGAAATTTAATGCAAAGAAGAAAGCCTGATACAAAAAATAGCGAAGATTATGCCTTTATAGACAATGAACTTCTAAAGTCTTCCTTGGAAGAATTTAGAAGAATCTATATAAATTAAAGTGGAGGTGACTCTCATTGAAACTTGAATTAAGAAGAATCCACATTAAAGATATACAGCTAGGCAATGAAACTGCTGTAAAGGATGGGGTTCTAACAGTAAATGCAGAGGAATTAATCAATCTTCTCAAAGAAGATGAAAGAATTAAAGATGTAAAGATAGATGTTGCCAGACCAGGAGAGAAAACAAGAATTATCCCAGTAAAAGACGTAATAGAACCAAGAGTGAAAATTGAGGGTAAAGGAAAAGGCTTCCCGGGAGTAACAAGTAAGATGGAACAAGCTGGGGAAGGAAAGGTAAATGTACTATATGGGGCAGCAGTTGTAACAGTAGGAGACATAGTAGGTTTCCAGGAAGGTGTAATAGACATGTGGGGAGAAGGTGCAAAATGGACACCATTCTCAAAAACTTACAACCTGGTTGTTGATATTACACCAGTAGAAGGTTTGCAGCCACATATTCACGAAGAAACAGTAAGGCTTGCAGGATTAAAAGCTGCAGAATATGTAGGGGAAGCTGGTAGGGATGTAGAACCAGATGAGGTTCTTGTATATGAAATGGGATCCCATGCAGAAGAAAGCAAAAAATACCCAGACCTACCAAAGGTAGTTTATGTAGAGATGTTAATATCCCAGGGTTTACTACATGATGGATATGTTTACGGTGTTAATACTCAACAAATACTTCCAACCCTATTGCATCCAAATGAGGAGATTGATGGGGCAGTAATAAGCGGTAACTGTGTTGCAGCTTGTGACAAGATAACAACTTATCAACATCAAAACAACTCAGTAATACTAGATTTATATGAGCAACACGGAAAGACAATTAACTTCCTGGGAGTTATCCTAACACCAGAGTTAACTACATTAGATGGTAAGTTTAGAACCTGTGATTATACAGCTAAATTATGTAAGATGCTAGGTGCAGATGGAGTTATTGTATCAGAAGAAGGATATGGTAACCCAGACTCAGACCTGCTAATGATTTGTAAGAGATTAGAAAATGCAGGAATTAAGACTGTATTAATAACAGACGAATGTTCAGGATGGGACGGCATGAGCCAACCATTGGCAGATACTACTAAGGAAGCGGTAGCTGTTGTATCAACAGGAAACGTAAGCCATGTTGTTACACTAGAACCAGCAGACAAGGTTATAGGAGATGACAAGGCAATTGCAACCCTAGCAGGTGGATGGGAAGGCTGCTTAGAAGAAGATGGATTTATGAAATGTGAATTAAATGCTGTAATTGGTTCAACTTCAGAAATTGGATATCACTATTGCACAGCTAAATTATATTAATGACAAGGAAAGGGGGAGAAAAAATGAAGTTCAAAGTATTGTACTATGTGAACCAGTTCTTCGGACAAGTAGGTGGAGAAGATAAAGCAGGAATGGCTCCTGAATTTAAAGAAGAAGCTGTTGGGCCAGCCATGGGTTTCAATGGATTACTTCAAGGTGAAGGAGAAGTAATTGGAACAATAATTTGTGGAGACAACTTCTTCAATGAAAATAAGGAAGAAGCCTTAGAATTCATAATGAATATTATAAAGGAAAAGCAACCTGATATAGTAGTTGCAGGGCCAGCCTTTAATGCAGGTAGATATGGTATGGCTTGTGCAGGTGTTGCTAAAGCAGTTGTAGACGAGTTAAACATCCCTGTAGTTTCAGGTATGTATGAAGAAAACCCAGGAGTTGAAGCATGTAAATCAAAAGCTATAGTAGTTAAAACTGCAGACTCAGCTGCTGGAATGAGAGAAGCTTTACCTGTAATGGCTAATATAACTAAGAAATTAGTTAAGGGTGAAGAATTAGGACTACCTGAAGAAGAAGGATATATACCACAAGGAAAAAGGCTTACTGTATTTGCAGAAAAGAGAGGCTCCCAAAGAGCTGTTGAAATGTTACTTGCTCGTTTAAATGGTGGAGAATTTAAAACTGAACTTCCAATGCCAGAGTTTGATAAGGTAGATCCAGCTCCAGCTATTAAAGATTTAAGCAAGGCAACTATAGCTTTAGTAACTAGTGGTGGAATAGTTCCAAATGGAAACCCAGATAGAATTCAATCAGCTAGTGCTCAAAAATGGGGTAAATATGATGTAAGTCAAAGGGATGCATTAACTGGAGAATATTACACAATCCACGGTGGATATGACCCAGTATATGCCAATGAAATACCAGATAGGGTTGTTCCTTTGGATGTATTAAAGGAATTTGAAAAAGAAGGAGTTATTGGCAAGGTATATGACTACTTCTATACTACTACAGGAACAGGAACTTCTGTAGCCAATGCAACTAAATTTGGTACTGAGATAGGAAAAGAATTAAAAGAAGCAGGAGTAGACGGTGTAATTTTAACTTCAACCTGAGGTACATGTACACGTTGCGGTGCAACGATGGTAAAAGAAATTGAAAGATACGGTATCCCTATAGTTCATATGGCTACCATAACAACAATCTCTGAATCTGTAGGAGCTAATAGAATTGTACCAACTATAGCAATTCCACATCCAGTTGGAAATCCTGATCTTTCAAAAGAAGAAGAATATACCTTAAGAAAGAAACTGACAGAAAGGGCATTAAAAGCTTTATCTACTGAAATAGAAGAAGCAACACATTTTTAATAGATAGATAATTAGGGAGTTGAAAGTGGCATAGGAGTTTCTCCTATGTCATATCGACTCCATTTTATTTACAGGTATACAAAAAATTCTTTTTATTATATAATGTAAGGAACTTTGAAAACTTAAAACAGATTAGGAGTATGGGTAATGGATAGGAGTGTTAACATAGGCAAGCTTGGTAAGAAGCAACTAAACTGGGGTAAGGTATTTACATTAGCAGGTGCTTTTATTGCCTTCCTCATAGGTAGTGGATTTGCAACGGGTCAAGAGGTAATGCAGTATTTTAGTTCCTTTGGACTTTTAGGAGCATTTGGGGTAATAGTTGTATTTTTACTATTCTTATATGTTGGTATAGAATTTATGATTGCAGGGTATAATAATAAATTTGCTAAGGGAAGCGATATTTTTTATTACTACTGTGGGAAAAGGATTGGAAAGTTTTATGATTATTTCTCCGTAGCCTTTATTTATATGTCCTACATTGTAATGATAGGTGGTTCAGCAGCAACTCTAAATCAGCAATATGGGCAACCAACCTGGGTTGGTGGAGTAATGATGGGTATATTGGCTGGAGGAACTGTAATATTTGGACTTGGTAAAATAGTTGACGTAATAGGCAAAATAGGACCTACCATAGTAGTATTAACTGTAATACTTGGTATATTTGCCATAGCCATGAACCCATCGGGAGTTGCAAATGCCAATGAAATCATTCCACAGCTAGATTTATTAAAGGCATCCAGCAACTGGTTCTTTTCAGCAGTATCTTATGTAGGCTTCTGTATGCTATGGCTTGCTGGATTTATGTCTCAACTGGGGGCGTCAAGTGACAACAAAAATGAGTCTATTTTAGGAACTATAATTGGTGCAGCAGGATTTAGCTTAGCATTGCTAATAATAACCTTAGGTATCATGGCAAATATAGAAGAATTATCTGGTTCAATGGTACCAAATCTGGTTTTAGCCAATAAGGTTCATCCAGTTTTAGGAACCATATTTTCACTAATAGTAGTGGCAGGTATTTATACTACAGCAGTTCCACTACTATGGCAAGCAGTTGCTAGATTTTCTGAAGATAAAACACCTAAATTTAGAATTTTAACAGTTGTATTTGCAGCAGCAGGGGTTTTTGTAGGACTTTTAGTTCCCTTTGACAAATTAGTAAACATTATATATGTTATAAATGGATATGTAGGAATATTTCTATTTGTGTTTATGGCTTATAAAACTATAAGAGTTAGGGTATTGAAGAAAGTTGAAGAATAAAGGATTTGGCAAAATAACCGCTAGTGCATCATAGTATACTAGCGGTTATTTTTTTAAAATACTATATTAAGCCTGCTAAAAATAAATGGATATGTTACAATGTTGACAATATTTGCAAAATTTAATATAATAGTGACTCAAATTAATTAATAATCAGGCCCTAATATACCTTCTCCTTTGTAATAAGACAAATAAAAAAAAGGTGGTGAATATCCTGGTTTTTTAATGTTTTTTATAATAAGGATAAAAACCAGGTAAGTAAGTATGTCAATAACATATATAAATAATGAATATTTAAAGAATCCGAAATTTTTTTTAAAGGTACTTGATTCTTCT
>JAAYHM010000048.1 GCA_012735405.1 Tissierellia bacterium | reverse complement strand
TTGTAACCCTTATTGAAGATCCAACAGATTAATAAAAAGGCAGCATGCTTTTTGGATAAGCATGCCGCCTTTTTATTTATACTGCCTGTAGGGTGCTTCTTAAGAATTCCCTGGTTCTTTCCTGGATTGGATTGTTGAATATTTGCTCTGGTTCCCCTTCTTCTGCTATGACCCCTTTATCCATAAATACAACCCTGTCTGATACTTCCTTTGCAAAGCCCATTTCATGGGTTACAACCAACATGGTAAGGCCCATTTCAGCCAGCTCCTTCATAACCTTAAGGACTTCCCCTACCATTTCCGGATCCAGAGCTGATGTTGGTTCATCAAATAGCATTACATCCGGTTCCATAGCAAGGGCTCTGGCAATGGCCACCCTTTGTTTTTGCCCTCCTGATAGCTGTCTTGGCTTTGCATTTATATATTTATCCATTCCAACTACCTTTAAATACTTCATGGCTATTTCTTCTGCTTCTTCTCTGGAGCGACCCAGCACCTTAATTTGCCCTACTGTACAGTTGTTTAGCACATTAAGATTGTTAAAAAGATTAAATTGCTGAAATACCATGCCTAGTCTTGTACGGTACTCATATACATTGATATTGCTTTCTAAGATATTTCTCCCATTATATATTATTTTACCCCCGTCTGGCTTCTCCAAAAGATTTATGCAGCGTAGAAGGGTTGATTTGCCGGACCCTGATGAACCAATGATACAGACAACCTCTCCCTTATCTACTGAAAAATTAATATTCTTCAATACTTCATTGTTGCCAAAGGACTTTCTTAAGCTTTGAATATCCAATACTCTTTCCATATTAACCTCCTATCCATCCTATACCTGCATCTGATTACCTACAAGATCATAGTTTTGTGGCCCATCCAGCCTCTTTTCAAAGTGGCGTAAAATTCTTGTTATGGTAAAGGTCATAAGTAGGTATATTCCACTTGCTATAAAGTAGGATTCAAAGAATTTAAAGTTATTTCCGGTGATAGATTTAGTTTGGAAAAATAGCTCCGTTACTCCAATTACATTTAATACAGAAGTATCCTTTATATTTATAACAAACTCGTTGGCTGTTGCAGGTAAAATATTTCTGATTACCTGGGGCAGTATGATATTGAACATGGATTGAAAATGGGTCATACCTATAGCATTAGCTGCTTCAAACTGGCCTTCGTCAATAGATGTAATTCCTCCACGTACAATTTCCGCCATATAAGCCCCTGTATTAATTGATACAATAATTATGGCTGCTACAAAGCGGTTCAAATGTATATCAAATAATAAGGCTGATCCGTAGTATATTACCATAGCTTGAACGATCATGGGTGTTCCGCGGAAATATTCTACATAGGCTGAAAATATGGTATTGACCACTTTAAGGATGACCCTTTTTCCTCTTGTAGCTGGTTCAGGTATTGTACGGACAACACCTATTAATAATCCAATTATGGCTCCTAAAATTGTAGAAATAACGGAGATAACAATTGTCATGCCTGCACCGCGAAGATACATAGGCCAATTATCCAGAAATATCTCCTTTACTAATTGAAAACTCATACTTTACCTCCTCAACTTGCTGCCTTTTACTCACTTTTATTAATTATCTGCTGCAGGCTGATTTTTAATTGCTTGGTCCATTATGTCCTGACGTTCTTCTTCAGATATTTGACCTAATATTTCATTTATCTTTTCCCTTAATGGACTTCCTTTTTTCAAACCTACTGCTACTGCCGTATCATCATCTGATGTTTCAAATCCTCCATCTGTAAACTCTACCATTACAAAGTTTTCATTTGCAGCCATGGCACTAATTGCCTCTGGACGTTCTGACACATATCCATCAATCATGCCTGATTCAAGAGCAACCCTCATGGCTGGGAAATTGTCCATAGCTGTTTCCTTAATTACACCTTCAATCTGGTCTATTACTTCATAGTGGAAGGTATTTAATTGGGCAGTTATTTTAGCTCCTGCAAAATCCTTTAAGGAAGTTGCATTTTCATATTGGCTTCCCTTTCTAACAACCATGACTAAATCTGACTTATAGTAGTTGTCTGTAAAATCTATGGCTTTAGCACGTTCTGCTGTTGGTGACATACCTGCAATGATAGCATCTATCTTTCCTGATTCTAAAGCAGGAAGCAGTCCATCCCATTCTATCTTAACAATAACCAATTCCTTTCCTAGACCTTCTGCTATTCTCTTGGCAATTTCCACGTCATATCCTCCGGCATATTCTGATGTTCCATCTATTGGTACTGCTCCATTGGAATCATCCTGCTGAGTCCAGTTAAAAGGTGGATATCCTGCCTCAAGACCTACCCTAAATACATCACTTTCTTCTTCACCTGTTGAAGCATTGCCTCCTCCACATGCTGTTAACAGCATTGCTCCTATTAATGATAAAGCCACTAATAATACTAATCTCCTTCTCATAACTACATCTCTCCCCTTCTTTTTATTTCAATATTTTTTATTTTCATTTTCTCTTTTATTTATCTACAAAAAACAATAACACCTGACAGGATTGTCAGGTGCTAATTTTCCATAGCAAACCAATGACATCCTCTCCTTTCTCGCTCAGTGTGAGATAGCTCAACATCATAGTATCGAGCAAATACTATGATGACAGTCCTATGCCTATTCGACATAGTCCCAGCATCAGACTTTGGGTGTCTGACACTTCGGCGACGGTTCCTTTCACTATATGTCATTGGCTTCCGGCCTCTCATATAGCTACTCTTAACAGTCGCGACCTCTACCTCACCCTATTAAAAAGGATGAGGATTTTTGTTATTAAATTGTAATTGGCTATATGGTAACATGAATATTTAAAATTGTCAAGGAAAATTTATAAAATTTTTAAATAATTTTTAAACCATACTCCCTTTTTGTAAATTCAAACTCTCCTTTTGAATTAATATTGAAGAAATCCCCATATCCTATCTTAAATATATTTTTATCAATAGTATCAATAGGAATCTTTTCAGCAATTATCTTTGTAAATACACCTGCATAGGAAATATCCCTTTGGAAGATGGCCCCATATATAATTCCGTCCTTGTGAACCACCTTCTTATATACCTTACCGTCATCATATATATCTATTTGATAGTCCTCGTCATCTATATTGGGATTGCCTATGGATATGGTTGGGATGCCGTAAAAGCTCATTGAATTCTTAAAGCCAAAGGAATTTTCAATTTTCTCTTCAAGGCCTGCCATATTGTATGCTGCAGTGATACCTTCCTCTACTGCCAGGGGCCATATGCCTGGTTTGTTGGCACATACATCCCCAGCAGCATATATGTCCTCTTCATCTGTTTCACATCTTTCATTTACCACAATACCCCTATCAAATTTAATATTTGTACCTTCTATAAAATCTGCATTGGCTCTGACACCTGCAGCTACTATTACCATATCTGCACTTAAACTTGTGCCGTCCTTCAATACCACTTCAACAATATTCCCATTGGAATCCAATACCCCTTTTTGAGCTAAAACATTAGTAAAAATTCCTGCACCCCTTTTCTTAAGCTCCCTTTCATACACATTTGCACTTCTTTTATCTAATTGCATAGGCAGTATATTGGGTCCCATTTCTACTATATCTACCTTAAGGCCCCTATCCATTAGCTCTACAGCCACATCTATACCTATTAGGCCTCCACCTATAATTACTGCCCTTTCTGATCCATCTGCCAATTTGTCAATGGCTATGGCATCCTCCAGATTTCTAAGGGTAAATACATTTTTACCCTCCCTTAAATTTTCCACTGGTGGAACTACTGCCGATGAACCGGTGGCTATAAGGAGCTTATCATATTCATGGAAGCTTCCGTCATCCAGTACTACCCTCTTTTTTTCCGGCTCAATTTTTGTAGCCCTTCTTCCCTTTATCCAATTAATATTATTTTTTTCAAAGAAATATTCCTCTACAAAGGATAATCTATCTATGCTTCTTTTTTTACCTATATATAGATGGAGCATGCAGCGGGAGTAAACCTTATCATCAATAGATATAATGGTAATTGAACCATCCTTATCCAGCTTCCTTAAGGTCTTTGCAGCATTTATACCTGCTACACTGGCACCTAATATTAAATATTTCATCTTGCCACCTCCACCATATACAAGGCCCTTGTGGGGCAAAATTCAACACATCTGGGCACTTCCCTGTTGCTGCACATATCACATTTCATTATAACTTCATTATTTATCCTATCTGCCTTCAAGACACCATAGGGGCAGGACATGACACACATAAAGCAGGAGGCACATTTGTCCTTATCGTATTCCACCAGTCCTGTTTCCTCATTTTTGGTCATGGCACCGCTCATGCAGGTAGTTACACATTCTGGATCTTCACAGTGACGGCATATAATGGGAGCAGGTCTGTTTTCATAGTCTACTTCTACATGGTTCCTGCTTTCATTAGCCATATCCTCCAGATCTAAATCATAAATTGACTTCCCCTTTTTATTGTGTTCTACCATACAGCCTAACACACAGCCTAAACAGGCTTCACACTTATACCGATCAATCATTATTCTTCTCATTTAAAATCCCCCTTCATATCCCCAATGCTACCCTTTTGGCCAGTATTATGGCTTCTAATCTGTTGGCTGTACTTACAACATCATCATCCAGTATCAATCTGCCACCAGTTAATTCCTCCAAATCCTCAGTCAATACTTTTGTAACAAGTTTGCTGCCAGTTATATAGGGTGGCTTAGCCAAATGTAGTGGCAATCCTAAAGCAAGACCAAAGGCTCCATCGGCTAGGGCCTGTTCTTCCAGCCATTGGGGTGCAGAAAGCACTAATGGTAATTGGGGTAAATCTACATTTAATATACTAGCCAATTCAGTAGCTACCTGTTCCAACCTACCAATAGATAGGCAGGGGCCAAAGTTCAATACAGGTGGTATACCCAGATCCTTACATACTTCCCTTAATAAGCCTCCAGCCAGGTCTGCAGCCTCTGGTGACATAAGACCAACATTTTCCAGTCCCCCACTGGAGCATCCTGCTGATAGGACTAGTATATCCCTTTTTATAAGCTCCTTGGTTAGCTTTACAGTAAATACATCATGGCCTCCGGATACTAAATTGGAACAGCCTACAATTCCGGCCACCCCCTTTATATAGCCCTTGGCTATCAAATCGATCAGGGGCTTATAGCTTCCTCCCAGGAAATCCCTTAATGAATCCTCACTAATTCCTGTCAGTGTATTATCATTTCCATGATTTTCTGGTATATTTATAACTACCTTATCCCTTCTATTCTGGTAGCTCTTTATTGCTTCCTCAATTACGTAGGAGGATATTTTTTCCCTATCTTCATAGCTGTACTCTACCAATTCTGCATTGGCCTTTTTAGCCACATCATCAATACAAATCATCTTTATCATCAGCTCTTCAGAAATAGATTCCAGGCCTGGGAAGGTACAGTTAAATTCAGATATAACTAAGTCTATAGCCCCAGTGGCAATTAAGGCTTCACTGGTAAAGTTGTTTCCGGTATGGCCGGCAAATACCTCCTGATTGTGTTCTCCCCTTAGCTGCATATCCTGTCCAACACAGGTGGAACCTATAAGCTTAAAACCCTTGGCACCTGCTTCCCTTGCCTTTTCCCTTGCATGGTCAGTAGTTAAGGCTTCCTCCAGGTGTGCAAATAGTGAATGCTGATGGCCTGTTGTCATTATATTTATATAGTCTGTGTCCAATACCTTAAATCCTACACTGGCTAGCCTGATCTTTGGTTCTCCCAGCATTATGTCATTTAACCTGTTTGTTAAAAATAAGCCATACAAGCCCGTACAAATACCCAGCCTTAAGGCATGGAGCAGCATATCCACAGGATCACTGTTAAGATTGGTAGAGGTCTTTATTAAGGAATCAAACACTTCCGATTTTGCACCCCCTGGTAGTATACCCAGCTCCTGCCACCTATCGTAGCGGGGTTTGTAGGTCAGCTTTTCTACCAGTTCCATCCTTTCAAATCTGGGCTTATACAGATCTCCCAATACCCTTTCTCCTATTTTTATTGCCTTTTCATATTCATCATCTTCTGCTATCCCAAATAGGCTGGCTAATTCATCTAAGCTATCCTTTCCCTTGATATTTCCCTTGTTTTTGCCTGTTTCCATCAAATTCCAGGCTGCCTTTTCTACTATGTGAAGGTAGCAGGCGGAACCGGCACTAACTGCCCTTAGGAAGTTCCTTGCCACAATAGTGTCTGCAG
Organism: Tissierellia bacterium; assembly: GCA_012735405.1. Lineage (GTDB taxonomy): Bacteria > Bacillota > Clostridia > Tissierellales > Tepidimicrobiaceae > JAAYFE01. Next base: position 842 of record JAAYHM010000048.1, on the reverse strand, counting down.
TAGCCCCACATACCCCCTTTGGTGAATCAGGTGTAACCCTGCAGGGACCATTGGCACAAAGCTTACAGCAAACCCCCTGTAGTCCAAAGCCACATTTAATATCCTGGGTGCCTATCCTATGATGGCAGGTGTCAAAGTCCAAGTCTGCAATAAAGCTCTCTAATATTTTATCTGCAGATTCACAAGTAGCTGTTTTCACATTAACAGCCATATTAAACCCCCCTTTGATTTTATACCCCTTTAGGTAACGTTTACCTTTTAAGTATACTTTTATTTCTAAATATAAGGAAGTTTTAAACTTCCTCATATTCAGTCCCATCCAGTTCAGTGTCATCCAGGACCTGCTGAAAATTTATGGATGACAGGTCTTTTTTAAGATTTTCCTGTATTTGATGAAGGGCCTTATGTATGGAACATTTTTCTACCCCTAAGTTGTTGCATGACTCTGGATCGTAAAGGCAGCGATTTATATATACGGGCCCGTCTATTGCCTCTATAACATCTAGAAAGCTTATATCTTTAGGTTTTCTACTTAAGGCATAGCCTCCGTTTACTCCCATGTAGGATTCTACCAGGCCTGCATTCCTTAGCTTTTGTAATAATTTTAGTAAAAACCTTAGTGGTATATTTTGACTTCTGGCTATTACATTGGCACTTGCCTTAGTCCCTTCCTCCAAGGTAGACAAATAATATATGGCTCTTAATGCATAGTCTGCTTCCTGTGTTATTCTCATGATTTACTCCTTATTTAATATTATACTAACTTGGTGTACATTTATTATAGGTTAAATTGAAAATATTGTCAATAGAAAATTTAATATTTGGCAAATATATTTAATTAA
>JAAYHM010000221.1 GCA_012735405.1 Tissierellia bacterium | reverse complement strand
ATCCCTGTACCCCACCAGTTCTATGGTCCCAAATAAAGTCTCCCCAGTAACTTGTGCACCTGGTAGTATCTCAAGAGATGACAGCCCCTCACCCATATTGGAGTTATATAGAATATTGCTTCTGGATATGGATACAATTCTCCCGAGAACATATGTATCCCCATCTTCTTCCGATTCTCTATGCTTGATTTTTACAAACTCTCCTCTTTTAGCAGAAAAACTGTTTTCGAGAGCAATCTTTAAATCATTAGGATTGCCTGTATTGCCGATAAGTTTACCTATGTATTTATCCATTTTCTCACCGCCAATTTAATTTTATTGTTTATATCACAAGAATAAATTAACTCTAATTCATACTAAAGATTCATGCCATTATCTATCCATTCATAAACTCGACTTTGTTGGGCATCAGACTTAAATTTATTACATTCATCTTCTAATTCTTCAAGTTCTGCTTCCATATCTCTTTCTACTTCATCTTCATCAATATATTCAAATTCGCTATCCCCAATACAATATCTAACAACATTCCCTTCTCTAACTTTTTCCAATATTTTATCGTACTTTTCGATGATTCTCTTTCTTTTGGCTTCTATATTAAAGTAATTTTCACACCAATGAGTACCTTCCATAAATTCTGATATGACTATTGTCTTATAATTAAAATATTTTAGTATCCTTCTTTTAATAATTTCACGTCGCTTCTCAATTTCTCTTCTAAGCACTTCAAAGGCAATAGAATCTTCACTAAAAACAAAGTTACCGCTCTCAACATCATAAAACTCACACCTGGGGGCTTTCCCATTCAGTAATTGTTCATTCAGTTCTTCATAAATTTTATTATTCAAATATGTACTTATGTAATGTTCAGCATTATCTACATTATATATATACTCTATCAAATCCGCTCCATCAATTGATTCATAGTCAGCAGCAACCTTATATTCATAATATAAATCATACATTGCAACTAACCATAAGATTATATCTCCATACTCATAATCATCATGTTTTATCTGAACAATTTTATCAGATTTTACAACATCATTAAACATTATAATATTCCATGCATCTTCAGCCCATGCCATTTCGAACTCATAGTTCCAAAATATCTTTTTTGCAATATCTTTTACATCAACCCAGTTATATCTTGCAAAATTATCTGTATTGTTGTTTTTGATATTGTTCATGTCTCCGAGAATTTCTTCAATAGCAATTACTGGCTTTTTATAAGCAATTCCATCAAATATATTCAGTTCATTATTTCTTATGTAAGTGTCAATATCATTTCTTAAATTTTCTTTGAATTCATCAAGCATAACTATTTCCAATTTATACTCTATCATTAAAATATCATTGATTAACTCAATAAAAAACAAATCTATACTTTCTTGCTTTAGCAATATATCCAACTCATATAGCGTCATTAAATCATTCAAGTTATATATAAATGGAATCTTTGCAGGGTGTTCCTGATAATCTTTAATGTAGGTATATATAGTCAGTAAATCATGTTTTATTTCATAATCCAAACCATAACCATCAATCGTCATTAAAATAATATCAACATCATTCATTAGTAAACAAAACTCTTCCCTAATCCCACTCTTTTTAGAATTAACTAAAGTATGATAAGACTGCCCATTTTCATTGACAAAATAGTTATACAAATTTGCATATGTATAAAAACCCAGTTTATTATCAGGATTATCTAGTATAGACCGAATATCTACACTATAAGAAATATTTTTAACAATATCGCTTAATCCCATATCCCCCACTCTCCTTAATCCTCAAACACATCCAAATCTTCTTTCCAAATGCTTTCCAATGCCTCATTTTGGAGCATCTCCCTGGCTT